>JBHHXT010000531.1:0-1526 GCA_046757165.1 bacterium | reverse complement strand
GGCAGACGTGAAACGGAAAACGTGCCCACCCAACTCCGCCATCGGTGGGGTGGGGCACGTCTCACGTCTCACGTCTCACGTTCAAAAAAACAAGGAACACAAATGATCGATCTAACAATTCATGCAGACCACCTCAAACAAACCATTCAGCGCGCCCGTGAGCGCAAGATCATCATCCCGACTTTCGGCGAGATGATTTCGCCTGATACGAGCTCACCTGAAATCAGAAAGAAATTGCTGCAGGTGGGCCTGTGGGAGGTCAATCCGTTGAACCTTTTTCGCATCACCTGGAAGAATGAACCGCGAGACCAGGGCGGTCAGTTTCACGGCGTCAACTTCCTCGAGATTCCGTCGCAGTTGACGGGCGTGAAGGCCAGAATCTTTGGCCTGGTCGGCAAGTGGTTCCCCACTGGCGCACATAAAGTCGGGGCCAGCTTTGCCTGCCTGGTGCCGAGACTGGTCACCGGGCAATTCGAGCCTTCACGGCACAAAGCCGTATGGCCTTCGACCGGAAACTACTGTCGCGGCGGCGCCTACAACTCCGCGCTGCTCGGCTGTGAATCCATCGCCATTCTGCCAGAGGAAATGAGCAAAGAGCGCTTTGAATGGCTCGAAACCGTGGCCGGTGAAGTGATCGCCACGCCCGGCTGCGAGTCCAATGTCAAGGAGATTTACGACAAGTGCTGGGAGCTGCGACAGACGCGGGAAGATGTCGTCATCTTCAACCAGTTCGAGGAGTTTGGCAACTACTTGTGGCACTACCACGTCACCGGCCGCGCCATCGAGGAGGTGCTACAAACCACGATGAAGCCGGGGGACCGGTTTGCCGGCATGGTCAGCTCCACCGGCTCCGCGGGCACGATTGCCTCTGGCGACTACCTGAAGCAAGCTTACCCGAACAGCAAAATCGCTGCTGCCGAGGCGTTGCAATGCCCAACCTTGCTGCAAAACGGTTTTGGGGGCCACCGTATCGAGGGCATCGGTGACAAGCATGTGCCGTGGATTCACAACGTCCGCAACACGGATGTCGTCATCGCGGTCGATGACCAATCCTGTATCAACCTGATTCGCCTCTTCAACGAGCCGAACGGGCTGGAGGTGTTGGCCAGCCTGGGGCTGTCGGACAAGTTTATGGAGAATCTGCCGCTGCTCGGCATCTCCGGCGTCAGCAATCTCCTGGCCGCCATCAAATTTGCCCGCTACTTTGAATTGACAGAGCGGGATTTTGTCTTTACCATTTTTACAGACTCGATGGAGTTGTACCTGAGCCGGCTGGCTGAGCTGCATGAAGAACATGGTGAGTACAGCAGAGAAGATGCGATTCGCGATTACCACCGCGACCTGCTCGGGATCAAAACAGATGCGATGCTGGAGCTCACCTACCCGGAACGCAAACGGATTCACAATCTCAAGTATTTTACCTGGGTCGAGCAACAGGGCAAAGAGGTTGAGGAGCTCGAGGCACAGTGGTACCACTATCCAGATTATTGGCGCTCGGTTCAATCTCAAGCGGATGAGATCGATGG
>JBHHXT010000530.1:0-1574 GCA_046757165.1 bacterium | reverse complement strand
TTGGCTTGAACGATATAGAGGGCGCAAGGAAAGCCATTCAAAAAGGATTAACCCATCAAAATGTTGCTGCTTGGCAGTTCTATCATGCTCTGTTTAAAACATACGCACTTATTGGTGAATATGACAAGGCAACTGATTTGGGGAAACACCTGACCATATTCCCCTTTTGGGACCGGGTCGTGAATGGACATAAACAAAAGGCCGCCGGGAACCTGGAGGCTGCAATAGGTGATTTCAAATTCTTATCAGAAAAGACACCTGGACCTGCGGAGAGCTACAATTTAGCGCTTTGCTATTTTGAAGGGGGCCAAAATGACCTCGCGATTCAGGCAGCGCGAAGAACCTTGAAGATTGCCCCTAACCATTGGGATGAAATCTATTACAGTAGTTTGCGTGCTGCCGTCTATGCGCGAACGTTTCATCTGCTCGGTAAAATCTATGAGAAGAAAGGCGACAAGCAGCGCGCCATCGAGAACACCGAAAAATTTCTCGACCTCTGGAGAGACGCGGATTCGGATTTGCCGGATTTGATCGAGGCGAAAAAGCGGCTGGCGCGGTTGAAGGATATTTCGGTTAAGTGATTGATGAGAGCCACTCAATCTCAACCAGATGCTGGACAAGCTGGAATTCCGGGTCGCCCGTGATAATCGTAGCGTCGTGCTGCAATGCGGTTGCGATGGCAAAGCAGTCTGCCAGTGAGATAGGATGGTCGGCCTTTATCTCTGCAGCTTTCCAGATGAGCTCGTCCGAAGGGTGAACAATGGCAATGGGTAGCAAATAAAATGCTTCAAGAAACTTGCGTGCTTTGGCCGGGCCAATGACTCGGATAGACTTGTAATAAACTTCGCACACATTCATTTGGCTCATGATGAGGGATTGACCGCCCGTTTCGGCGCTTTCTAAGAGCGCTTTGATGCGCTCCCAACCTTTCTCTTTTTGGGTCCACCTGAGAACGGCAAAGGAGTCCAGAAGCTTAGGTTTCTTCGTGGCCAAGGTCCTTTTTCCTCTCTTGCAGGAGTTCATTTGCCAATGAGCTGGAGTGATTTTCGAAAATTCCGGTCAAAGCTTCAATTGGGTTGTCAGGTAGTGGCTCGATCAGGAGCATGGTTTTGTCCTCAGATAGAGTTACCCGCACCTTGCTGTTTGACTCGATTCCCAGTGCCTTCCTGATTTTGGCGGGAATGACAAGTTGGCCTTTGGAAGAAATGGTTACGACAGGCATTTCGTATTATCCTTGATTTATTGTTTTACAGAATAGAATAGTATAACAAACTAATTCTTGTAAGTCAACACACAAAATGCTTTATTGGTCTTGTTTCATTCTCAACCAGAGCTTAAAGAGATTTATGTAAATACCCGGAGGTTCAAAATGATCGGCAAAACCATCTCCCACTATAAAATCCTCGAAAAAATCGGCACCGGCGGTATGGGCGTCGTCTACAAAGCCCGGGATACCAAGCTCGACCGCTTCGTGGCTTTGAAATTTCTGCCGCTGCATCTTGCCGACGACGAGGAAAAACAGCGTTTCATCCATGAAGCCAAAACCGCTTCGGCGCTCGACCACCCGAACATCT
>JBHHXT010000529.1:0-1576 GCA_046757165.1 bacterium | reverse complement strand
AGCAAGTCGGGCAGGGCGGCATTCCGTTCAAATCCAAACGGGACAAGCTCTGTCCCCCGGGCAAAAAAGGGAAGGGGGGAAATTTATCATGATTGGGAAGCTGATTTCACAGTATAAGATTTTGGAAGAGTTGGGCCGTGGTGGCATGGGCGTGGTCTACAAAGCTCAGGACACAAAGCTGGACCGCATTGTGGCACTGAAGTTTCTGCCGCAGCAACTGACCGCCAGCGACACCGAAAAAGCGCGCCTTCTACAAGAAGCCAAAGCGGCCTCGGCGATCAATCATCCCAATGTGTGCGTGATCCATGATATCCAGGAACACGATGGCCAGCAATTCATCATCATGGAATATGTGGACGGCAAGACATTGAATGAAATCGTAGGGGCGCCCCTTGTGGGCGCCCGAGATGGGGAGAGTGTCGCAACCTTGCGAAGGTTTTGAACCTTCGCAAGGTTTTAGACTACGCCCTCCAAATCGCCGAGGCGCTGCAGGAAGCCCACAGCAAAGGCATCGTGCACCGCGACATCAAATCCGAGAATATCATGGTGAACAGCAAAGACCAGGCAAAGTCATGGACTTCGGGCTGGCCAAACTCAAGGGGTCGCTTAAACTGACTAAGCGTTCCAGTACGGTGGGCACGCTGGCCTACATGTCACCCGAGCAGCTTCAGGGCAGCGCTGTGGATGCCCGCTCAGACATTTTCTCCTTTGGCGTGGTCTTGTATGAAATGCTCACAGGACACCTGCCTTTCAGCGGCGATTATGAAGCTGCCGTGATGTACGCCATCATGCACGAAGAGCCGGAGCCTGCTCTGAAGCATCGGCCCGACCTCTCCTCTGAATTTTTGCATGTGCTCAACCGGGCGTTGGAAAAAACTCCGGAGGAACGCTACCAGTCCATCAGCGACACGCGGATCGATTTGAAGCGCCTGAAAAGAGATGCGGGTAAAGCTCCAGGCAAGCCGGCCATCCTCGAGAAGACTTTTCACGACTCGCAAATTCGGAATCGCCATCTTTGCCGTGCTGGCAGTGATGGCTTTGACCATAGTGACCCTTTTGTTCTTACCTGAGAAAAAATCGACGCTGGTTCAAAATCGCGTCGTGGTGGCGGTGTTCGAAAACAGAACCGGGGATGAATCCCTCGACCACCTGGGCAAATGGCGGCGGACTGGATCACCCAGGGACTGGCTCAAACCGGTCTGGTGGAAATGGTTCCCCTGCCGCTGGCTAAAACAACTTCAGATGGACTCGAGAACACGAATTTGATTCATGAGTTAGCAACAAAGACCGGGGCCGGTACGGTTGTCACCGGCGCCTATTATTTGCAGGAAAGAAAGCTTCAGTTCCATGTCCAGATTACAGATTCGCTCGCACAAGTCTTAAATAAGTTTCGCGGCCAACTGGTGCCATACGAGCGTTATAATTTGGATTGGCTGCAGGCGCACTTCAGGTGTGATAGGATTGGTGAACTAAACGCAGCCCGGGAGGCGGCAAGGCTGGTTCCCGGATCCGCTATGTACCTCGCATGGGGAGGAAACCTAATAGCGCTCAACCGTCCACAGGAAGCCATCGACGC
>JBHHXT010000528.1:0-1581 GCA_046757165.1 bacterium | reverse complement strand
TCGATGAAGCCGGCGTCGTCGGGCCGCGAGACCACCACCAGCACCCGCACCGGCAGCTCCAAGGGTTCCACCGGCGCTGCGGTCGTCTTCTGCAAGCGCCGGCGCACGCCGATGCCCTGGGCAAAGATGTGCCCGCCCTCGTCGGCCAGCAGCTCCCACGGCAGGCGCAGCACGCGCGGGTCGGTGGCGTCGATGGTCAGCAGCTTGCCGGCGTTGTGGGCATCGGCGAACTGCTGCCACAGCCGGCCGGCATCGCGGTCGGAGGTGATGCTCTCCAGCAGGGCGCGGCCCCAATCCTCCAGCTTAGCCTCAATGCGCTCGGCGCGCTCGTAGTCCGGTCCGGTGGGCCAGGTCGAAAAGATCTCCAGGTACCAGCGCAGGTCGGCCAGGTCGGGGTCGTCCAGCGGGGGTTGGAAGGGCGCCGGCTCGGTGGCGGTGCCGGCGTCGGGGCGGAACAACGAGACCGTGATGGGCGAGTGCGGGCGCCGGCTGAGAAACAACGCGCGGTTCCCCCCCCAGCAAATGCATGCGCTCCTAATCGAACGGTTTCGCTCTCCAGCGCCTGTTCGGCAGGCCACCAGGCCGGCTCGCCCAGGGTCACGCGGGGTCGGGGGTAGTCGTCCTTGAAGGTCTCGCCCAGTGGCTCCAGCGTGCCGGCCCAGGCCACGCGGTCAATCTGAGTCGGTGTGACGAGTCGCATGGTCGTGTCTCGCTGCCCACGGCTGCGCACGGTGCGGACGCCAACTGAAAGCGCGAAATTCAAGGCGTCTCAGCAATGTGAGCCGAAATCCAAACTGCGATTTGCTCAAAGAGCATCTTTTTCTCTGCGATGGCCATGACAAAGATGAATCTCAAGGGCATCCTCGAGCGAGAGAAAAACTGTCATTCGGCCAGCCTTTGCAGCAACTTGCGATGCTTGCCAATGCTCGCCGCTAGATGCTCACGCAGGTCGGGTGTCAGTCCTTCACCGGTGTACATGGCTGCCAGGCGCTCGACCTGGACGCGGATCAAGGTGGCCGGATCGGTCTCATTTTCCCGCGCCAGGCGGTCCAAAGCACGATATACGTCCTCACTCAAGGGAATCTGAATGGTTTGCACTGCCGTTCTCCTTCCATCGTACGTCTCATTTGTGCTCTCGATCAGAGCAGATGGCCTCCGCAATGGCGCGTCCTCGGCCAAAGACAGTACCTGGCCCCATTCTACCACAGCGCCCGCCGGCCGGCAAGGAGAACCACGGATCAGCAGAAAGCCGCGGATTGGCACACATCCCGATCCGCGGCTTTCTGCTGATCCGTGGTTCTTCCCGGTGTGCGAGCCCCAGGCCGGCGGGCGTTGCCGTAGCTGGGAACGCCGCTTCACTCGCGGCACCAGTTCGAATCACTGAAGCGCTGATGTCACTGAATTCACTGAGATGATTGAGGTTCTTCAGTGTGCTCAGTGGATTCAGTGGCTCAGTGATTCAAAGCCCGCCGGCCTGCAACACCATACCGTTTCTGCGAGTGAATCTCCCTACCCCAGGCCGGTCGCCAGCTCCAGCAGCGTGTGCAGCAGGGCATTGGCCCCGTTCACCGCGTCCGCGGG
>JBHHXT010000527.1:0-1620 GCA_046757165.1 bacterium | reverse complement strand
ATTTCTGCGACGGCATGACCGAGCAGCTCATCACCAATCTGAGCCGGATTCCCGATCTGCTGGTCATTGCCCGAACCTCAGTCATGCAGTACAAGAAAAGTCAGAAAGATATCCGTCAAATCAGCAACGAGTTGAATGTGGTATACATTCTTGAGGGAAGTGTCCGCAAGTCTGGTAATCAGGTTCGTGTAACCGCCCAGCTTATCAAAGCTGACGAAGGATTTCACCTCTGGGCAGATGATTATGATCAGGAATTGACGGACATTTTCGCCATTCAGGATGATGTTTCGCAGTCCATCGCCAAAGCTCTTGAAGTGACCTTTTCCGAGCGGGTCAGCAAAGCTGTTGCCACCGGTTATCCCAGAAACGTCGAGGCCTATGATTACCATTTGAAAGCTCGGCATTACATTGAAAACATCTATTTGATGACCAAGGAAGAAAAGGATTTTCAACAGGCGTTGGCTTTGGCGCAAAAAGCCATTGAACTCGACCCTGAATACGCATTGGGGTACAGTGGACTCGGCTACCTGTTTGAAAATCACTGGATCGTGACCGGAGACCGGCGATACCTTGAAAAGGAAAACGAGTACGCTGCAAAGGCATATAAACTGAACCCCGAACTGCCTGAAACCAATGCGGCTTTAGGGTTACGGTTCTTGCGAGAAGGAAAGAATGACAAAGCCTTTTCTTACATGAGATCGGCACTTAAGCTCAGCCCAAACAACGGGGCAGCCCTGCATCTGTTCGGCGTTTTTAACTGGTTCCTTGGACTTTATCAACAGGCTGCTGAGTATTATTCTAAAGCTCTTGAACTGGATCCACTGAGCATACATACGCTTACGAATCGGGGTTGGACCTTGCTGCTAATTGGCGAATTTGACTGTGCTTTGCAAGTCTTTGAAAAAGCCTATAAAATTCAGCCAAATCATGTGAATAACCTAAATGGATATGCCTTTGCGCTAATCATCAAGCAGCAATACAGACAGGCCGATGAGCTTTTGACGCTGGCAGAATCGCAACCGCCTGGAATGGCATCAGCTGAATTGTCAGCGATTCGAGGCTTTTATTACGCAGTCATAGGAAAAAGTAAGCAAGCATTATTTGTCAATAGTTGGGGTGGTGTCCTAGCGATTTTGGGAAGGAAAGATGATGCACTTAACTTCATTGATAACGCCAGTAAGACGGAAGGCAAGTTTTATTATCTCTTGAGCTATCTCCCGCTCGTTAACCTTCCAATATACGATTCCCTGCGTGTTGAACCGCGTTTCCAAGAAATCGTGAAGAGAGAAAAAGAAAAATATGAAACAAGATTAAGACAGTATGCAATTCCGTTGAATGAAGAAATAGCTTCGAGAAAATGATTGGCAAAACCATTTCCCACTACAAAATCCTCGAAAAACTCGGCGAAGGCGGCATCCGACGGATCGGGATCCCGCAGGCAAAAAAGGAAGCTTATGATGATCAGGAAGCAGATTTTGCACTACAAGATTTTTGAAGAGCTAGGCCGTGGCGGGATGGGCACCGTCTACAAAGCCGAGGACACCAAACTCGACCGTTTCGTCGCACTCAAGTTTCTGCCGCCGCATTTGAGCCAGGATGACGAGAACAAGAAGCGCTTCA
>JBHHXT010000526.1:0-1623 GCA_046757165.1 bacterium | reverse complement strand
CCCGGTCAGGGGCCGCTCAGCTTAGCGCATAACTTTGCGAAGGTTTGGAAACCTTCGCAAGGTTATGGCTCAGGCTTGAATGAAACTGTCCCTCAAAAACGGGGGACAGTTAATCTCACGCAAAGACCGGACGAGATCGCATCCTTTGTTTGTTTTTGCTCTGCGTGAGGTTTAATTGAGATTGGGATTGATGCTTCTCTCGCGCTCGGTTATGGGCAGGTGATGCCACTTGTCTGCGCCAAGATGAAAGCGGTTGAAGCGCAGCTGGTCCAGGAGACGGGCTCCGCTCAAAAACAACGTCTTGTCCCGTTCAACATAAAGCCCATCCAGATCGACGGAGGCCAGGGCTGCCAGACCGTATGATGCGCGCAGCTCATTGATTCTCGTCAGAGCGGTGCCGGAATCTCCGGCGCGCAGGTCGGTTTCAGCCAGGATGAGCGTGTTTTCCTGCCAGGTCGCAACCGGGAATGGCGAGTCTCTGTCAGGAAAACCGTTCTGGAAATACCAGGTGTTGCCGCTGGTGCCTTGCGTCGCCTCGAGAGCAATGCGTGCCGCCTCAGCCGGATCCTCTGTGATATAGCCGTTGAAGCGGAAATCGACCACCCACTGAATCCGGCCATGTCCGCCGCCAAAGAAATAGGCGTTCTCTGAGTCAACGCTGTGGAGGGCGAGAAAGGGTTCGTCGCCGGCGGCGAGGCCCCCGGCGGCTGCGCTGGCCGCGGCCGAGAAATTCCCGGTGAGCAAGTGGATTCTGGCGATGAGCGTGTTGACCACCTTTGTCTCATGCTCATCCCCGGCTTGCTGCAGTGCGAGCTGATATTTTTCCAGAGCCAGGCCGTACATGTCAGAAGCGGGAATGAACGGGCCGGCATTGATCACGCCGCCCGGTTCGGTTTCGGTCAGTCCCCAGTAGCTGGCCAGGTACTGCCGCATGAGCCCCCCCACCAGATAGCTGGTGTACAGGGCACTTCTCTTGACTTCCGGGTCCAGCCCCTCGATGTTGTTGACCCGAATGACCAGAGTGTCGGCAAAGAACCGGGCCTCGTTGAGATTGGTCGCTAAACCGTCAATTGAGTTGTTGTCGAGACTGATTTCTCCCCGGTCGATTTCAGCGAACGATGGGAAGGTGGCGCGCGGGAGATCCTGATCAAAGATCAGCTCGTCGGACAGGCCGCCGGCGTACATGGCCATGCGGCTGGCGGTCGTCGACATTCTTTGCAGCACACCTTTCGTCTGGAAGTCGACCTGGTCGGCATCGTTTAACCGCTCATCTTCCACCTGGTCGATCAGCGGGTCGACATCCTGCACGAAATCTTCGCAAGCGACGAGTCCAACCAGGAAGATCGGGGTTAGCCAAATAAGTAGTTTTCTCATTGCTACGCTCCATATCTAAGATTATGATTGCTTAGAGTGACTGAATCGTCACTTCGGGCCTGTGCATTATTGATTTGGCATTTTGAAAGTGCAATAGTAACAGTGACCTGTAGCCTCGACCCCTTGTGGGTCGCTTCTCCTATGATACCCCACAAGGGGGTATGGTTACGGTGAACTATCATCTGATTCTTGTGTAGGGGCTCAGATTCCAATCTGCAGGAAGAAGTTGAGCACCCTCGGATTTTGCAG
>JBHHXT010000525.1:0-1640 GCA_046757165.1 bacterium | reverse complement strand
CCCCCGTAATGCCATCCAGAGCTCTCGCAACAAATAAGACCAGGAGAGGGAGTGTTAGCAAGAAGCTTCCCAATATGGAAGAATCTACCCGGGCCAAAGTTGTAATGGGGATACGAAGGGCGATGATAAATAAGAGCCAGGCCAGGAAAGTCCCGGCCTGGCTTAGTAAGAGGATCTTTTTTCTGCCGAATCTATCCGACCACCTTCCCAATATCGGGGCGCCGATGAGTTGAAAGAACGAATAGGTCGCCCCAATCGTTCCGTACATCACCTCATTGCCCCCGAGTTTGATGACCAGGATGATCAAAAAGGGCAGAATGATACTGTAACCCAGCGTGCCGATAAAGTTGACCAGCAGGATGGGCAGATCGTCATCCGATTCGTTGCGTGGACGATGGCATCCCGGGAAGCGGCTTGCTCGCTTTTGTTCATCGCTGTCAGCCCGCCTGGCTGATTTCCAGAAGATGCCCGTCCGGATCGCGAAAGAAACATCGAATTTCAGCACCCCAATCCACCGGCGGTGTAAGGAATTCCGCGCCGCGCGATTTTAGTATTTCATATGCTTGCTGGCAATCCGGTACTCTGATGGTCATGGCATGACTAACAAAATCAGGATCTCGTGGAGGAGCGAATGTAACATCCGGTTTGTCCTTTGTCGGTTCACCGCTGGTGACCAGGAGCAGCCAGCTCCCCTGAAAATTCAGAACGCAGGAGGTGCCTGAATACTCTCGAATGACCGTCGCCCCGAGTACATCCCGATAGAACGACCGTGACGGCTCCATGTCACTCACAACCAGGATATGGGTCAGCTCCATATCGCGGCCGGGAAAGTCAGTGTTCATTTTCATCCTTTCAATTCAAAAGAAATGAGCGACGGCTCAATTCTTGTCATCTTTGAATTTAATATGCCAGTGCGTGCCATCACAAAAGGGTTTGTTCCTGGAGCCGCCGCAACGGCACAGGGTAAAATGCTCTTTTGAGGCGCCTTCTGCGCGCGGCGTATCGACAAGCTCCGGTCCGCCGGACACAACATAGGGGCCGTTTGGCGCGACAAAGATGGCCGGCTTCTCGTCCCTGTTGCGGTGTTCGACGCCATCGATCGAGTAACTCATGGCTCCGGACGGGCACTTTTGAATGGTCGCGATAATCTCGTCAGCCCCCGCAGCATCCGGATGAATCCACGGCTCTTCACTCAAACGGAAAACCCCAGGCAGGCCGTCGGTGCAACGGCCGGCATGAGCGCAAATACCCCGGTTATCGTGAATCGTAATTTTCTGCCCCTTGTAGTTCTCTCTCTTGTCTTCAATGCGCCCCTCGAGTTTAGAGGATGAAAATCCAATTTTTGCATGTGTCCCGTCGCAAAACGGTTTGTTCGCAGAGCCGCCGCATCGACAGAGAGCCAGGGTTTCCCTGGTTTCGATCGGCCCCTTTTGATTGGCAAAATTCTCGAGGTTTTTTACCAGATACGGTCCGTCAGGAGTTGGGATAATATTCGGTTTCTTTTCTGAAATCATGCGAATTTCCTTTCATTGAGGTTAGTAATTACGGCTAACCAATCGCGTATAACGACACAAATCCGCGGTAGCCGAGCCCATAGCAAACGCTTGTTGTGCGCTGAACTTCAATGCCCTCACGAATTA
>JBHHXT010000524.1:0-1641 GCA_046757165.1 bacterium | reverse complement strand
AAAATGGATAAGAAAATCATCCAAGAGTTCACCAGCGGCCAAAACATATACATTTCCAGTCTCGTGAATTTTTCCAGAGGGATTCTCATCTTACTGGGTGAGAATGGACGTGTCGATTTCATTAGTAAGATTGGTCCAGAATTAGACACCGCAAAATCTTCAATTAAGCACAGAAAAGCCTGGGCCGCTCTACTGAAGGAAATCCAAGAGGCACATATTCCTTGATTATGATACTTAAATTAAGATCCAGAGCAATGAACCCAGACCCACATCCCGGCCGACAGGCGATTGAATCCGGCCAGCTCGCCAAACTGCGAGCCCTGCTCTCTGCGATAGTTCCTGGCAACCGTTTCTACACCAGCAAATTTCAAGCAGCCGGACTCGATCCGGCTGTTCCCACACACCAAACATTCCGGCGCACCCTTCCGTTCACGACCAAACGTGACCTGGTCGAAGACCAGCAGGCTCGCCCTCCGTACGGCACAACGCTCACGTTCCCTGTTGAACAGTACACGAGATTCAGTCTGACCAGCGGCACTACCGGTCACCCCATCCGCTGGCTCGACACGCCGGAAAGCTGGGCATGGATGGTTCGGAATAAGGTCAGGGTCTTCGCGGTCGCGGGACTGGGTCCCGGGGACCGTGTGTTGTTCCCGTTCTCGTTCGGTCCGTTTCTCGGGTTTTGGCTCGCGTATGAAGCTGCCCTCAGTCTCGGCTGCCTTTGCTTTCCCGCTGGCGGACTGAGCAGCATCGCGCGCCTGAAGATGATTCTCGAGAATCAAGTCACCGGTCTTTGCTGCACACCCACCTATGCCATTCGGCTTGGCGGCGTCGCCCGGGAAGAGAACATGGATCTGGGACAGGCTCGGGTAAAGGCGATCTTCACAGGCGGAGAACCGGGCGGTTGCGTTCCTGAAATTACACGCCACATAGAACGGCTCTGGCCGGGTGCGCGCGTCTACGACCATCACGGCATGACCGAAACCGGCTCCGTCACCTATGCCTGCCCGCAGCGGCGCGACGTCCTGCATGTCATCGAGGCCTCGTATATTGCCGAGGTCATCGAGCCTGAAACCGGCCAGCCGGTCACCCCGGGAACCGTGGGGGAGCTGGTGCTGACCAATCTCGGCCGCGTGGGGTCCCCCTTGTTGCGCTATCGCACCGGCGACCTGGTGAGACCCCAACCGCCCGGGCCGTGTGCCTGCGGCAGCCATGAGATCGCTCTAAAAGGCGGAATTCTCGGACGCCTGGATGACATGGTCGTGATACGAGGGGTCAATGTCTACCCTGTCGCGGTCGAAAAAGTGATTCGAGCCTTTGACGAGGTGATGGAATATCGGGTCGAAGTGCGCAAGGTTCGGGGAATGCAGGAGCTGACGGTTGTTGTGGAGCTCGTGCCCGGCCACGGGCCCGACGCCAAACGGGTTGCTCGGCTCCAGAAAGCGTTGAAGGCTGCGCTCGCCTTGACCCTACCGGTTACCCCGGTCCCGGCCGGGACGCTGCCGCGTTTTGATATGAAAGCAAAACGGTGGGTTCGCGTCTGAGCAACCGGAGCAGAAGACGGACTCCCTTCCAACCCGGTTGCTTGTAGAATAACTTCCTGGGAGGCTTCGGTCGCAGCCAATAATTGATTCAGCCACG
>JBHHXT010000523.1:0-1642 GCA_046757165.1 bacterium | reverse complement strand
TTTATGTTAATCAATTTAAGTGCGTTGAATGGCAGCGCAGGTTATGCTTTCGGTTTGGTAACTTCATTTGCCCATTTGATCATCGGGGTCTTGCTCATCAAAGAATTGATGAAGGCCAGGCAGGTGACAAATGTATAGGGACTCCCGACACTCATCATCAGATTCTCGATAGGAGAGTCGGGGCTTGCAGCACTTATTCTGCTTTTCAATCAGCGTTTCTTGGAGGCAAAACAGTCGTAACTGAAAAAAACTGAAAAATAAGACCAATGATTGGCCAAAAGATTTCTCATTACGAGATTCTGCAAAAACTCGGCAGCGGCGGCATGGGCGTGGTCTACAAAGCCGAAGACACCAGGCTCTTGCGCATGGTAGCCCTCAAGTTTCTGCCTCGAGATTTGACTCGTGACAAAGACGCCCAAAAGCGGTTTATGCATGAAGCACGAGCGGCTTCTGCCCTGGACCATCCCAACATTGGCACGATTTACGAAGTGCAACAGACCCCGACACTCATTGATCCTGTTACAAATGAGGAGAGTCGGGGGCAGATGTTCATCGTCATGGCCTACTACGACGGGGAAACCCTCGAGGGCATAATCGAGGGCGGTCCGCAGCCAATTGACCAGGCCATCGACATTGCGCTTCAAATCGCGCAAGGGCTGGCGAAAGCGCACGGCAAAGAGATTGTGCATCGTGATATCAAGCCAGCCAATGTCATGATCACCGTTGACGGCGTGGTAAAACTGCTGGATTTTGGCCTGGCCAGGCTGGCTGGTGGAACCATGCTGACCAAAGAAGGCACCATCCTGGGCACCGCGGCCTACATGTCGCCGGAGCAGGCACAGGGCGCTCAGGTCGACCATCGCAGCGACATCTTCGCACTGGGCGTGGTGCTCTATGAGATGCTCACGGGCCGGCACCCTTTTGAGGGCGATTACGAGCAGGCAATTGTCTATTCGATCGTGAACGAAGACCCGCAGCCAATAACGGCCGTGCGAACCGGGGTGCCGATGGAGCTTGAAAGAACAATCAACAAGTGCCTCGAAAAAGACCCATCCGATCGTTATCAGCAAGTGAACGAGCTGATGGTGGACTTGCGCCGGTTGCAAAAGGAGACCGAGTCAAAAAAGACGCTGACCAGAACCGGCGCGAGAGCGAGAATGTCGAAAAAGAGAGTAAGAGCTTTTGTTCTTACTGGCATCGTTCTTGTCGTTCTGATGCTGGCGGTCGTGGGGTATTTCTTTTTCGCCCCGGGTGAAACAGTGCCGACCTCCCAAAGGAAGATGCTGGCGGTTTTGCCTTTCGAGAATTTGGGCCCGCCTGAGCAAGAATATTTCGCGGACGGCATCACCGAGGAAATCATCTCCCGGCTCGCCGGCATTCGTGCGCTCGGGGTCATCTCTCGTACCAGCATCATCCAGTACAAGAATTCCGATAAAACCCTGCAGCAAATCGGCGCAGAATTGGGTGTCGGGTTCATCCTGGAGGGCACGGTGCGCTGGGATCACAGCCCGGACGGCACGGGCCGGGTGCGGGTTACGCCCCAGCTCATCCGCGTCTCTGACGATACCCATCTCTGGTCCGGCCGTTACAACGCGGTGCTCACCGATATCTTCCAGGTGCAATCCGACATTGCCGAACGGGT
>JBHHXT010000522.1:0-1657 GCA_046757165.1 bacterium | reverse complement strand
CGGGTGTGTCCGCTGCCTGCCGGGGCGACCGTTTCCGGCCAGGCGGGTGTGCGGAGCGGCGTTTCCAACCTGTGGTTCTGGGCGATCCCGGAAGCCTCGCCAGCTTATGACATCTCTTATGCCCTGGCGGCATGGCTGGTGCAGCAGCACTCCCAGCGCCAGTTGGCGAAACGCCTGATGAAAATACCCGTCAGAGAAAACCTGCTGCAGATGTTTGCCGGCAATGGCCATTTGGCCGGCTCGCCATGGGGAGATTTCTTGCAACAAATCCGGATCAACAAACGAGGAGATTGGACCATCAATCCTTATGGGAAGATGCGGCAGTCAGACCTCGAGCTCCTCAGGCGGTTCTATTTCAAAAAATGGCAGACCATTGTTGCCCGAAGAGGGTTCCTGCCCGTGCAGGAGAGGGTGGAGCGCAGTACGATCCAGGGGCTGCTGATGGTGCCTTGAATTGCGAATGATGAATTGCGAATTACGAATGACGAATGACGAAGGGCGTATATTTGGTGGGGCATAATTTGTCACGTAAAGAATGGAGGTTGTCATGTTTATGTTTCTGATGTGGCGCAAATTACGTTGGGGGAGTGTACTGGCTGCGGTTTTGTTTTCTGTTCAGGGTCTGGTCTGGCACAGCGTTTATGGTCAGCAAGCTGAGAGCCAGGGGGGCGATACTGTGCAATCTGCCTCAGACAGTGCAGGGCAAGTCGAGTGGGGCAAGGTGCTCAATCTGGGGCGGACGATCAATTCCACGTTGTCCGAATACCGTCCGCGCGTTTCCACCGATGGCAAGACGCTCTATCTGTGTCGCAAGGTCGCCGATCCATCGGCGCGGCTGAAGTTCTACCGGCTTCTCGGCGTGAACTACGGTGACTTCATGAGAATGTCACAAGCGGCCCGGGAACGGAAGATCACGCAGAGAATCACCAGCATGGAGCCATCGGAGCTGCTCGAGCTGCTCACGTTGCTTGGCGAAGTCGACGGCCATGAGGATATTTATGTTTCACAGTTGGACAGTATTGAGTGGTCTCCGGCCAGGAGTGCCGGCTATCCTTTGAGTACAGCCGTCAGCAATGAGGGCCCGGAGTCCATTTCGACGGACAACAATCAAATGTTTGTGTTCAAGGACGGCGACATCTACCTGACACACCGGTTCGGCGACCGCTGGAGCAGTCTGACGAAAGTTGAAGAGCCGATCAACTCCTCCGCCTGGGATGCGGACATCTGCTTCTCGGCTGACGGTCGCACGCTGTTTTTTGCCTCCAGGCGGCCCGGGTTCACCACGAGCTGGAGCGAAACCGGCAAGAATATCGACATTTGGGTCACGGTGAAGAACGACAGTGGGTGGGGTGAGCCCGTCAATTTGGGCCCCACGATCAACACCACGAAAACCGACCGGACGCCTTTCCTGCATGCGGACGGCAGAACCCTGTACTTTGCCTCGGACGGCAACGGCGGTCAGGGCGGGATGGACCTCTTCAAGACCACGCGCCTGAGCGATTCCTCGTGGACGGCCTGGTCGGAGCCCATCAATCTGACCCCGCTCAATTCTCCCTCCGATGACTGGGACCTCAGTATGCCGGCCAATAGCGAGTGGGCTTATTTTGCCTCTGCCCGTGACGGAGGACTGGGTCTCTATGATATCTACAAATACCGG
>JBHHXT010000521.1:0-1669 GCA_046757165.1 bacterium | reverse complement strand
TTTGTCGATGTCTGGCGCCAAGCGCCTAGATCATCCCATGAATCCAGGACGCGGCACGATCCGACCTTCATGATTTTGGCAGCTCCCCGACCATTTTCTCCGGCACAACATAGTTATCGAATTCCTCCGCGGTCAGAAAGCCGAGACGAACCACGGCCTCCTTGAGGGTCGTGCCTTCGGCGTGTGCCTTCTTGGCGGCCCGGGCCGCTTTGTCATAGCCGATGTGTGGATTCAAAGCCGTCACCAGCATCAGTGAATTCTCCAGGTTGCGCTGGATCGCTGCCTGATTCGGGGTGATGCCAGCGACGCAGTTGCGGTTGAAAGAGTCGCAAGCGTCCCCGATCAGCCGGGCGGACATGAGCAGATTGTAGATCATCATCGGCTTGAACACATTCAGCTCGAAGTGGCCATTCATCCCGCCGACGTTGATCGCGACATCATTGCCCACGACCTGGGCACAAACCATGGTCAGGGCTTCCGCCTGGGTCGGATTGACTTTGCCAGGCATGATGGAAGAGCCGGGCTCGTTGGCCGGGATGTTGAGCTCGCCAATACCACACCGTGGCCCGGAAGCGAGCAGCCGAATGTCGTTGGCGATTTTCATCAAACTGACGGCAACCGTCTTCAAACCGCCCGAGGCCTCGACCACGGCATCATGCGCGGCGAGGGATTCGAATTTGTTTTGTGCGGAGACAAAAGGATGGCCGGTCATGTCTGCGATCTTTTCGGCCACTTTTTGGGCAAAACCCGGCGGCGTGTTGATGCCCGTTCCAACGGCGGTACCCCCTAACGCCAGCTCAGAGAGATGGGGCAAGGTGTTCTTGACAGCCTGCAGACCATGCTCAAGCTGCGAGGCATAACCGGAGAACTCCTGTCCCAGCGTCAAGGGCGTAGCATCCATCAGATGCGTGCGTCCGATCTTGACCACGTGCATGAACTCTTTTGCTTTACCGGCGAGCACCTCCTGTAACGCTTGCATTTTGGGCAAGGTCTGCTCGACAATGGCCGTATAGGCTGCGATGTGCATGGCCGTGGGGAAGGTATCGTTTGAAGACTGCGATTTGTTGACATCATCATTTGGATGAATGGGTGTTTTGGAACCGAGCTCACCCCCCAGAATCTCGATAGCTCGATTGGAGATGACTTCATTGACATTCATGTTGGATTGCGTGCCAGAGCCAGTCTGCCACACGACCAGCGGAAAGTGGTCATCGAGCTTGCCGGCCAGGATTTCGTCGCACACTTGCGCGATGACCTCTGCCTTTTCCGGCGGCAAAATGCCACTCTCCTGGTTTGTCCGGGCGGCCGCCTTTTTGAGGATGGCAAATGCGTGGATAATCTCCGGTGGCATCTTCTGGCCGCCGATTTTGAAGTTCTGCTTTGAACGCTGCGTCTGTGCCCCCCAGTACCGGTCAGATGGGACTTTCACCTCTCCAAGTGTATCTTTTTCAATTCGATCACTCATTTTTGAAAACCTCCGTCATTATGTCCAACGACAACATAAAGATTGTTGATCTTAGAATCAATCGTTTTTGGCAGCAATTATCGGCATAACTTTGTCGATTTCTGCGCGTCTAGCAGGACGCAGATGAGGTGCGTCTGGTGTGATTTTTATTGAATCTAAGAAACAAATTGTTAACTTATCCTGTGACAGAATGGGTGAGCGATT
>JBHHXT010000520.1:0-1701 GCA_046757165.1 bacterium | reverse complement strand
CCTGAATCAGTGAGGTAGTAGTTCGCACCTCTGGTTTTTTTATCGCGAGACCTTTTTCGCGCGTCATTTTGAGTCTCACACCGTCCATCCGGGGTATTTTCCCAGGTTGACGGAGCCGTTCTTTGACAATTCAGCTGATTTTTACATGCTGCGCCTTCTCTGTGCCTGTCTCAGGGTGAGCGATGCCGCCCCCATCCTGATGGTGGGGTTGTTCAGTGCCCTGGTTTTCGTGATCCCGGTCAACCATAAGCGAACCGTCGGTAGGTTCTGCTGAACGCGTCATACTGATCATGCGCATGCCGACTAAAGCGCAATGTCAAGGTGTGCGCGTGGCGGATGAAGCGCCCGGCGAAGTAGACCAGATCCTGAATCACCGTCTTGAGCCGGCGGCGCTGCTTGGCCCGCCGTCGCTGTTTGCCGGTCATCAGGCCGACCTGACCCACGGCGCGCAGAATGTTGTAGGCCAGCCCGGCACAGTGCATGACCAGGGTGTTGGTGGCGAACTTGCCCGACGGCAGCCGCTCAAGATCCATGTCACTTTTGAGTTCGGAATGATACTGCTCGCACAGGGCATGTCCCTTGTACAGTTCAATCACCTTGTCCTTGGCGACCGACAGGCTGGTCCACCAGCCTTCGATTTCAATGTCCGGGACCAGCAGCGGTGTGCCGTCTTTTTCGAAGTAGCGTTCCGTGGCCCGCAGCACACGGCGAACCTTGAGAGTCTGGTCTTTGCCCTCCTCATCCTTGAAGGAACGCTCGACAGTTTCTGTCATGATGGCAATACGGCCTTTTTTGTCCTGCTTGATCATCTTGCCGTGGGCAAAGACCTCGCTGGCTCTGGCCGGCACGTCGGTCCCCCGGGGATTCCACTTGACGATGAAGTCGACCTTCTCTTCCTTGAGGGCCACCAGAGTTGCCATGGCATCGTGGGCGCTGTCCAGCCGCACTAGCAGGGGCGCCTCGGTTAATTGCCGGCTCTTATAGATCGCCCGTAGCAAAAAAGGGACAAATCCCTCCTGGGCATGCTGGGACCCGGGACGGTGCTCGATCTCCAGACACCACCCCTCCAGCCCCAACCAGGCGGCAATCGGGGCGAAGCCGTGGAACTTGCGATAGGTCCAGGAGGCCCCCTCTTTCTTGGTGTTGGAGTTGTCCTGGGTGAAGACGTCCAGATCCAGCGGCATGTGCCCGGTTTCCAGCTTCGAGAACTCGGCCTTGGCTTTTTTGAGAAACTCCACCGTGCAGAAGTCAACAATCCGCATGGTCGCCTCGGCCACGGCATCCATTCGCTGACGCAGGGTCTCCGGGGACGGGACCTTATTGACACCGAGGGCCGCAGCGAAGAACGCGTCATCCTCGAAAAAAGGCCGGATCGCCTCGAAGTCGCTCTTGCCCTGGCAGAGCAGGCCGAGATAGCAACGCAGCACATCGGCCGTGGCAACGCCCTTGCAGGGAGCCGCCTTGGCGACCCGCGAGTTCAACGAGGTGAACTTGTTGATCGCCAGGCCGACCAGAGCCACGCCGGACTGGGATGTGTAAAATTCGGTGTCGGACTGCTCGATGTTGAACCGCGGAAACGTCACGAAAAAATCTCCTTGGGTGAAATTCGAAGCGGCTCTACAATAGCAGAAAAGACGAACAAAATCAGCTAATTGTCAAAGATCAAACAACAAATTACGATTGTAAACTCACTGATTCAGG
>JBHHXT010000519.1:0-1708 GCA_046757165.1 bacterium | reverse complement strand
CAGAACCGCAAAACCCCGGTTCCGCAAGACTGAATCTCAATTGCCCTTTCCGGCCCATCCAGGCTGCACCAGCTCTGTGATCCCTTCCTTCTCTTTCGCCGCGCGGACAATCTCGCGCACGTCCGCCAGCAACCTTTTGGCATCGAAAATGATGCCGTCTTTGATGGTGTACTTGACCCCGCCCACGCGCACGGGCTCATTGTTTTCGTCGAGCTTTATGGCGCCGGTGCCGTACAAAACCTTCAGGTTTTTCAACGGGTTCTCTTCGACAATGACGAAGTCGGCCAGCTTGCCAGCCTCGACCGAGCCAATTTCATGCTCGCGGCCGAGCGCTTGCGCGCCGTAGAGCGTGGCGGAGCGAATCACCTCCAGCGGGTGAAAGCCGGCTTCGCGCAACAATTCCAGCTCGCGGATATAGCCGAATCCGTAAATCTTGTAAATGTAGCCGGCGTCTGAACCGGTGGTCACCCGGCCGCCGCGATTTTTGTACTCGTTCAGGAAAGTCATCCACAACCGGTAATTGTGCTTCCACGCCACCTCATCCTCGGTCGACCAGGCGAACCAGTAGGAGCCGTGGGCTTTGCGACTTGGCCGGAAGAATGTCCACAGGGAGGGCAAGGTGTACGCATCGTGCCAGTCGGCGCGCCTCTCGCGCATGAAATCCCGGCTGGCTTCGTAGATCGTCAGGGTCGGATCGATGGTGAAGTTCAGCGCAATCAGCTCATCCATGACCGCGTTCCAATGCTCGCTGAAGGGTGGCGCCGCTTGCTGCCACAGTCGTCCGGCCTGGCTAAAGCGGTGGTATTCGTTGTTGTAATTGTAATCGAGGGGGAAGTCCTGCACCGTGCGCGCTTCGAACAGCGCCTCCGGCAGACCATACCAGTGCTCCATGGTCGTCAGCCCCATTCTGGCGCTCTGCAAAACATTTTGCCGGGCAACGCTCATCTGTGGATGGTGGGAGGCGGAACGGAGACCCTGCTTTTTGGCTTCATCGAGCGTGGCCTGCATGATATCCGGACGAATGGAGAAAATCTTCAATCCGTCCGCTCCCTGCTGCGCGACTTTGGCCACCCACTTGCGGGCCTGCGCCGGGGTGCTGATCGGGCCATCATGGCCCCGGCCAAACACGACGTACGCTTCGATACGCGGCGCGGTAATGGCGTTTTCCCGGCTCTTCTGCTTGTGCTCGAGCACCCAATCGAGGCCGTTGCCGCTGGCCGGATCCCGAATGGTGGTAATGCCGTGTCCCATCCAGAGCTTGAACACATATTCCGCTGGCGTCCCCTGGGCAACGCCACCGATGTGGCCGTGCATGTCGATGAAGCCCGGCACAATGTACATGCCTTCCACATTCAGCTCCTTGTCGCCGGTCTTTGCCAGCGGGCGGCGTAAGGAGTCGATGGGCACGCCGGGATTGCCCACGCTGCGCACCTCCACGATGCGGTTCTTCTCGACCACGATATCGACCGGGCCGGCCGGTGGTGCGCCTGTGCCGTCAATCAAGATGCCCCCGCGCAGGATGAGGCGGTCAAATGGCCCTATCCCCCGCGCACGTGGTGGGGCTTTGGTGATAGATTTCGGTCTTTTCTGCGCAAAAGCGGTGCTTGCGGACCAGCACGCTGTGAACAAGAACAGCAACGTTAGAAGTGCAGCCGACAAACAGACTTGCTTGTTGCAACTTTTTCGCATTCTTCCTCGCTCCAGGTTG
>JBHHXT010000518.1:0-1718 GCA_046757165.1 bacterium | reverse complement strand
AATCGTCCCGGATGCGGACGGTTTTGTTGTACGGAATGCGGTTTCGGCTTTTTTGCCACGGCCCGGCTTCAACGGTCAACTCCACGTTTTGGCTTGGTGGTTTGTGTCGCAGACATGTTCGGCCTGTCCTTGTCCGCCGCATGGCGTGTGGCAAGTTTACCGATGCGCCACCCCAAACGGCGAGTTCCTCCCGCAGCCGTGTGCGCTTGTGTCCACTGTCGATGGGAGATGTGATATGACGTTCTTGAAATGTAGGAAATATGCGCAGGGATGTCAAGGAGAAATGCTCGAGCACTGGGATTTTCACGCAGACGCTTAACCCCAAACATCGACAAAACTTTGTGGATAATTTTCAGCAAATTCCCGCTCGCAGGGTTTCCAATTGGGTCCACGCAGATCAAAAAACCACAGGGAAAATTTTTTGATCAAGGAATCCGTGTGGGTTTTATATCCGTGTGGAATATTTTTGGGTTCCGGTTGTTAAATCCCGCGTTTGTAGCGGGGCTTGTTCGGGTTGGGTCGGCAGGCAAGTCAGATGCTGAACAACTTGCCTACGCCGTGGAGAGGCAAAAACTCCCGCCGCTTCCGGTATGCCCGCCTCAAATGCCAGAAATAGGCTCCCCTCTCTCCTTCGGGCACGTGAACGATCGCGCGCAAATCCTGATCGTCTCTCCGGATGTCATAGAAGCGCTGCACCCGGGCGTGAAGTTCCTGCTCGCCCTGGTCTGAGAGGTCAAGAACCCGCGCAGGTTCAATGGCATCGTCTGAGCCGGGCTGCCAGGGTGCAGAAACGCCCAGGAAGGACCGGGCCGCTTCAAACACCATTTGTGTGCCCCTCACCTTGCCGTCGTATGAATATCCGGCAATGTGGGGGGTCGCGATGTCCGCCAGGTGCAGCAATTCGACATCGATGTTTGGCTCATCTTCCCAGACGTCCAGAATCGCGCCGCGCACCTTGCCTTGCCGCAGCACGGATTTGAGCGCTCCGGTGTGGACCACACCGCCGCGGGAGGTATTGATCAGAACGCATCCCGGATTTAGTTTCGCCAGCCGATCGGGGCCGAACAGGTGGTAGGTGGGGTGCGCTCCGGTGCGGGTCAGGGGCACATGCAAGGTCAGAAAGTCGCACTCCATCAGCTCATCGAGGGCAAGGTAAGAGGGGTCGGAGGCGGCTTGTGCTTTTGGCGGGTCATTGCAGAGAACGGTCATGCCGAGCGCCCGGCCTATCTGCGCCACTTTGCTGCCGATGTTTCCCACCCCCACAACCCCCAGCGTCTTGCCCCTTAGCCCGCCGTCGTGGCGTTCCTGGAAAGCCAGCAGGGCTGCGAGCACATACTCGGCCACGGACCGGGCGTTGCAGCCGGCAGCATGAGCAAACCGGATGTTGTTCTTTTCGAGATAATCCAGGTCGACGTGGTCGAAACCGCTCGTGGGTGAACCGACGAAACAAACCCGGCTCCCTGCCAGCAGCGAACCGTTGACGGTCGTCTCTGAGCGCACCAGGAGCATGTCTGCTTCCGCAACCAGCTCGCGATTGATGTCATCTTTTTCTACGGCTCGCACCTGGCCGAGGGTGCTGAAGGCTGACTCGACGAGCACGATGTTGTTGTCGGCTACAATTCGCAGAGGCTTTCACCTGATCCGTAATGCGACATTTATGTCGCCGGGTTCAAGGGCAACTTCTCGACATAAATGTCGAGGTACGATCACAGACCGCG
>JBHHXT010000517.1:0-1757 GCA_046757165.1 bacterium | reverse complement strand
CGACCGTGCGTTTGAGTTTGGTGTCCTCGGCTTTGTAAACCACGCCCATGCCGCCCTCGCCGAGCTTTTCCGTGATTTTGTAATGGAGAATGGTTTTGTCGATCATTTCAATTCCTCTCGTTCCCCGAACATTTTTTTAACCAGCGCGGCAAAACGGGGGTCGCTGCGCACATTGTCAAACCCAGGTTCCACGTTCAGCCAGATGTGAGCCGTACGCTCGCGGACGGCCTTTTCGAGCAACCGCAGACACGCTTCCTTGTCGCCCACCAAGCCCCACACTATGGCCTGGGCGTACGGGTTGTTGAGCAAGGCGTCGTTCGATTTGGTCAACTGCAGAAGTCCGGCCTGATAGCCCTGGTGGTCGTAAACCCATTTGAGGGAGTCGGCGCGGGCGTCATTGCCGGCAGCACGCAAGAACCCTTCAGCCATTGCCATGGAGTCATCGAAACGGTTGAGGTGGAAATATATCTCGGTCAGGTCGAACAAAGCCCCCACGGATCGCGGGTTCAATTCCAGGCAAATACGGTAAAATCGGACGGCCTCTTCGTATTTTCTGGCCAGGAAGTGCATGGTTCCCACCCCCCGGTTCATCACCGGCGAAAGGGGTTCCGCCTCCAACGCGGCCTGTGCCTGGTTGATCGCCTCAGCGTGACGCCCCAGCCCGCTCAGGAGATAGCCATAGAGATGGTGCGCTTCCGCGTAATTCGGGTTGAGCTCGAGCGCTCGACGGTACTCTCGTTCCGCACCTGAAAATTCCCAGGAGCTCATCAGCATCCGGCCCAACGAGGTGTGGGCTTCTGCAATCTCGTCGTCGATCTGAATTGCGCGTTCCGCGGCTATGGTCGCCTGGCGATAAGCTTCCCGATGGTCGTCGAATCCGTAGACGCCCAGCAAGAACCGGGTATCGGCCAGACCGGAATAGGCCAGCGCGTAATCCGGGTCCAGAGCAACGGCCTGGCGATAGTAGGCCAGCGCCTTGCGAAGACTCACTTCGTCGCGCTTGCGCTCGAAGAACCGCCCTTTTAGATAAGCTTGGTAGGCGTCAGAATTCAGCGTGGCGCCCTTTTTGACTTTTCGCTGCTCCTCGCCGGATAGCTCGGCGCGCAGGTTGGTCAGAATGTCCTCGGTGATCTCTTTCTGGATGGCCAGGAGGTCACTCAGTTTCTTGCTGTACGCGTGGCCCCAAATGGTAGTGTTGTCTTTGGCGTCGACGAGTTCGACCACCACAGCCAGATTCTGGTTGCGCAAAAAGACTTTTCCGGTGAGCACCGCCTCAACGTCGAGATCGCTGGCCACCTTGTGAAGATCGGGGCGCGGCTCCCGGTATCCCGAGACCGCGCTCAGGGAGCGAATCTTGAGGCCCGGCACTTGCGAGAGCCGGAAGATGACCGTCTCCGGAATACCGTCGGCGATGTAGCCGAGCTCGCCTTCCGTGTTCTCGTACGAAAACGGTAGGATGGCCAGCGTGCTGATGGCGCCGCTTCCCTCCGGGAGAAGGAGCCTTCCCGCCATTACGAGTCCGATCACCAGCAACAGTCCGACAACGGTGTACCGCAGTTTTGAGGCCGTGCCCTTTCCTTTCCGCTCAGTCCCGGTCGAGGGCATCTCGTCGCCCAAGGTTTTTGATGGCCTGTCGATGCTCCGCAATGCGGCTGACAATTCCCCGGCGGTCTTGAACCGAGCATCGGGGTCTTTCGCCAGCGCTTTCGTGACGATCTGCTGCAACGTTTCCGGTACATCGTTGCGCAGCGTGCCCA
>JBHHXT010000516.1:0-1760 GCA_046757165.1 bacterium | reverse complement strand
CCTGTTTGAACGTTTTTCGGAATCTCAAGCCGGACAGAGATCTCGTCATCGGATTCTATTGTCACCTGTTTGACGTTGACGCTGAGGGCGCCAATCTTGACCGCATCCACATGCTTGACGGCGAGAAGTCCCTTTCCGTACAGACTGACATTCACCATGTGGCCAGATAGCGCTCGCGCGGCTTCGGCCCGGTAAACAACAGGCTGAGCATGAAGTATCCGCGTGACCCCTGCGACCAGAGGCAGCCACACCATCAAACCGGCGGCAAGTTCGATCATCCTGCAAGGCTTCATGAGCTTTCCCTATGCGTTGTGCAACCTACTCATTCAGGTGTTTTACAGGTGTCCACGTGCTGTTGTCAGAAGGCGGGGTGGTTCGACTATCGGCTCTACCTGACGAAACTTATTGAATTTAAGAACCAGAGTCAACAATAAAAATCAGTTTTCAGAAAATAGTGGGCACTATTCTTGATATTGAGAAAGCGGTGGGCTGAAGGCTGCACGTGGGAGGGTGTCTCACAGCAAGACACAAAGAGCACGAAGCTTTCAAACAAAAGCTATTTCCTTATTTTTCTTTGCGTACTTTGCGGCTTTGCGTGATCAAATGCAGCAAAGCTGTAAATGACTGGAACGCGGATTGAACGGATAGAACGGATCATCAAGTCCAATCCGTTCCGATCCGTTAAATCCGTCTTATCCGTGTTCCATTTGCCATGAAGCTGAATTCAGATTGCCATTTCAGCCAGCGGGGTCGGCGATAGCCGGACCTCCTGTGCCTTTTTCCAGCCATCTTTCATCGCGGCCAGGATTTGTTCGGAATCAAACGTCTCGAGCTCCAGCTCAATGGGTTTATCCGGCCGGATGATTCTGAGGTCGATGGGGCGCTTGCCCTGCAGGGGGCCGGAGTCGGCCAGCTCGGGATGTTCCCGCAACAGCGCGTTGATTTTTTGACAAAGCTCGAGATCGTTGTTCACCGTTTCATTGGTGACAATGGTGACCTCGCGTTCCATGAGCTCGACGGCGTTCTTGCGGTTGAATTGACTTCGCAGCAGCACCTCGGGCTGGCACAGGATGCAGTAGATCTCGGTAGCGCCATCCACAATCGCCTGCCGCAGCGGCGCCACCTCGCGGATTCCGCCATCGACGTACGCGTCGCCGCCGATCATTTGCACCGGCATGACCAGAGGAATCGCCGTGCTGGCGATGATGTAGTCGTGCATGTTGTCGTATTCGTCGATAGAGGCATAGACGGCCTTGCCCGTAGCCACATTGACCGAGCAGGCAAAGAAGTCAAGGGGACTGGCCTTCAGGTTTTCGAGCTGCACTTCCCGGCGGACCAGGTCACGCAGCGGCTCGGTGTCGATAAAGCCATCGAAATTCTCGAACACCACATCGAACAGCAACGACACCCCGCCGCGCTTGCGGGCGATCTTGTCGAACGAGGTGATCTCGCCAAGCCAAAAATCCTGCAGCTTGTTGCCGAGCTCGACCCAGTCAGGGGCCTGACCCGCGATCACGGCCCGGCCTGAGCGGTCGGCGAGAAATGCGCCGTTCAAACTCCCAACCGATGTGCCGTAGATGGCGTCGGGCACAAACGTGCCAGAGGTCAGAATCTCCGCCAAAGCCCCGGCCTGAAACGCACCCCGTATGGATCCCCCACTCAAAACAAACGCTCTTTTGGGTTCCATGTAACTACTCCAATCATCTTTTGTGAGAAACTATGAGGACCTTCCTTTTGATTAACAGGAGGATCGAATCGTC
>JBHHXT010000515.1:0-1761 GCA_046757165.1 bacterium | reverse complement strand
ATGACGGCGCGAAGCGCTAAATGACTTTTTTCGCAGCGAAGTCTGCGAAAAAAATAGTCTTCTTCGCGTCCTTTGGGGTTCAGTTTCTTCCGATCTTAGAGTTTAGGATTTCGAATTTCCCGCTTGTCCGGCTCAATTCCCCCACAGCGGGATGGCGCAATCGTGAGTCACCTGCACCACTGCCTCACGCGGCACCACGCACATCTCGACCCAGTTCTCTTCGTCGTACATGGTCCACGCGTAGACTTTCGCCAGTTCATCGTCTGAGGCGTTTAGACTGCCAACATGCGCGAGGGGCTCTTTGTGCGTCTTGCGGGCAAAAACTTCATAAATTTTCTCTTTGGCCATGATTCCTCTCCTCAAACGCCGACGCCGTAGATCTGTAGAATCTGGCGACCTTTTTCTGTGATCTTGTCTTTGGTCCACGGTGGGCTCCAGACGATTTCGATCTGCACGGCCGAAACGCCCTCGATTTTGCCGACTTCCTCCCTGACATCTTCGGTGATCATCTCTATCGCGGGGCAGCCCATGGCGGTGAAGGTCATGGCAATCTTGACCGCCTCTTCGCCGATTTCCACGCGATAAACCATGCCGAGGTCGACGATACTCAGGGGGTATTCGGGATCATCAACGGATTGCAGGGCTTGCCAGACCCGGTCAGTGGTCACCAAAGCCGGCCTCCGAAAATACTTTCCAGGTCGCCCTGCACCATCTCGGTATACCGTGCGTTCATGGGGCCGCGCGCTTTCCAGCGCGTGAACACCTCGTCCCAGGACAGCGGTTGGTCGAACAGCCAGCGCTTCTCCTGCGGGTCGTACTGGCAGGGAAAGGGATAATCGATGATGTACTCTTGCTTCCCGGCGTCATGGTGGGCCGGGACGCGAATACCGATGCTTTCACACAAGGGAACGGTCGCCTGCATCCAGGTCTGACGTAGCTCATCGTTGGTCTTGCCTTTGAGTCGGTAGGCCAATTGACCGCTGTGGTGTTTGAGATCATCAGGCAGCCCGAACCATTCGAGGGTCATGGGAAACATCCAGTCAACGGCCCGCTGCAGCAGCTCTTTGGCCTCTCCGCCCGCCTTGGCGAGGCGACGCATCCAGGACTCCCCGTGGCGCAGGTGCAGGATTTCCTCGCGGTCCACTTTGACCAGCGCGCGTTTGAGCGGCCCGTAGCTGGTATTCTCCAGCACATCGCCCAGCAACGTGATGCCGGCCCGGTCGAAGAAGCCGTTGGCCACCACCATTTCGGCCCAGTTGTCCAAAGGCTGATCGAAGCCATAGGGATGCTTGAATTCATGCGGCGCCCGTCCGTAGACCAGCCAATGCTTGTCTACCCCCAGATCTTCCATGATGCGATAGGCGATGTTCGCGTGCCCGAGCTCGTCATGAATGATGGCGGTCACAGCGATGCGGCTGTTGATAGTCGGGGCATCCCGGGAGGCGAGATAGTAGGCCGGAGCGCTCATCAACTCGGTGTCGCCCTGGACGGTCAGTTGCGTAATAAGCGCCTTTCTGTAGCCAGGAGTCATGTCCTCCAGAGACTCGACCATGAACCCGTTGTTGATCTTGTCGATCAGTTCTTGTTCAAGTTTGCCGTTTTTTTGTGCATCGCCCATCAGGAGCTCCTGTTTTCAAGTGGTTAGACATGTGTGCCACGTAACAAGGATTCAATATACCATTTCTCGAGCAAAAAATCAAGCAATGAAGTGCGAAGCCTAACGAAGTCCCCGGCACTTTCAAAGTGCCGGGGACTTTCTTG
>JBHHXT010000514.1:0-1766 GCA_046757165.1 bacterium | reverse complement strand
TTCGATACCGGCGCAGATATGTTTATTCTCGACGATGAAATTGCGCAAGCGATGGGTATCGAGTGGGTCGCCAGGGCAATGGGCACTTTTGGTGGTGGCAAAAAATCAGAAGTGGGATTCGGCAAAGTAGATTCCGTTAAGCTTGGCGAGGTCACGCTGAATCATGTTCCAATCACAATTCTCCCCACAAAACGTTTTTCCTCGGGTTTTGAAGAGGGCAGGTACACCGTAGGTGGTTTTATTGGTACTGCCGCGCTGAGGCAATTTGTTTCCACTATTGATTACAAGAATGGCAATTTGATCCTGCGCGAAAGAACCGAAGCGAATATTCGCAAATTGCGGGCAGAAATGGCCAATAGGGTTGCCGCGGAGGTCCCTTTTGTTTTGAAAGCCACTCATCTGATGATGGCCAAAGGAAGTTTGAACGACAAAAGCGGCTTGACTTTTTTTGTGGACTCCGGTCTGGCTAGTGAAGCTTGTTTTGCGGCACCCATTCAAACCTTGCAATACGTTGGCATCCAGGCGCCTGAGACGAAGATTTCTGAGAAAGGCGTCGGTGGCGGTGGAGGCAAATGGGCAAGCGGTTTATTTCCAATCAAAACCATCGGCCTGGGAAGTCTGACCCAATCAAATGTCAAGGGTGAATACGGATCTCGACCACCGGAATCTTATTGGGCGCACGGTTTCATTGAGGACGGGCTGATCTCCCACCGATTCCTGCGTCGGTATTCTTCGTGGACGCTCGACTTTAGTGAAATGATGTATCTCTTTGAAAAGTAATCATCAAAATGGAGGCTACCCGATTGGCCATTTGGGAGAATGAAAATCTAATGAGTGATATTAAGACCCTTTTCCTCAACTCAGTATCCTCAGAAAAATGAACCAGAAATGTGGAAAAGACACCACAATTGTAAATAACCCGCTGCACAAATGTTCGGCATGACGCGAACTGCTTGTGGCGAAAAAATATTTCGACCAAAGGAGAAACCTGTCAATGCGCCCAATGGGCGGACCAAGTGGGCGGGATGAATCATCAGCCGTGTTGACACACGAAACGAAACATTCCGTCAGTCTTGGAGTAAGTGAAGATACTGATTCCAATTTCAAAGAATCGATTCTTACTTCGAATCTATTAGTGAGTACCTGACGAGTTCCTTCCGGTCACTTTTTGGCAAGACTTTTTGTGACCGTGTTTTTTTTCGAGTTTGGAGCTTAGGATTTCGAATTTCCGGTTGTTGAATCCCGCGCCTTCTGCGGGGCTTGTCCGGGTTAGGAGGTCATCATGATCAGATTCTTCATGACGTCAATTGTTTGCATCGCGGCTTATCCAATCTTCGTCCTGGCCCAGGAATCCCCTCAGGTTGAAAAACCTCGCGTTTCGTCGACATCCCGTTCAAGTTTTCTGCATGGGAAGCATCGCATTGCGGTGAGTTTAGGACTTCTGGTCCAGGCGAATTCCACCCATGTCACATCCGTGAACCAGGCAGGCTCTGATAGCCGAGTGGATGGAGCTGCAGCAACGCTCGCTTACACACATTGGTTTCGGCCTGATTGGGCAATCAATATCAGCCTTGGCGTCCTGGGAGCAGAAACTCGCTCGTCGGTGGGCGGTTCAGGGGTGTCTTCAGAAACAGGTTCAGTTATCCCTCTTCTCTTCGGGATGAAATACCAGCCAGCAGGTCTGGCTCTGAATCAAGCTCTCAGGCCGTATGTTTCAGCATCTGTTGGTCCGTACCTGGGATTTGCCACAAAAAGCCGCGCTGGCC
>JBHHXT010000513.1:0-1789 GCA_046757165.1 bacterium | reverse complement strand
ATTTATGTTAATCAATTTAAGTGCGTTGAATGGCAGCGCAGGTTATGCTTTCGGTCGGCGGAACGAGAGCTAACGCACGTAACCTTATCTCCGGTAACGAGCTCGATGGCGTTGTTGTTGAAATTCCCGCTTTGCAATTTCCAAAATTATGGTTATCTTTATCCCGGGACTCCTAACGTGTTTGAGGTCCCTTTTAAACTCTTTTTGACGTAAAGCAGGATCAGCACCCTGAAATACAAATGAATTTTCGCAGCTTAGAGACTCAAGACTCGAAACCCGAACCCCGAAACATCCTCCACATCGACGCGGACGCCTTCTTCGCGTCGGTCGAGCAGGGCTTTGCGCCGCCGCTGCGCAAGCGGCCGGTGATCGTCGGGGGGAGCGAGGACCAGCGTGGGGTCGTGCACACGGCCAGCTACGATGCGCGCAAACAGGGGGTGGTCACCGGCATGCCGCTCAAACAAGCGAAACAGCTCGTCCCCGATGCCGTCTTTCTCAAAGGGAACTTCGAGCACTACAAAGCCGTCTCACGCGTGTTTCAGCAGATCTACGACCAGTTCACGCCTGTCATCGAGATGACCTCCCTGGACGACGCTTACCTGGATTTGAGCGGCACGTTGAAGGTGCACAAGAAAACGCCCGAGCAAATCGCGCGCGCCATCCAGCAGCAGATCTACGACGCGGTCCGGGTCACGGTCTCGTGCGGCATCGGCACGTGCAAATATATCGCGCGCATCGCTTCCGGCGTCAACAAGCCGAACGGCATCACCACCGTCCCGCCCGGCACCGAGCTGGAATTTCTGCATCCGCTGCCGGTTGAGGCGCTGCCGGGGATTGGGCCAGCCGCCCGCGAGCGGCTGCACCAGTTGGGCATCTTCACCATTGGGCAGTTAGCGGCGGTGCCCAAAGCCGTGCTGTGCCAGCGCTTCGGCACCAACGGCAACAAATTCTGGCACCTGGCGAACGGCATTGACCGCCGTGAGGTGAAACAGCGCATCATCCCCAACCAGATCAGCCGGGAAACCGGCTTTGAACAGGACGTTTGCGACCCGGATCTCGTGCACGAGGTTCTGCACTACCTCACCGAACGCATCGGGAAAAAACTCCGCGAAGACGGCCTGGAGTGTCAGACGGTATCGGTGAAAGTGGCGTACTCTGACCACAAGCGCTACCTCAAAGCACGCACTTTACCTGAAGCCACGGACAGCACCGATGCCATTTATCGCATGGTCGCTCAGCTTTTGCGCGAGACCTCCTTCCGGCGCTTGCGCGTGCGCCGCGTCGGGCTGGTGGTTTCGAATATCGAGCGCAAAAACTGGCAGGGAGAGCTTTTTAGCGAACGCACGCCCCGGGAAACGCTGCAAGGCGCCATCGATGACATCCGGCAGCGGTTTGGATTTACGGCCATCCTGCCGGCCAGTACGATCAATCTCCAGCGCCATTACCGGATGGAGAAGAGCGGCTACGTCTTGCATGCTCCCGCCTTGACGCGGTGAGAAAACCGATGGCAACTTCGACCCTCCGCTTCGCTCCTACAAAATAATTCACTTAATGCAACACTCATGAGAATCAGGAATTATTTTGAATCCCTCTGACTGTACATGATCATGCAACTTTTGGACGGTCGGCCCTTCTTGAGAATACGGCCCCAGATGAATGATTTGGCCCACCTTCCCATATTCCCAGGTTGTAAGTTTGACCTCTACACCGGGGACATTCTGCAATAAAAATACTTCTAAAAATCCTTAGCTGATTCACGTAGGAATTCGGCTTGTTTAGAAAATTCCTG
>JBHHXT010000512.1:0-1804 GCA_046757165.1 bacterium | reverse complement strand
TAAACGGACGCTTGCGGTACATTTCGGGGTGAATGCCGCGCGTGAAGGGGTACTGTCCCGGGCTGCCGATATCCGCGGATGAACCAGTACGGGTTACATCATCGTCTGTGTATAAAGGACTGACTTCTATTCCTGACTCGAGCAAAATTTTTGTCGTGTCCTTCTTCCCATATCCTGTTTTGTCTTTGCTCATTTTAGTGCCTTCATAATCGTAAATTGATTCAACTTACGAAGCAGTTCATCTTGTGAGATAATCATTCATGCAAATTCAAAATAACCGTCTATCATTACCTGTTTGGTCTACAGTGGAAGATAGACGATGCGGTTAACCCATTCTTCCGCTTCCGTTACCGACCAAATAATGATAATTTCCTCAATAGCTATGTAAACAGGGAGATGCTGGGGAACAATTAAGACACCAGGGCTTTCTTGTGCGGGAATGAACCTGGCAAACTGTTCTGGCATTGTCTTCTTATCATGTGTGACGAGTATACGCCCTGATTCTGCGGCGATTTCAAGAACATGCAAGTCAAGTTTTCGTTCAAGCCTTGCATCCGTGGCGGTTTGAAAGTCAATCGCGGGTTCTCGGCGAATAACGCCATAAAGAATAATATGACTAAGATCAGCATCCGCTTGAAACTTAACTTTCAAATGACCTCTGCCTTTCGTTTTGGCTTGGCTTCAGATAATTTTAGGTAAAAACCCGGATCTGATTCTTGAGCCGCTTTCAGCTTTGCTTCGTAATCAGCACGTTGACTTTCTAGATATTCGTCAATTATCTTTTTGTTGGCCAGGTAGTATGTAATTGCACCGTAAACTTGCTCCAGTGAAAGCACTGGAAAAGCTTGGGCAATACTTTCTGCCGATTGTCCGTTCAAAAAAGCATACACGATGGAATCCAGAGAGACTCTGCTTCCGGCTATGTAATAGCTTTTTTTTCGGGTTTCGATGTAAGCTTTTCCCATGGCATTTCTCCTGAAGTATTACATGATCTCGATAAATAGATGTCAAACATCTCAAAATTACGTATTTGGAAGGTCATAGTCAAACGTTTCTGCGTGTCTGATTTCAACCAGCGGAAACAATGGAGTTCCTCTGCTTCACTCTTCCTTAGCCAACTTGCTACAATAGACAATGACCTCCTCAATCGTTGTCCCGGTTTGGAAAGCCGCTGCGGCCCCCCGTGACTTGATCGCCTCAACATCCTGATCCGGAATATTCCCGCCCACGATCCACGGAATGGTCAAATTCGCCTTCTTCATCTCTGTGGCCATCTGTTCGCATAGCACCAGATGGGTTCCCGATAAGATGGAAAGCCCAACCAGATTCACCTTGTGTCGCCCTGCCGTTCCGACAATTTCCTCGATGGACTTTCTCAAACCGGTATAGACCACTTCAAATCCCGCATCCACCAGAGCATGTCCCAGAACCTTGACGCCCACGTCATGACCATCCAGACCGGGTTTTGCAAGGAGGATTCTTTTCCTTTTAGCGCTCATGTTTCTTTCTTGTCTTAATGAATTGCTCCATTGTTTCATTGTTCCATTGCTGCATTGTTACACTGCTGCCGCCGCTCGTGCTTCTAACAATAGAACAATGGAGCAATAGAACAATCAGTTTTTCAGAACGATGACGGAAGCAATCGCTCCCGGCCCCCCGATATTTTGCGCCAGGCCTACTTTCGCGCCTTTGACTTGCCGCTTGCCGGCTCTGTTTCTCAATTGCGTGGCAATCTCCGTTACCATGCGCATGCCGGTGGCGCCGACGGGATGCCCGCACGACAGCAGCCCGCCGCTGACATTGA
>JBHHXT010000511.1:0-1832 GCA_046757165.1 bacterium | reverse complement strand
TTTTTTCATGGCAGGATATTTTCTCACTAAACACAACAATACAGCAAGGAAGTGGGTTATAGGAATTTCGTTCATTTTTGTAATTGCGGTTTTTGTATTTGCCTTTATTATTCCGTTCACTGGAACAGAAAATATAAAAGTGAATTTGCTATTTTATCGTACTCACGAACCATCTTTTGCTATGACATATTATGTGTTGTTTGTGGCCTTGCTGTTCGCTCTGATTCCTATTATGCTCCGCGAGCGATTTTCCAATCTTTCGGACGAACCGCATAAGTCCTAAGCTTGCCAGAAAGTGAAACATGTTTATTACCAAGAAAAGTAGAATCTTCAACCCATTTGGCTATGAAAAGGGCAACGGCCTCAACCCTTTTAGCATCGAAGTAGAGAGAACCGTTGAGAGCCCGGAAAGTAAAGCCTTCTGGCGTAGGAGTGTACCCGAGCCTCCTCCTAAAGAGCGCCATCTGACATTCTTTCAAAGACAGGTGTACCGTAAAACCCTGGAATGTGCACATTTGGTTGCACTGTCAAGTGTGATTTTGGTTGTTCAACTTATTCGTGGATTTGAAATAAAAACCAAAGAAGTGCAGCCGGTTCGGATTAAAATTGCGGTAGAGGAAATTCCGGTGACGGAACAAGTTCGTCGGGCTCCGGCCCCGCCACGGCCGTCGGTCCCGATACCGACTGAAGAGGAAGCCGTTCCTGAAGATGTCACTATTTCCTCGACACAGTTGGATTTAGCTGTTTTGCCGCCGCCACCGCCCGCTCCCGCCGCCGATGCTGCCCCAATATTCGTGGCGTACGATACCCCACCGCAACCGATAGGCGGATTGGCAGCCCTGTACAAAAATCTGGTTTATCCAGAAGTGGCTCTCAGGGCTGGCATTGAAACACTCATTGTCATCCGGGTTTTGGTGAATGTCAATGGCCGGGTTGAAGACGTACAAATTTTAAAAGGTTCTGGCAACAAAATGGGATTCGAGCAGGCCACTATTGAAGCTGTGCACAAATCAAAGTGGCAACCCGCCATGCAGCGCGACCGGCCAGTCAAGGTGTGGGTGACGATTCCGGTGCAATTCAAACTCGCCTCTGCTATGAAATGAGTAAGCATGCAAGAAAGGAGGTTACCATGAACAAGATCTGGTCATTTGTTTGTGTAGTTGCGCTTAATTCAACTTCACTCATCGCACAACCCAGTCAAACAGGGACCATAAGTGGATTTGTATATGATGTCGCTAACGGGGAAGCCCTGATTGGCGCAAATGTTTTTCTCGAAAATACGCTGTCAGGCAGCAGTACGAATCTAAGTGGCTACTATGTTATTCCCAGAATTCCGGCAGGGGATTACACTCTGGTTGCGCACTACATCGGCTATAAACCGTTCAAACAAATGTTGACCCTGCACGGCAACGCAAAGAGGGAGGTTCACATCTATCTGCAGGCGGAGGCCATTGTCATGGAGAAAATTGTGGTAACGGGTGAGGCCATCCCAACCATCGAAAAACTGTTCGCGAGACCGGTTTCGAAAATCGATCTCTCAGCCAAGCAAATCAACCAAATGCCACAAGTGGCAGAAGCAGACCTCTTACGCTCCATGCAGACTCTGCCGGGAATCTTACCCGTCTATGATTGGTCCTCTGAGCTGTACGTTCGCGGCGGCACGCCTGACCAGAATTTATATTTGATTGACGGCACAGATGTCTACAATCCAGAACACGGGTTTGGCTTGTTTTCAACCTTCAATACCGATGCCATCAAAAAAATCGAGCTTTCGAAGGGGGGATTCGGTGCGCAATACGGAGGCAGGCTTTCTTCTATTCTGAATGTCACAA
>JBHHXT010000510.1:0-1834 GCA_046757165.1 bacterium | reverse complement strand
CTAGGCTCGCTCAAAATAGCGCTGCCGCTCCCAATTGGTGACGACCTCCTCAAACTTGCGCTGCTCGGTGCGGAAGAAATGCAGGTAGTGTTCGATGACCGCCTCGCCAAATGTTTCTCTGGCCCAGGCGCTGCCTTGCAGCTCTTCGATGGCCTGATTGAGCGTCTTCGGGACCTGCGGCAAATCCTGCGCGGCATAGACATCGCCATCGTAATAATCGGGCGGCTCGATTTTGTTCTCGATGCCGTCCAGCCCGGCAGCCAGGGCGGCGGCAAAGGCGAGATAGGGATTGGCATCCGCGCCCGGCGCCCGGCACTCGATTCGCAGCGCTGGACCGTGACCGACAATACGGAAGGCAGCCGTGCGGTTGTCGTAACTCCAGGCGATCCCCGTCGGCGCAAACGAGCCGGCAACAAATCGTTTGTACGAGGTCGGGTAAGGAGCACAGAAGGCGAACATCTCGCGCAGATGGTGCATCCAGCCACCGAGAAACCAGCGAAATATCGGCGAAGCGTGCACCATGCCGAACGTCTCCTCACCCGGAAAAAGGGAGTTGATGCCGGACTTGTCCCAGATGCTGGCATGCAAATGCATGGAGGACCCGGCGTGCGCCTGGTGCCATTTGGCCATGAACGTAATCGCGCACTCCTGCTGATACGCGATTTCTTTGGCCGCATGCTTGTATATGACGTGTCGATCCGCCATTTCCAGAAAATTCGAATATCGCAAATTGATTTCCTGTTGGCCGGGCCCCCACTCTCCTTTCGAAAATTCAACCGGGATGCCGGACTGGTCCATATGGTGGCGAATCGCGCCGATGACAAATTCCTCCTTCGTGCCTTGCAAGATGTGGTAATCCTCAATGTAATTGCCGATAGGCTTCAGACCGAGGTATTGCTTGTCATGTGCCTGCTCGTAACTGTCGCGGAAGACGTACAGCTCCAACTCCGAACCGGCCATGGCAAGGTATCCCAGCTTCGTCGCCCGTTCCACCTGGGCGCGCAGAATGGAACGCGGCGCAACGTCCACCAGGCGGTCATCTTCCTCCTGGTAGATATCACACAGCACCAGCGCCGTCTTGTCCAGCCAGGTCGCCAGCCTGAGGGTGGTCAAATCCGGCACCAGTCGGAAGTCGCCGTAGCCGTCCTGCCAGCTCGTGAAGGCGTAGCCCGGAACCGGATCCATTTCCATGTCGCACGCCAGGAGGTAATCGCAGGCGTGCACCGCGCCACCAAGCACATCTTCGACGAAGTAATGCCCGGCGATGCGCTTTCCCATCAAACGACCGTAGAGGTCGGGAAAAACCGTTAGCACCGTTTCGATCTCCTGGTTTGCCACCATCCTTCTTAGCGTTTGCTCGTCGAGCATTCCCCGCACAGATGTTTTTGCCATGTATCCTCTCCTTTTTGATCTTACGCCTGAGATGCACGTTTGGCCGTTGGCTGCTGGCTTGGGACGACAACTGAATAAAAGCAAGAAAAAATGGAAGGAATGTCAAGTAGAATTTTGGAAAGGGTCGATTACTTTCGATTTTATTTTGTTTTTTTGTGCAAGGACGGAAACGGCGTGCCCGTCAACCCCCATCCCCACCTGCTACCGGGCCATTCCTCCCTTCACCACCGAAAGTCACCGAAGCCACCGAGTTTCACCGAACGCTTCGTTGTCATTGACAGAGGAGCCCCCGCGCGCTGAGTTGCCACGCACTTCGCAAGTGCGTGGCAACTTCTTTCAGGCCTGCAAGCCTGATCCAACATCCCGCCTTTGCGGGACAACCGTGTTTTGGGCACAAATCCGAGAGGGTCAGAGAGCACGGTTCGCCATTCCCAAAAACACC
>JBHHXT010000509.1:0-1850 GCA_046757165.1 bacterium | reverse complement strand
GCTCAGCCGGCGCAAACCGGGTACAGTCGCCGCGGTTAACCAGGAAGAACATGACAGCCCGCGCGCCGTCTCGAGCCAGCTCGCTCAGTTCGCGCAAATGCTTGCTGCCGCGCTCCGTCTTCGCGTCGGGAAACAAGGCGACCTCTGCTTGCGCCAATGTTACGCTTTTGACCTCCACAAAGCAGCGTCGCTGACGGTCCCGGAGCAGGAAGTCGAAACGAGAACGGCCCCCGGCCGTGGCCTCAGGCTTGATTTCATCGTACGGTTGCAAGGCCGGAATTTGCTGCAGACGGAGCGCTTCGTGAACCACACGGTTCGGAACGAGCGTGTTGACGCCCACCCAGGTGTCCGCAACCCTGACCAGCTCCCAGGTGTACGCCAGTTTCCGCCGGCGATTGTCGCTTCTCGACAGGAGCACCTGGCTGCCGGGGGCATCCAGGCCCAACATGCTGCCGGAATTGGCGCAGTGTACGGTGACGGCTTCGCCGCTCGCCAGCTCAACGTCTGCCAAAAAACGCTTGTACCGGCGTAGCAAGGTGGCGGGAATCAATGGCTCCGGAAGTCTCATGGTGCGCTGTTTATCTTTTCGAGTCTATGGTCTCCGGTTAGTGATCCAGCCACCCACCAGGGGTGGCGCGGATACGGCACCCCTGGGCTGCGTTGTATGACGCTTTCAGCGTCAAAACCGGCTCGCATTTGTCTCCGTGTTCTACCGGCAAGGCCATTGGCCAATAGACGCATTCTCATATATCTGTGCCGTTAAGTACCGGTAGTGTCGCCCGGGACTGTCCCAAAAGCCCCGAAATGTCATTCCGACCGACGGGAGGAATCTGGCTGTGCACCAATCGTAAGATTTTGGAAAACAATTGATTACACCGTAGTCCCTGCCCTAAAAGATTTCTCGCATTCGCTCGAAATGACAGCCACAGGGGCCTTATTAGACAGTCCCATATCTGCTTTGGCTTTTTGATTAGATCTTCCTCAAGAATTGCAACGCCTTGAGCTCCTTCACGCCCTCGACATGCGAGCGCAGATAGGCGTGCAAGAACATGTCGACCTGGTTTTGAGAGGCAGGCGACTCCAGAAGTCCGTTTAGCTGCGAAAGATGCACCTTTTGCAGCGCTTGCAAGCCGGTCAAAGCGTCGTGATGCAGCATCACGCTGGGGGCGTGTTCCCGCCGGCAGGTCTCACAAGCCAGGCCACCCTGTTGCAGGTCGAACCGCACCGTTCCCGCAAGCGATTTCTGGCAACCGATGCAGCCATGAAAATGTGGCCGAAATCCCATGATATCGAAGAGGTGAATCTGAAATGCCCGGAAGACATTCTTGCCATCCCCCGCCGAACCATCGATGCCTTTGAGCGCGCCCAGGAGCAGTCGAAACAAGAGCGGATTCGGCTCCTGACCAAACTCGAGCTGATTGACCAGCTCGCAAACCGCCAGCGCCAGCGAGGTCTTCGGCAAGCTGGCCTTGATGTGTGGAAACGCAACAAGCAGCTCCGCCTGGCTCAAAAGCTGAATTTCACGGCTTTCTTTTTCGTAAAATAGCATGGAGATGTAATTGAGGGGCTCCACGGCGCCCCCAATCCGGCTCCGGATGTTGCGCACACCTTTGGCCATCAAGGAGATTTTACCGCGCGCTCGGGTATAGGCGGTGAGAATCTTGCTGGTCTCGCCGTGGTTGATGCTCTTGAGAATGATAGCTTCTGTTTTTTGCAAAGGCATATGGCGATAAAAAGGAGTGCAACGCTTTAGCGTTGCGTGTTGTTGCACGCGAAATGCTGAAGCATTTCACTCCTTTGCTTGTGTGTTGTGGCACGCGAAATGCTGAAGCATTTCACTCCTTTGCTTG
>JBHHXT010000508.1:0-1853 GCA_046757165.1 bacterium | reverse complement strand
GAAGTCCTCCAGCGGTTTTTCACGCCAGTTCGAGACATGGCCGAAATGCCTGGTGCGTGGAGTATATCCTCTCTACTTTGAGTTGCTGCTTCTTCTGACCGGGTATTTTCAGTCAACTGGCAACCGCCTGAGAGAAAAGTCCGTACCTTACCCGCCTTTCCCCTTCGCTTTCTACCTGCTCAGATCTGCTCGCCAGACTTTTCAGCCAGGCGGCACAGTGGTGTCACAATCCTGATGACGATTCAGGTCGATAGGCTGTAGACTTTTAGGCTGGAGGAAGGCGGCCTACAGTCTAAACACCAGTTTTAACTCTTAACAAAACGAGGAGGGCTTACCATGGCTACTACAACGATGAGTCGAGGGGTGTTCATCTTTGCGACCGTCTCAGTCTTTCTTTTGCTTGGTGCTGTCGCTGCCATAGCGCAAACGGGCTCGGTCAGTGGCGTCGTGAAATCGGCGGATACGCAGGAGGTTCTGGCCGGCGCCAACGTCTCTATTCTGGGCACAAAGCTGGGCGCTGCAACCGGGGCAGACGGAAGCTACACGATCAGCAATGTTCCTGCCGGCACCTACCGGCTGCAAGCGACGTTCATCGGGTACGATGACCGGTCAACCCCCATTACGGTGACAGCGGGCGAGACAGCGACGGCAGATTTCTTGCTTTCAGAGTCGACCATATTTGGCAGCGAAATTGTCGTGACCGGCTCTCGGCGCGCTGAAAAGCTGACAGACGCACCGGTGAGTTTGTCTCTGGTGACCGCAAAAGAGTTGTCTAAAGTGCCGGCGCTGACATATGCAGAAGCTCTTCAAAAAGCCAAAGGGGTGGATACCTATCGCACGGGCATCGACAATGTCGTGCTCAATGCGCGCGGCTTTACCACGGCGTACAACTACCGCTTTCAAATTCTGGCCGATGGCAAGAAGGCCCATCTCCCGGGCGCAGGCTTGCCAGCCGGCCGAGGATATCCCGTGGCCAGAGAGGACATCGCGCGCATGGAAGCCATCCTGGGCCCCAGCTCGGCGCTCTATGGACCGAATGCTCACAACGGCTTGCTCCACATCATCACCAAGCATCCGCGCGACTATCCCGGCACCACGCTGGTCGCGGGCGGCGGCGAGAATTCGATCTTGTTCGGTCGGGTACGCCACGCTCAGAATTTTGATAAGTTTGCCTACAAAGTCAACCTCGCCTACTTTCTCGGCAACGATTGGGTCAAGAACGACACCGTGGGCGTGGATAATACGGGTAAGGCCTACATGGAGAACCAGGATGATGATGTGAAAAATTTCCGCACCGATGCCAGCATGTATTACCTTTTTTCGCCGGAGGTCGAGATTGTCGCTTCCGCCGGCTACGCGAAGTACAACTCGATTACGACCAGCAATATCGGCCGGCTGCAGCAGGTGGAACAGTCCTATGATTTCGAGCAAGTACGCTTCAACTCTCCGCACTTCTATGCGCAGATCTATCGCAGCGGCAATGACCTGGGGAAAACCCACTCCATTGAAAACAAAGTGGCCGCCCTCATCGGCGCCTCCAACGCCGGGACACCGATGACAGAAGACCAGGCCATCGATCGGGTCAAGTTTGTTGACAAAGGGTACCGGATGAACTATGAAGCACAGTACCACACCACGTTCTACATGGGCAGCTCGATGCTCCGGTTCATTGCAGGGATTCAGCACGAAGACACACGGCCCAACTCAGAGGGCACCTTTTTGACAGAGGGCAGAGTGAACGTGGATGACCCGGCCGACTCCAAACTGAAGTTACGTCAGACAGGGATTTACGGTCAGGTGGAGACGGAATTTGGAGAAAGATGGAAATTCGTCCTCGCCGGTCGGTATGACAC
>JBHHXT010000507.1:0-1853 GCA_046757165.1 bacterium | reverse complement strand
TGTCTTGCCCTCGTAATACCCCATGCTGATAAAGAACGAATCATGGATCTCGTCGATCTCATAAATGGTCGCGATATTGGGATGCTCAATGGTGGAAATGATCTTGGCTTCATTCACGAATCTGACCCGCGCTTCCTCATCCAGCAGCAAGTCCTTGTTCAAGAACTTGAGCGCAACGACCCGGTCGAGCTTCAGGTCGAGCGCCTGGTAGACAGAGCCCATGCTGCCGGCGCCGAGTTTCTTTAGAATCTTATAATGTGTGACGGTCTTGCCAACCATTTGCTCAACTCACGAAATTGATCAGGCGTGGCGGGAAAGGGCGGTTCTAGGAGTGGCCTCGAATGAACATCAGTAAAGTTTTTTGCCTAATACCTTTACCGTCATGAGTTTCGATGAATACCTTTTTGATAATAAAGGTTGCGAATGACAAAGTCAAGCACATTCAAGAAACTAAGTGCCAATAAAAACCTTGTCTTGAACCACAAAAAATGCTTAACTTTCACGAATTTGACAGGAATCTATGACCGAAACCAAAGATGTGCTGCTCCCTTTTCATCCCCACCCGCTGGCTGCTGGTGGGCATTTGCAAACCCTCATTGGATATTACTTGCCCACTTCTACCCGGCTCGAGCCGCCGACTCTGCACGAAGTTCCGGTCAGCGACGGCGACCGCCTCATGCTCTGTGAAAACAAACCGAGCCGGAAAGCGACGATCAAACGGGCGATTGTGCTGGCTCACGGCCTGGGCGGGGATGCAACCTCCCCCTACATCGTGCGGCTGGCCGACCTGTTCGTGCAGCGCGGCTGGCATGTCTTTCGCATGAACCACCGCGGGTGCGGACAGGGCGCGGGACTGGCCAGAAAGACGTATCATTCCGGCAGGAGTGATGACATCAGCGCCGTGCTCGCCAGCATAGAATCTCTGTGCCCGGGTAAGCCCCTCATCGCCGTTGGCTTTTCCTTGAGCGGCAATGCCCTGCTCAAACTGCTGGGTGAAAAAAAGGAGCCGATTGCCTCGACGCTGAAAGGCGCCATTGCCGTCACACCGCCGATTGAATTAGCTCGTTGCGCTGAGGCGTTATGCCAATTCCAGAATCGAATCTATGATTTAAGGTTCGTGCGAATGTTGAAACAGGACGTGAGACGCAGGCAAAGCGATTTTCCGGGCTTCCCGGACATCCCGTTCACCTGGAAGATGAGGCTGCGAGACTTCGACGAAATGTGCACCGCACCGCTGAACAACTTCAGCTCTGCGCAGGACTACTACGATAAATGCAGTGCGCGGCAATTCCTGGGTGGGATTACACTCCCTACATTCTTACTGGCCAGCGCAGATGACCCTTTCATTCCGAAGGAAACCTTTCATAACCTGCCAGAAAACAAGCACATCACATATTTGATCACCAAAAGCGGCGGCCACATGGGGTACATCCCGGCACACCCCACGCCCCTGCGCACCTACCGCTGGATGGATTATGCCATCTTGACTTACGCCGAACGGTTCCTTGGCCGGACAACCCGCGTCGATAAGAATGAGACTGGTGGCTGAACAAGAAAACGCCGTCCGCCGCGGAATGATTCCGCCCCTCAGGGTTGGAAGGACACTGAAGCGCCCTGTCGCTCGAGACACTGGGAGGCATTCAGGGGCTGTCCAAAAAGTATGCAAAATATTGCATAGGTCGACATATGATGGGCTACTCCTCGTTCAAAGACTCACATCGGTTACATGGTAAAGTTCCGACCTGACTAGAGCGGCAGGCCAGGTGGACCCACCCCAGGTTCAGACTCTGAACGAGTCTGAACCTGTCCCCTCCAAGGAGGGGAGCGGGGTAAATCTCCTCCCGGGAGGAGAC
>JBHHXT010000506.1:0-1864 GCA_046757165.1 bacterium | reverse complement strand
ATCCGTGTAAATCCGTTCTATCCGTTAAATCCGTGTTCCATTCATTTGCGGTTGTCAAATCCCGTGTTTAATACGGGGCTTCGCCGCGCTGGGAAGAATCCAGGTTAGATTTTATTTTTATCTGCGTTTATCGGGATTGATCTGCGTCCCCAACAAACGCACATTACGTAAAGTTGAACCTGTAAGCTTTTTTACTCTTTGACTCAGGAGGGAGCGATGTGGTCTAGAATCGCTGTGACATCCACGATTATCACCATCTTTATCCATTGCACCAGTTTGCCTTTGTTGGCGCAGGCCGGGCACGAGAACAGTGCCATGGTGACGCTCGGCAAACTCAGCGACGAATTTGAAGCGCTTTCCCGGGAGGTGAGCCCGGCGGTGGTGCAGATTTTGGCAACAGGCTACACCCCGACCTCCCCCAATGCCACAAGCCTGCTCACCAAACAGCGGAGCACTGGCTCTGGCGTCCTTCTCGACCCGAATGGGTTTCTGATCACCAATGCGCACGTTGTGGACGGAGCCAGGCGATTACAGGTTGCGCTGCCGCGGCAGGAAATGAGAAACGGTAATTATCGTTCCATTCTCAAGCCGAGAGGAAAAATCGTCGGGGCACATTTGGTCGGTCTTGACCGGGAAACCGACCTGGCGGTTCTGCGCATCGATGAAAAGAACCTGCCCTTTCTCACACTGGGCAATTCCGATGAGGTTCGCAAAGGGCAGCTCGTCCTGGCGTTCGGCAGTCCGTTGGGGCTGGAGAATACGGTCACGATGGGCGTGGTCAGTTCGGTGGCGCGCCAGCTGCGCAGCGGCGACCCGATGATCTACATTCAAACGGACGCTCCGATCAATCCTGGTAACAGCGGCGGGCCTCTCGTCGATACCCATGGTCAGGTCGTCGGCATCAACACACTGATTTTCTCCCAGTCGGGCGGCAGCGAGGGCATCGGCTTTGCGGCGCCGAGCAACATCGTCAAGGCGGTCTATGAGCAGATCAAGACCACCGGACGGGTGCGGCGCGGCGTCATCGGAGTGGAGGCGCAGACCATTACGCCGCTGCTGGCCGCTGGCCTGGGCTTGCCGCAGGTCGGCCGCGTCATCATCGCCAACGTCCAGCCTTACAGCCCGGCAGCCAAAGCCGGCCTGCGCATCGGGGATATCATCATCAACATGGATGGCAAAACCATGGAGAACAGCCGGCAGTTCGATGTCAATCTCTACAAGCGCTCCATCGGCGACGCCGTCATTCTGGAAATCCAGCGCGGCGTGGTCAACAAGCTGGTCAAGGTCATCATCACCGAGCGGCCGGACGACCCGGCCCGGTTCACCGACCTGGTCAGCCCGGAGCACAACCTCCTGCCTGAGCTTGGTCTCCTGGCTCTGGATTTGACCGAGGACATCACGCAAATGTTGCCAAGATTGAAAATCAAGTCCGGAGTCGTGGTGGCAAACCGCGCCAACCTGAACTATGAGCAGGATGAGCTGCAGCCCGGAGATGTCATTCATGCCATAAACAACCTCAGCATTACCTCACTCGCCGAGTTGAAGACGGCGGTCTCGGAGTTGAAAGCTTATGACGCGGTCGCACTACAGATCGAGCGCTTTGGCTTGTTTCGGTATGTGTCGTTTGAGATGGAGTGAAGGCGCCACAACAGCAGGCCAGACAATCAGGAGGCAACATGAGTCCTGAAGGGGCCTATCTCCTGACTTTTGCGATGATCATTTTCATGAAGATCGTCTGTTTTGTCCTGGGCTATTTGACCATCAGACTCGGTTATCATCTGATTGCTTCCGGCGTCAAAGGCGAATTCAAGTTTTCAGCCAAGCTGGGAGGCCTCAAAGCCGACCTGGCGAGCGTTTCACCGGG
>JBHHXT010000505.1:0-1869 GCA_046757165.1 bacterium | reverse complement strand
GGATGTGGTGCCCTTGCTTGAAACCGTGCAAGACCTGGAACATGGTGAAGCCTTCCTGGAAGCGCTTTTTACCCATCCCATTTATGAACGCCACTTACAGGCACGGGGAAACTTTCAGGAGATTATGCTGGGTTACTCCGACAGCAACAAGGACGGCGGTTATTGGATGGCCAATTGGGCCTTGCATAAAGCACAAGAATGCCTGGCGAAAACCTGTCAAAAACATCAAATCGACCTGCGGCTATTTCACGGGCGCGGCGGCACCGTTGGGCGTGGCGGTGGCCGCGCCAATTATGCCATACTCGCCATGCCCCCCGAAACCCAAAATGGACGCATTCGTTTTACTGAGCAGGGCGAAGTCATTTCTTTCCGGTACGCCCAACCCGCCATTGCCCACCGCCATCTCGAGCAAATCGTCAATGCTGTGTTGAGCGCCAGCGGCAGTCCGGCCGCGGCCATCCCGCAAGAAGCGCCGATTTGTGAGGATTTTGAATTGGCCCGCAAAGCCATTCTGCAAATAACCGGACAGAAGGAATTGCTGGACAACAGCCCGGTGATTCAGAAATCCATCGCGCTGCGCAACCCCTACACCGATGTCCTCAATCTGCTGCAGATCGAGCTGATGCAGCGGTGGCGGAGCTCAGAGGCCGATGATCGTGCACCGCTGCGACGGGCTTTCTTAGCCATTAACGGAATCGCAGCCGCCATGCAGAGTACGGGATAACCGCATTAGCCGCTCACCGAAACCGAGAAGAAGGCAAACATGCAGCTCTGGACGGATGTCGTCATCATTATTGTAAGCATTGTCGTGATCGGCCAGGGCGCGGCCCGGCTGGTAGATTCCGCCGGCAAAATTGCAAAGCGTTTGGGAATATCGGAGTTGATTATCGGCTTGACCGTCGTGGCATTTGGCACCTCGGCGCCTGAGTTTGGCGTTACCGTCCTGGCCGCACTTCGTGGCATGGGGGACATTTCCGTCGGAAACATTGTTGGGTCTAATATTTTCAATCTGGGGTTTATCCTGGGAGGTACCGCCATTATTCGGAATTTAGCAACCTCCAAACTCGTGGTCAAACGGGCCGGCTTTTTTCTCCTGTTTGGCTCGATTTTGCTGACGGTGTTGTTGTGGAATCTACAACTGAATCGAATTGAAGGGGTGGTTCTTTTCAGCTTGTTGATTCTCTACATCGGCTACCTCTATTGGAGCAAGCAGCCCGTGGAGGCCGAACTGCCAACCGGCGAACTGCGCTGGTGGGATCCCCTGCTGCTGTTGGTTGGCATGGGGATGGTGGTCGGCGGTTCGCATTTCATGGTGAGTTCAGCGGTGGATTTAGCCAGGGCCTTTGACATATCCGAATGGGTCATCGGCGCCACGATCGTGGCCGCCGGCACCTCTGCGCCAGAGTTTGCCACCTCGTTGGTGGCGGCATTGCGCAAGCGCTACGGCATTTCAGTCGGCAATCTCATCGGCAGCGATATTTTCAACCTGTTTGGCGTCCTGGGTCTCGCCGCCATTTTGCGCAACCTGCCTGTGGATCCTGGCGCCAGGATGAATCTGGTGATCCTGGTGATGATGGTCGGGCTGGTCTTGGTGTTCATGCGCACAGGCTGGGTCATTTCACGAAACGAAGGCATTATCCTGGTGCTGATTGGCCTTTCGCGCTGGACCTACAGTTTTATGGTCAATTGACGGAAAGGAGAGTTTCATGAACAACATAAACAAGACTTTGGTGCCGGTCGATTTCTCGGAAAACTCCCGTATCGCTTTGGATTGGGCCATGTGACGGTGAAGCATCCCGATTACAGGTTTGAGAGGCCATAAAATGAAGAGGCAATAAACCATGATCTCGAGGAAGCGAATCCTCGTGC
>JBHHXT010000504.1:0-1881 GCA_046757165.1 bacterium | reverse complement strand
CAACCGGAACCAAAAGGATCTTTTCATGAATCGAACGATTCCTGACCGGGGGGGGGGCCGGTGTTCAAGCTTCAGCTTGCTGGGGGTGGGCAGGGGAAAAACACGCTAAAGCTTGAACACCCTAATTCCCGATGCCATGAACACTAAGACAGAAACCCGAGAATGGACGTGAACAGGAAAGCGCGAACGCTTGGTCTTATCCTGATGTGCACGATTGCACTCGCTTGCAGCAAAGGCTATCTTACGAGCAGCGCGAAGATTGTGGCTGTCCGTCCAACACAGCTAAACGGCCTGGGATCCATTCGCGGCCGGGTGCTGGCAAAGAAGGGCAAACATCCCCTTCCTGGCGCCAATGTTTGGATTCCCAATCAGGCCTCATGGGGAAGTGCTGCGGACCGGCAGGGCAGATTTGAAATCGCCAAAATGCCAACCGGGATGTATGATTTGCAGGCCGCCTACATCGGGTTCAAAACGCACGTGCTGCAAGGAATCATCGTCAAACCCGACCACACGACGATGGTCGAATTCTATTTGAGCACGGATTTTTCGCTGTCTATCATCGAGTGCCCCGTCGTGGGGACGCCTAAAAACCAGAATACGAACCCTTAGCTTGGAGTGTTATGCCCGATTTGCTGGCCTTGAAATGCGTCTCCTGTGACCGGGAGTACGCCGCGACCGAACTGGAGTATACTTGTCCGTCATGCGGCCCGCTGCGAGGAACCCTGGATGTCCTTTACGACACCCGGAAAATCAGCCGGGAGCTGACACGCGACAGGCTGGCAAAAGACTCACGAGCCAATCACTGGCGCTATCTCCCTATTCTGCCCATATCCAGGCCAGAGTTCATCCAGCCTCTGGCGGTCGGGTGGACACCCATCTACCGCGCCAGCCGGTTGGAATCGGAGTGGGGCGTCAAGGCCATCTGGATCAAAGACGACGGTCGCAACCCGACGGCCTCCTTCAAAGACCGGGCCAGCGCGGTGGGGGTCGTCAAAGCCCTCGAGACAGGCGCACAAACCGTGACCGCCGCTTCCACCGGCAACGCGGCCTCGTCGTGGTCAGCGTTTACGGCCCTCGCCGGTCTGCAAACGATTATCTTTGTCCCACGCAGCGCGCCTAAGGCCAAGCTGGCGCAGTTGCTGCTCTACGGCGCCCGGGTGATTCAGGTCAACGGAACGTACGATGAAGCCTTTGACCTCTGCTGCCAGGCGGCGGAAAAGTGGGGCTGGTACAACCGCTGTACGGCGATCAATCCGTATCTGGGAGAAGGCAAAAAAACCGGTGCCCTCGAGATTTGTGAGCAACTGAATTGGCAAGTTCCCGACTATGTCCTTGTGTCGGTGGGTGACGGCTGCATTTTGCAGGGCACGTGGAAGGGCTTTAAAGATTTCTACGAAATCGGACTCATCGACAAGCTGCCAAAGCTGGTCGGCGTGCAGGCAGAAGGCAGTGCGCCATTATTCCACGCCTGGCAGCAAGGGGCGAAGCAATGCACTCCGCTTGTTCCGCACACCGTTGCGGACAGCATCTCTGTCGGCGTGCCGCGCGATCAGATCAAGGCGTTGCGTGCGGTTCGTGATTCCGGCGGCCAATTCGTGACAGTCTCTGACGCAGAAATACTGGCGGCCATCTCCACCCTGGCAAAGCGAGTCGGCGTGTTCGCGGAACCAGCCGGAGCCACCGCATTTGCTGGCCTCGAGAAACTGGTCGCAAAAGGAGCATGCGGGGAACACGACACAGCCGCGGTCATGGTCACCGGCCATGGTTTGAAAGACGTGGAGGGCGCCATGAAAGCCGTCGATGCAAGACCGATTCTGGTTGAGAATGATTTGGACCATGTAGAACGTGAAACGGCAAATGTGAAACGGCAGACGTGAAACG
>JBHHXT010000503.1:0-1892 GCA_046757165.1 bacterium | reverse complement strand
GACATCGGGGAGGTGTTGCAGCGTCTGGGACCAGAGACCCTTTCCGTCGACTTTGCAGATGGCGCCCTGCCCCGGCTCTCTGATGAGATGATCTTGTTCCGCTTGCGAGGTAGCCGGGCAGCCGAAGCGATACGAGCCACGGATCTGGAGCACGAAAACACCCTGAAGAGGTGTCTCCTCATCGGCGCCTATCTGACGGCGGCACGCTGGGATTGGGGGCAATACATGCGCATCGCCGCCGAACGTCTTGAAGAAGATGATAAGGGGGCGAAAGCACCCAATGAGCGGGAGGGAGGTCCCGGGCTGCAAGAAGACCAGTTGAAGCAGCTAAAGTCTGCCATGGATGACGATTTTGGCAACATCAACCACAGGTTGGAATTGTTGAATGCCCCCCTGGACCTTCGGCAAGACATCGACACGCTCAAACAACATTTTGCCGCCGGCAGAGACAATATTAGAACGTTGCCGTTCAGAGAAATCGATGAGTCCATGGCGGCGATCGCAAGCCAGGTGCGCGTTTTCATCGCCGGCGAAACGAATCAAAGTCTGAGTTTTGCGCTCGGCGGGTGGCTGGTGTGGCAGGCCGAGCTGGCCAACCTGTGCTCCAACGCGAGCAAGGAAGACCGCGGCTATGTTCAGTCGGTGATGAACGTCTCGTTTCGCCGCGCCAACCTGACGCAATTCAGCGTCCTCGCCACCGAAGTTTTCGATTCCGGCAAAGCGCAGCAGAATAGCCGGGAGATGGTTGATTCGCTGCAACGACTGACTGAGATGTTTCTGGTTGGCAATAAAGACGACTGTCAGGCCGTGCACGGGGAAATCTTCCGTCTCTTTGAGCTGCTAAAGCTGGAATTCCCGAGTCTCAAGAGCTATTGAGGCGTACGTCAAACCGCAGGAGGTCAACCGTTATGTTGAATCGTATCTTTGAGGCGATCAAAGCTTTCGTGAAGCAGATTCGAACGCGGCGTGTTCACATGTGGGCCGTCTTCTATTTCTTCGGCATCTGGAAGGGACTGGAGCCTCTGATCGAGCTTTTCGGTCTCTCGCCAGCGGCGGTGGATACTATTCTGAACCTCGGCTTCGCCCTCTTTCCGTTGGTCATCGTGCGCGCCTGGTTTCACGGCAAACCAGGGCCACAAGACTTTCGCCTCCAGGAAGGCCGCAGTCTCATCGTCGGCTGTCTGCTTTCCGTGGTAATCTACGCCCTGTTGAGCCAGACGCCTCCGCCCCGGTATACCGTGCTCATGCCGCTTTCCCGGGGAGAGAGCCAGTGGTTCGAGGAAAGTATTTTGAAAGCGTTCGAGAGCAAGCGTGACGTCGACATCGTCGTGCAGACGCTTTCAGACGACTACGATGCGCAGTTGCTGGCTTCCCTGCACCAGCCGCCGGATTCGTCGAACCTGGTGCTCGCCTATGTGCCACACCGGCTGACCGGGGTTCTGTTGCGGGACCACAAAAATGATCTGGTTTCGTTTGAACACGTTCTGTCAAATGCCCGGGAGCTCGAGGGGCACGGGCTGGCATCTCTGCTCGATGGGCTCGATTCCACCGCCGTTGCATCTGGGCGTAAACAATTTTCGGACGGTGAGCACTATTTCCTGCCGGCCGAATATGAGGTGACCGTGCTGGTGTACCGGCAATCGGCAGTCGACGAAGCGCTCCACCAGTGGCCAGGCCGCAAGGAGCAGGTAGATTCCGAGCTCTACAAGAGCACGGGCAGGCACTTGCCTGTGGACTATGTTCTCGAGTCTGCGCCCGGCGAGTGGGACCATCTCGACCTGTTCGTGGCGTGCTGGATTTTTGCGAACCCGGCGGACGCCAGCGAGCCAGCGGGACGGTTTGCAAGAGCTTGCTCGGAAAGCGCCACCTTCACGAACCTGCTGAGCCTGTCG
>JBHHXT010000502.1:0-1910 GCA_046757165.1 bacterium | reverse complement strand
GGCAAACGCGGGTTCTGTTTTCATGCCCCTGCCTCTGAGCGCGAGAATCTGCTGCCGGGCTTTCTCGCCACCAATTCTCAGGAGGCGGTTGCAGACCATCAGATGGCGGTACGCATTCTGCTTTTCCACCGGACGGCTCTGGCCGAAGACTTCGATTGGAAAATGAGGATGGCTAAACTTCGCCACCATGGCGGGAATCGGACCGCGGTCCCGGCGCCAGACCTGGAAATGGTCGTAATGGCCGAACGATGTTTCCAGTGTCTGCCGGAAATCCACAAAGTCATGCACCTCGCAAATGATATCCAGGTCACTGCCATCGACGTCTACCCCAATGGCCACCGTGCTGACAAAGACGGGATCGAACTTCCTCAGGACGGAAAACAACTGCAATTCCTGCAGAACGCGGTACGCGGTTTCCTGCTTTTTCGTCCCGCAGCGCAGAAACGAGATATCTCTCAGATTGAGCCTCATGCCGGAACAATGCCAAAGAATGTAAATATGAGAAAAAAAGAGAAAGGATCAAGGAAAACTTTTGTGTGTTTGTTCGCCTGGATGATTCATGGCTTGAACCTGAGACGGGAAAATTCTCCTGAGCTATGCTCAAATAGGAAAAACAGAATTGGTGCGCTTTAGAGTTTGTAGTGCACGCGTCAGCGTGTTGTTTTTCAAGCATTTGGCCGCCTTATGGCGGCACTACGAACAAACAATTCATGAAGTTTTCTTTTTTCTTGCGTTTGATGGTGAACATGTGTATACTACAAAATGAATGAGATGGCTCCAAATCCCGGCAGCGTCATCAAAGGCCGCGGCAGCGCCTTCAATCCGGTTAACCGTTTCGAAAAACTCGAGATCGAAATCGACCCGGAATACGCCGAAGCCATGCTTGGCCGGCCTGTTGAGACCGAGTTTTTCCTCGACACGACGCGCCAAATTTTAGCCAGGAACGATAGCCCTGACGTCTCTTTCGACTACAGCATCAACCCGTACCGGGGGTGTGAGCACGGTTGCATCTACTGTTATGCCCGCCCGACACACGAATACTTCGGCCTTTCCGCCGGGCTGGACTTCGAAACCAAAATTCTGGTCAAGAGAGATGCGCCAAGGTTGCTGGAGCAAGCGTTCTGCTCGCGCAGGTGGGTGCCGCAGCTTGTCGTGCTTTCCGGCAACACCGATTGCTACCAGCCGGTCGAGCGAGAGCTGCGACTCACGCGTGAGTGCTTGCAGGTGTTCCTGAAATACCGCAATCCGGTTGGGATTCTCACCAAAAATGCCCTTATCCTGCGCGACCTGGATCTTTTGCAACAACTTGCCCGGGACAACCTGGTGACCGCCGCCATTTCCGTGACGACGCTGGACCATGGCCTGGCCCGAAAAATGGAGCCGCGTACCGCTTCCCCGGAGAAGCGTCTGGACGCCCTGGAAAGATTGGTGCGTGCCGGCGTTCCTGCCAGCGTCTATGTTGCGCCTGTTATCCCCGGACTCAACGACCACGAGATTCCAGCGATTCTGAAGGCCGCAGCGGACCGTGGGGTGCGGCACGCCGTCTACATCTTGTTGAGATTGCCACACTCGCTGAAGGAACTGGTGCAGAGATGGTTGCAGACGCACTATCCGGCGAGAGAAAACAAAGTGCTTAATTTGATTCGCGACACGCGCGCCGGGCAGCTCAACGACCCCTGTTTCAGCCGCCGAAAGCAGGGCACCGGGGCAAGGGCAGAGGCGATCAAACGGATCTTCGAGTTAAGCTGCCAAACATATGGCTTGAACCAAAAACAAGTTGAATTGGAGACGCGGTATTTTCGCAGGGTCAGCGGATCACAGAGGGAGTTGTTTTGATAATTGATTCAGCCACGAATTGACACGAATAAATGAGGTGTGAGTTCCTACAGCCTAAAAGTCTACAGCCTATC
>JBHHXT010000501.1:0-1924 GCA_046757165.1 bacterium | reverse complement strand
GTTTTGCGCAACTTGTTGCTTGATAGATGTTCAATGCTCATTCGTCGGCTAACGATGTCTATCTTACATCATCCCTCTTGACAAAGACAACGCAGTGCCTTTTCATTTGCTAAAAAGGTCATTGCCAAAGAAAGGAGGCCCAAAATGATTTTCAATACTTTGCAAACAAAAAGGCACTTTATCGCCGACAAACTTGTGCTTGGCGTCGATCCGGGTCGCAACAAACATCAGGCGGCTATTGTCGATGCGGCCGGCATCACCCTGTGCAAACCATTCAGCTTCAAGCCCGATTTCGCCGGTTTCAATAAGCTCCTGCACCAACTTAACACCCTGGAAATCAAAATCAACCCACACAACTGCGTTTTTGCCATCGAACGCTCATGCAACTTGTGGCGCACTCTGGCGCATTATCTCCATGCCCGGCGCTTTCCGGTGGTTCTGGTCAGTCCGGTGATCACCAAACGCTCCAGACCGTTCTTCAATCACGACTTTTCCAAAACCGACCCCAAAGATGCCCTCCTGGTCGCCAGCAACGCCAGAAGTGGTTATTTCGATTTCTTTCGAGACTTCTCAGACCAGGTGCGTGCCATGCAGCAGTTGAGTCTCACTTACGACAAGTTGCGCAAAAATCTCGTGCAGAACAAACAACGCTTACGCGACCAAATACAACTCGTCTTCCCGGAATTTCTCTCGGTCATCAACAGTGACATCGATACCGCCAGGATGCTGTTGCACAATTACTTTCTGCCCCGCCATTACCTCGAGCTCGATGTCGACACCGTTGCCGAGCAAATGGAAGCCGTCTCACGCAAACAGCATGGCAAAGAGACCCTTGAGAAGCTCATCGAGCTGGCGCAAAACAGCGTCGGCATCCCGGTCGATGAAAAACTTGAAGAAGCTGTGCGCCTGACCATCCGAAGCTGGATTACCATGCTGGAAACCGTACAAACTCAGATGAAAATTGTCATCAAGCAGCTCATCACTCTGGCTAGGCAAACCCGCTACTTCGGAATCCTAACCTCCCTGAAAGGCATCTCAGAGGTCATGGCCAGCTTCTTTATCGCCGAAACCCGCGTGCTCGAGGAGTTCGACCATTACAAAAAGCTGGAAAAATATGCCGGACACAACCTCAGGCAAACCCAATCCGGAAACTATGTCGGACGCCGCCACATCAGTCATATCGGCAATCATCGTCTCTCCTGGGCCTTGTACAAAATGACCGAAGAGACCGCACGCTATATTCCGGAAGTCAGAATGAAATTTCTCAGACGTCAACTCATCCTGCCAAAGTATCGCAAAAACATCGTCGCGGCATCCAGCAACCTTTTGAAGCTCATCGTGGCCCTGGTGCAGGAAAACCGACCCTACCAGTGGAACCAGGACAATCTGCGCGCCCTGGAAGTGCTGGAGCAACAATATCAAGAGAAGAAAGCCAGAAAGAAAGCATATCGTCTGGCGAGCTGACGCTGTGCCAGAGAAACTTTTTGTTCTTTGACTCTCACTCCTGGTGGCTGGCGTAAAGTCACTTGTTCGGGACCATTGATGGCCGGGTGTTCAGCCCTTTAAGAGAACCCCCAATCATCCGGGGTTGCTCTGTCTAACAGATACTCCCGGCCTTCCCGGTCCCTCCTGAACCGAATCAGAACATTGGGCGCTCGCTCAAATAAGCGCAAGTAAGAGTGTGTTAGGAGGAACCTCAGGCCGGGAAGGACATCAAGGTCTCACAGGTGAAGTACGCCCACTGGGAGCGAGTCGAGCGGGGGGACGGTGCATTTCCCTCGCTCAGTGCGTATATCAAAGAACGGTGCGATGAAGCAGCATTGTAAAACAATGAAAATTTATTTATTTTTTACTTGCGTTGTAGCAAGTAGAAAGCATAACCTGCGCTGCCATTCAACGCACTTAAATTGATTAACATAAATAA
>JBHHXT010000500.1:0-1935 GCA_046757165.1 bacterium | reverse complement strand
AGGAGACGAGCGCGAACAAGGAAGCAAAGGCGCGTAACGCAGGCTTGACAGATGAGGCGGAGACGAAAAAACCAGCGCATTGATCCGGAAGAGAAGAAATTGAAAGCGCGAGTTCGATGCCGGTACAGGTGAAGGATAGCGAAAAGCAGCGAATCATCGACCGCACCGTTGCGGCAGGGCAGGAGCATGTCCTGAGATTTTGGCAGGATCTGGCGCCCGCTTCCCGTGACAAGCTGCTTGCGCAGTTGAGCCAAATAGATTTTGACCTCGTCGCCAAGCACCACAAGAGCTTCCTGCAAGCAAGGCAGTCGCGCCCGCACAAGGCACGGTTTGAGCCGGCCGAGTTTATCCCAATCCCGAAATCCGCGGCTGAACGCGAGGCCGCAAACCGGGCCAAACTCGAGGGGGAGGAGGCCTTGCGGCGGGGACGCGTCGCAGCTTTCCTGGTGGCCGGCGGTCAGGGCACCCGGCTCGGCTTCGACGGGCCGAAGGGCAAGTTCCCCATCAGTCCGATCAGGAAGAAATCACTCTTTCAACTGCACGCAGAAAAAATTCTGGCGCTCTCGAGGCGACACGATACGGCCATCCCGTGGTACATCATGACCAGCAAAACCAATCACGAGGAGACGGTCGAGTTGTTTGAGCGTCAGCACTATTTCGGTCTGCGTCCAGCAGAGGTCATGTTTTTCCGGCAGGAGATGGTTCCGGCTCTCGACCCCAACGGCAAATTGCTGCTGGAGACGAAAGACCACATCTTCGAGAATCCAAACGGCCACGGCGGCTCTCTCTCGGCGCTGAAGAATAGCGGTGCGCTGGATGACATGAAGGATCGCGGCATCGACCTGATCTTCTATTTCCAGGTGGACAATGTTCTGGTCAAAATGTGCGACCCGCTATTCCTGGGGGTCCATTTGCAGCAGCGAGCGGACATGTCTGCGAAAATTGTCGTCAAAACAGACCCGGAGGAGAAGGTGGGCGTCCTCGGACGAATCGACGGCAAGTGGGGCGTGATCGAATACAGCGATCTCTCTGAGCAGGAAAAAACCGCCAGTGCCCCGGATGGGTCCCTGAGATTCAAGGCCGGCAACATGGCGATCCACGTCCTGAGTGTGGCGTTTGTGGAGCGGGAAAACAAGGGCGGCCTGCGCTTGCCCTGGCATGTGGCGCACAAGAAGATTCCGTTCCTGGACGCAAATGGCCGCCTGGTCGCGCCAGAGGGCCCCAATGGGTACAAATTCGAGACCTTTGTTTTCGACGCTCTAAAGGATGCAAAGCGAGCCGTGTTTCTGGAAGCCCGGCGGGAGGCGGAGTTTAGCCCGGTCAAGAATGCCACGGGCGTTGACTCGCCGGAAAGTGCACGCCAGGATTTGATGCGGATGTTCGCCCGCTGGCTGCAACGTGCCGGGGTGCATGTGCCCTGCGAGGCGGACGGTTCACCACAGCCACTCATCGAGATCAGTCCGCTGTTTGCGCTCGACGCCGAGGAAGTAGAACGGAAAGTGAGCGCCGGCTTGACGGTTTCGGACAGTCTTTACCTGGAATGATGCAACGCCTGGAATCCCAAAAACCATTCAGGTGTAAGGGTGTTCACGCTTTAGCGTGTCTTCCCCCCCCGACCCCAGCAAGCTGAAGCTTGTACACCGACCCCCCGGTCAGGAACCGCTCAAATCAGGAAAAAATCTTTTTGGTTCCGGCTTGTCCGGGTTAGGTTACTAGGTTGTGCGCCATGCTCTAATCAAAGCGCCTAACCTGAATAACTCATAGCCACCAAGACACGAAGACACAAAGGGCTCACGTCATGTGTCGAAGTCAGTGGAATGGGGATCATGTGGCTCATGAATTATTTGGGTCTCACCCAAAATCAGATCCGCGTAAATCCGTTCTATCGAAAGCATAACCTGCGCTGCCATTCAACGCACTTAAATTGATTAACAT
>JBHHXT010000499.1:0-1947 GCA_046757165.1 bacterium | reverse complement strand
ATACTAAGACGCAAATTCATGAAAATTCCGAACGCAGATCGTGCGGTAGTTGACATTCGCAAATTACGTGATTACTGCCTCAATCCAATGCATGATGAGGGCAAACACAAGGCACGTCTTTTTGAGAGGGCGTTGGCATGACCCAAGACAACGCTGAGGAGTTGCGAGAGATTCTATTGCAAGCAGTGAAGATACACGATGCTCAGGTAGGGCGACGTGATGAATACGGGCAACGTTATACCTTGGATTTTGGGCTCGAATGGCAAGGCAAGCGAGCAAAGATTAGGAGTGGTTGGATAATTGAACATGATTTGGACACACCGAGATTAACAAGTTGTTACCCATTGCGAAATTAAGAGGTTAGAAATGACGGAAACTATTAAACTACTTGATGTAGTGGCGCTCACGGTTGACCTCCCTGAACATAATTTGTGGCGGGGACAAGTTGGCACAGTTGTCGAAATTCTTGCTGGGGGGAAAGCATATGAAGTTGAATTTTGTGACCGTGAGGGACGCACTTACGAATCGGTAGGGTTGCGGCCAGATCAGATCATGGTGTCACATTATGAACCGACCGAGGCCAATTCGAAGTCTGTATAAGGTTTTGCCTCCTGTCTGTAGAAAGCAATTATTCCAGAGACATGAATAGAAAAACAAGGTTGAAAAGGGGAAAACAGTGGGCAAAGACCTACACTGGAAATAGAATCATACATGCATATGCAAGAAAATTCAAAGTAACAAAGTTGTGTGCGATTAATGACCTCACATCTTTTGGGATTAAGTTGGATCAAAGAGAAGTAGACAAAATAAGGTTAGATTGTCATTACAATAACATTCAACATTTACCGAAAAGAAACTTACTGGAGATTCAAGACAGACTCAATAGCCTTGAAGAAGATATTGATATCTTTTAAGAGGCAGCATTTCCAACAAATCAGAACAAGCCTTAAGTGGTTGAAGTTATTGGACTAACATATACTTAAGGTTCTTTGTCAAGAAAAAAGTTCACTCCCATGCCGATTTTTTGTTTTTTTTTGCCAAATCGGCTGCTAATCTGCAATTGGCGTGGTTGGGCCGCGTTCCGTCGTTGTTGTGGAGCGGGCCTGGGCTAACTGACTTTTGTCCGTTCGACCGGTCAGCGTTACCCGGATCCTGTGCAGCAACGTGATTTCTTCTTCGCACCTCTCTGGCTCGGATTTCACTCTAGCGGGCTCGTGCTGTTAAACGGACTGCACCAAACATATATCGTGAATTGAGCTCCGGACTGCTATGTTGTCCGGAGCTTGTCCGGCTTATTCCGGACATCAGAAAATACGCGGTACCCGTCTCTCGTCCAATCAAACAGGCGGCTGGTTCACCTGGCTTGTGGCAGGATGCCGATGGCCGGTTTCCAGTTAGGCTCTGCCCGTTTCTTAGTTGTATTTTGCTGTTTGGACGAAACGTTTCAAATCGAAGACATCTTTGTTTTTGAGCATAAAATAGGCGGCGACAGCAAAGCGGTGTGCGATGATGCTTTTGGCTCTGCCGTGGCCATACTTTGCTTTCAGCCGTTCATCGAGTTTAGCGATTTTGGGTTCAGTTTGCGCTTTGATGATGATTTCCCCGAAGGCCCATTTGAGATAGGGATTGCGGATTTTGGTGTTCTTGGCGCCGATGTTTCGGCCACAGGAGCTTCTTTGACATTTGACGACGCCGCAGTAAGATGAATACTGTTGTACGGTGTCAAAGCGGGTGATTTCATGGGTTTCGTACAGGATGATGAGCGATGATAGGGTTGCATGAAATTGTTGAACATGTCGAAATCGTTCGGCCTATTGCGGTGAAGAAAAATCCTGTGGCACTACCAAAGTTGAGGTTTGAAACTTACAATGAAGGCAAGGCTGCCCAGATAATGCACATTGGACCATTTTCAGAGGAAGGACTGACCATAAAAAAGATACATTCTTT
>JBHHXT010000498.1:0-1955 GCA_046757165.1 bacterium | reverse complement strand
TTTTACTCCGCTTATTCCAGGCCTTGTGTGTGTTGCACGAAATGCTGAAGCATTTTGCTCCTTTCGTGGCCTCTTTTCTGCTCAGAAACATCAAATCTCCAAAATGGAATCCAAGAGCTTTCTCACATACGGATCCTGACTGCTCCTGATCTCTCCGGGCGCACCGATTTGAACGATTCTGCCGATGCCGTGGGCATCGGCGTTCATGACGACGATGCGGTCACAGATCTCCAGCACCAGACTCAGATCATGGGAGATGACCAGGCAGGTTGTGCCGTTTTTTCGACGGGTCGTCTGAATGACCTTGAGCATGTCGTAAATCGTGCGGCGGTCGACGTTGGTGAACGGTTCGTCGGCGATGAGCAGTTTTGGATGGGTCAGCAGTACGCGCATCAGCGCCAGCCGCTGTTTTTGTCCCGCGCTCAGCTCATCTGGATAGTGTTGCCATAAAGAATCGAGCTCGTCTTCGTGCTCCACCAGATTGAGCGCCTGGCACATCTGGCGAATCTCCAACGCAAGCTCTTGCCGGACATCCCGTTGTTTTCGTGTGCAAATCATCTCCACCGTCTCTTGCAGAATTTCGCCCACGGTCATCTCCGGATTGAAAGAGGTGGCGGCGTCCTGAAAAATGATCTGAATCTCTGCGCGCAGCCGTTTCATGACGAGGCTGTCGGCGGAAAGCCCGTTCGGCTGCACCGCGACCAGATCGACCGTCCTGTCGGGCGACATCTGGTAGACAATTTTGCTCTCTTTGTCGGTGTGATTGAGCAAACGAACGATGGCGCGCGCCAGCGTTGACTTGCCACTGCCGCTTTCGCCGACAATCCCGAGCATCTCGCCTTTGCGCACCGTCAACGTGTCGATTTTCAGCACCGGTCTGGCATTTTGAAAGGCGCCGTGTTTGTAGGCCTGCACCAGGTTTGAAATCACGAGATGGTCCTTCGAGTTGCCAACTGGCTCCGCTGGCTGTGATTTGTCAAATCGATAGGTTCGAGCCAATTCCAGCTTGCTTTGAATGGCTGGCGGGATGCTTTCGTCTGTGGCGTTGAAGAAAGCGTGTGCACCACACGTGTAGACCGTCGTGTAGGCTTGCTCGGTTTTTCGGCCGAGAAAATAGATGCGGTCCTGGGGTTGCGTCAACAGGGCCTTGACCAGTCGCAAATCGTGCGTGATGAGCAACATCGATGGAATGCGGCCCTGTGCTCTGTGCAGGGTGATAAGCTCCACCATTTCTTTCTGAACAGTGGTGTCCAGCGAGGCGAGGGGCTCGTCGGCGATGATGAGATCGAAGTTGCCGAGCGCCATGCTCCACAACAATCTTTGCTGCTGGCCCTGGCTGAACTGATGCGCGTAGCGCTGCAGGTAGTCGCTGCTCTGCTCCAGGCGGGCGGGAGAATTGCGCAACAGTTTCAAGGCGATAAATCGTCCCGCCAAACCATCCTGGGCTTTCAAATCGAGTTTGATGTTGTCCGGCGAGAAGCGCTCGATGAGCTGGCGCCAGATCTTGACCGCCGGGTTGAGATAGCTGGTCGGTTCTTGAAAAACGGCCGCCACGCGGCGACGCAACCTGTGCAACCCCTGCTCGACATACTGCCCCGTCAGTGGATCCAGAACCGGCATGTCCTGGAACGAAATCGCGCCGGACACCTCCCACCGGGTCGGTGACAGCAGGCCGAGCAAAGCACGCGCGAGCAGGCTTTTGCCGGAACCGGATTCCCCGACCAGGGCGACAAACGCGCCCGGCTTGATGGTCAGGTTGACATCTTGTAAAATGGTGCGCTGGCCCACGGCATGGGTGCCGTCCGAATGCGGCACATGGAACCTCGGTCGCAAAACGACATGGAGATGCTTGACGTGCAGGATGTTTGCTGCCGGCTGATGCCCGGCGTCAGGCGTGGGCTGTTCTTGCGGGTCGCTCGTCGAGGGCTGAGATCTCTCACCGGTGTTCTCGCTTT
>JBHHXT010000497.1:0-2008 GCA_046757165.1 bacterium | reverse complement strand
TCTGCTCCAGATCGGCGTGGTTCGCCTCACCCTGGAGATAGCGAATGCAGCGCAAGCCATTGGTGGCCGAGCGGTCGAAGGCGGATTGGGCATAGGCGTCGTTGAAGGCATAAGCCGGGTCGTTCCAGCCACCGCCGAGAATAAAGCGGCCGCCACGACTGCTCTGGTTGACGCACCACTCCCGCACGTTTCCCGCCAGGTCGAAGATGCCAAAACGATTCATGCTGTTGCTTTCCCCCACCGGCAGCAACCCTTTGGCGGTGAGATTGCTGAAAGGCACAATGGCCGGGCTGGCCCAGGTAAACGCCACCCGGTCCCAGTGATAAACGGTGGGCAGACTTTTGCCGGCAAACTCGGCGTAGGCGGCGGCTTCGTACCAACTGACCCCGGTCACGGGGTAGGCCGCCTCTCCCTCCAGAAAATCCCCGACCTCCCAGGTCGCCGGACCGGGCTGTCCGGTCTTGTCTACAAAAAACGCCATGGCTTCCTTCCAGGTCAACTCGCGGCCATCTTTCCGGAAAGGATGTTTCCAATAGGCGCGGTTTTGGTAGCCGCCGGCGTCCACGAAACGCTGGTATTCCCGGTTGGTGACCTCGTTTCGATCCATGAGAAAATCGCCCACGGGCACAAAGGCGTGTTGCTCCAGGCCCGGCATGTGCAGTCCGGCGGGAGCGGCAGAGATGTCGAACCAGGTCGCCGAGCTCGGTACGAATTCCATCTCTTCCGGCACGCTGCCGGCTTGCGCCAATTCGTAGCGGAGCGTATCGCTGAACCAGGAGGCATTCCAAATCAAATCATAAAATGTTCGATAACCATCTTTCTCGACCCTGATTCTAGAGCATCCCAATGGAAATGGGACCCTGTCGAGGGGCGTTTGCCCCAGAAAATGCCACGCCTGGCCCGAGTCGGCATAGGCTTTGGCAAAAACCCGGGCGCCCTGCGGCCGCGAATCAATGCTCCGCGCACGGACAATTTTGGGCCGGAGCTGCGCGAGAAGCGGCTCATCAGGGATGACTGTTTCCACCTGCTGCATCAGCTCAAATGCCGCCCAGGCTTGTTTGCGCTCCGTTCCCTGCATTTTTTCTACCAGTGCTTCAATTTGCGGCAATAGTTCCAGGCGCGCCCGGCGCACTTTGGTGGCGTGGTCCATCCTCCAGCTCACCAATGCCACCAGCCCAACCACCAGCAGGATGACCGGCACGGCCACCGCAGGCTTGCGCAGCAGGCGGCTCAGTGACCCCCCGCCGGCAGGGCTTGTTTTTGCTGAGGCCAGCGTTTTCAGATCGTCGCACAGCTCACCGGAGCTCACATAGCGCGCCGCTGGTTTCTTCTGCAACGCTTTTTCGACGATGTGCCGAAGCGTCTCCGGAGTTTCCGGGCGCAGTTGGGCAATGGGTTCCGGTTCTTCATTCAGAATCGAATAGATCACCGCCTGCTCGTAGTCGCCCGGGAAGGGGTGTTTGCCGGTGAGCATTTCGTACAAAACGACGCCAACTGACCAGATATCGGAACGGTGGTCGACGGCTTCACCGCGCGCCTGCTCCGGCGACATGTAAGCAGCCGTGCCGAGCGTAGAATGGGCTTTCGTGAGCTGTGCCCCACGACCGATCTTCGCCAGACCGAAGTCCATGATCTTGACCTGGCCCTCTTCGGTAATCATGATATTGGCGCTTTTGATATCCCGGTGAACCACGCCCTTCTTGTGGGCCGCTCGCAAGCCGGCGGCGATCTGGGTAGCGGTGTCGAGAACATCGACAATCGACAATTGTCGATCGTCGATTGTCGATTTCAACTCCCGCCCTTCGATGTATTCCATGACGATGAACATCTCATCATCGTGTTCTTCGATGGCGTGAATGGTGGCAATGTTGGGATGATTGAGGGCAGCGGCGGCCTGCGCCTCGATTTTGAAGCGCTCCCGGTCTTCTTCGCTCGCAGCAATCTGGCGCGGCAGGAATTTGATGGCGACGTCGCGTTTGAGCTTGGTGTCTTCGGCTTTGTAGACCAC
>JBHHXT010000496.1:0-2035 GCA_046757165.1 bacterium | reverse complement strand
CTCAGCGATAGTGGAGATGCTGAGGGAAATCTGCTTTGCGCCTGCGGCGCACCCCGGTAGTCCCGCCCACAGGGCGAGAATTCCCCTTCCGGGAGCCCAGGAAGGGCCAGGGGTGGGTTAAAACAGCAAGCCTTTCACAAAACCGTGCGGAAAGAAAAGATGAACGGACTCAGGTTTGAATCTTTGCAAAAGAATCAGCGTTTATCTGCGCAAATCTGTGTCCAATTCTCGAGTTGCAACCCCTTGCCTGTGCCACAATCTCCTGGCGAGCGCGCTCGCCGCGATACAACGCCGGAAGCCAGCAGCCTGGCAGAAGCCTCGGGCCAGACCTCCAAAGCGCTGTTTCTCGACCGGGATGGCGTCATCAACAAGGATATCAACTATCTGTACCGCATCGAAGATTTCGAGTTTATCGATGGCATTTTCGAGGTCTGCCACTTTTTCCAGCGGGCGAAGTTCGATATTTTTGTGGTCACCAACCAGGCCGGTATCGCCAGAGGCCTGTACACCGAGAAGGACTTCCACACCTTGACAGATTGGATGGTGACGCAATTCAGAAAACGAGCCATCGAGATCAAGAAAGTGTACTTCTGTCCCTATCATGAAACGGCGGGCATCGGCAAATACAAGCAGGAGTCGTATGACCGCAAGCCGAACCCGGGCATGATCCTGAAGGCCAGAGAGGAATTCAATCTGGATCTGTCCGCCTCGTACCTGCTCGGGAATAAAGAAAGCGATATCGAGGCCGGCATCAACGCCGGCGTGGGTCGGACTATCCTGCTTGCCGAAACTTCCGCGCCCGTCCCGACCAGAGCAGATTTGACCATCCACGACCTGAGGGCGCTGCCAGCTCTTCTGAAACTGGAATGAAAATCACCATCATCTCCACCGCCTACCCGTTGCGGGGGGGCATCGCGCAGTATTCGGCCATTCTGTATCACAAGCTCAAACAGAATGGCCATGAGGTGACGGTCATCACCTTCAAGCGGCAGTACCCGAAGCTGCTCTTTCCAGGCAAGACGCAACTGGAAACCAGCGCAGAAGAGGCCGTGCGAATCCCCTCCGAGCCCATTCTGGATTCCATCGGACCGCTGAGCTGGATTCGGGTGGGCAAGCGAGTGCGACAGCTGCAACCCGACTTGATTCTGTTCAAATTCTGGCTGCCGTTTTTTGCCCCGGCTTTTGGCGTCATTTGCTGGCTGGCGAAAAAATGGACCCGGGCGCGCATCCTCTACATCTGCGATAACGTCCTGCCGCACGAGAAAAGGCCTGGAGACCTCGCCCTGACCCGTTTCGCGTTCAAGCGTGCCGACTATTTTATCGTGCAGTCGAAAGTTGTGGAGCAGGAGTTGCTGGCGCTTGTGCCACAAGCGAATTACAAACGGATTCCCCACCCGGTGTACGATATCTTTGGCGCGGCCCGGAAAAAGCAAGACGCCCGGCGCCAGCTCGGGCTTGCGGACGAGCGCATCATCTTGTTCTTCGGCTATGTGCGGGCTTACAAGGGCCTCGATCTCTTGCTGCGCGCCCTGCCGGAGATCTTGCGCGAGATCGAGCTCAAAGTCCTGGTGGTGGGCGAGTTTTATGAGCCGGAAAAAAAATACCGCGCCCTGATGCAGGAGCTCGACATCACCGGTGCCGTGCGAATCCACTCGGAGTTTGTGCCCAACGAAGAGGTCGGCCCGTATTTCTCTGCCGCGGATGTGCTGGTCTTACCCTACAAATCCGCGACCCAGAGCGGCATCGTGCAGCTTGCTTACCACTTCAACAAGCCGTGCATTGTCACGGATGTCGGCGGGCTGGCCGAGGTGGTCGTCGATGGCAAAACCGGGTTTGTCGTGCCGCCGGACGATGCCTCTCCGCTCGCGCAGGCCGTGATCGAGTTTTATCGCCAGGAGAAGGAAAGCGAATTCAGCGCCAACGTCGAGCAGGAGAAGAAAAAATACTCGTGGCAACGAATGATTGCGGGGATTGAAGCGTTCGGGGGGGGCTGTCCAAAAAGACCAGAAATGTCATTCCGACCGAAGGGAGGAAT
>JBHHXT010000495.1:0-2049 GCA_046757165.1 bacterium | reverse complement strand
CCGCCTTCTTTGTAAAATGTTAGTTGGTTTATCGCACCGCCTTCGATGTGATAGATCCAAATATTGTTAACGTTATCCTCTTCTACCCAAAACGCTAGATACTCTCCATCAGGGGAGTACCTGACAAAAGTGAACCTCTTTTTCAGATCAAAAAACTCGGTTGCATTGCCCGACAGGTCCACATTCAATACCGACCGCACATCGTCTGCCGCTTCTTTGCCAGGAACGTAGATAATCGTACCCTCTTTGGACAAAGCATAGCTCATACTCCCTGTTAGATCGTGTGTCTGCACCTTATCGAGGACAGGAGCAGGCACACCTGATATCCTGAGGTTCTTCAGATCAAAGGGTACCGCCATCAACCGCGGCAATCTTCCGTATAGAATATGCCCGGTGGGCGAATAAACCGCATTATATCCCTCTTCATCCAGAATGACCCGGTAATCATCATCGCCAAAACCGTATACGGCCAGTCGGTAAGTACTTAATTCCGCGTCCTGCCCTCCTGCGACAAAACGCCGCATTCGAGTTACAGTGAAGAGCACGGTTTTACCGTCGGGCAGCATATGGGGAAACTGATGCTGCTCACCTGCTTCCTTTGTTTTAGTCAGCGTGGCCGGTTCGCCGCCTGATTCTGGGACACGTTTGAGAACATCATCATCTGCAAAAATGATGGTATTGTCCGGAGCCCAGGTTGCGCTACTTTGCCCACCATTGAAACTTGTAATCTTGAGGGGCTCGCCGCCGTCTATCAAAACTTTATTGATTCCTTCTGTTCTCGGATTGAAATACCCAATCCAGCGGCCGTCCGGTGAGAAAAAGGGAGCTTGCGCCCGATCCGTCCCTGCCAGTTCATTTGTCTCAAAGCTTCCCGCTCTTTTCAAGAATAACCTTCTTCCAGCTCTGCGAGCGAGATATACTATATTAGTCCCATCAGGAGAAATGGCCATCATATTAAACATTGAAAAATTGAAAGATATGTCTTCGGGAAGCGGCACGACCATCTTGTTTGCCGGCTTCGGTTCAGGAGGGGGTGGATGACCAATCTTAAAAATCCAAGTCAAGAGAAACGTTACGACGGCTGAAGCAGCTATGGCCAAAATAGTCTTATAAGAATATTTAACCTCTACACTTAGTTTCTTTTCCCGCTTGATAGTATCTCGGATTCCGGACGAGTGGATTTGCGATGTAGTCGTTTTCTGCAAACTCACATTTTTTAAGTCGACCGGCAGCTCCATGATGTTCTGATACCGGTCCCGCGGATCCTTGGCCAGCAGTTTGTTCACGATTTCTTCGAGTTTCATCGGCACGCCGGTGCGCAGTGCTGTGAGCGGCTCAGGTTCCTCGTTTAGAATCGAGTAAATCACCGCCTGCTCGTAGTCACCCTTGAAGGGAAGTTGGCCGGAAAGCATCTCGTAAAGAACGACACCCAGAGACCAGATATCAGACCGCCTATCCAGCGCTTCGCCGCGCGCCTGTTCCGGGGACATGTAGGCAGCAGTACCAAGGGTAGAGCCTTCAACGGTCATTTTGCTGCGGTTGGCTAGTTTTGCCAGCCCGAAGTCCATGATTTTGACCTGGCCTTTATCGGTAATCATGATGTTGGCAGATTTAATGTCGCGATGCACGATGCCTTTTTCGTGGGCAGCCTGTAAGCCGGCGGCGATTTGGGTGGCGTAATTTATCGCGTCATCCAGAGGCAAGGGACGGGCATGCCCGTCCCCTACAATTTCTTCGAGGGATTTGCCGTCGATGAATTCCATAGCGATAAACATTTGTCCGTCAGACTCGTCGATGGCATAAATGTGGGCGATATTTGCATGGTTCAAGGCAGCCGCTGCTTTCGCTTCCCGTTTGAAGCGCTTCTTTTCCTCATCTCCAATCGAGGTCAGTGACAAGAATTTCAACGCGACCGTGCGTTCGAGTTTGGTATCCTCGGCTTTGTACACTACCCCCATCCCACCCTCGCCGAGTTTATCGAGGATTTTGTAATGTGATATTGTTTTGCCGATCAATTCAGTACCTTAGAATTAACTTCATACAGTTTAA
>JBHHXT010000494.1:0-2050 GCA_046757165.1 bacterium | reverse complement strand
TACGCGCTGCTTCCTGTTTGTTTCCAGCCATGCTTTCGACAAATCCTAGATCCGATAGGATTTCCATATCCTCCGGCTCCAACGCTGAGGCATTCTGCAAGTAATGTATGGCAGCATCAAACTGGTTCAATGTCAAATAGGCGATGCCCAGCTGTCTGTATACGTATGTAACGGTTGAGTCGAATTCAAGAGACTTGAGCAACTGAGCAATGCTCTTTTGAACGTCTCCGCCGTGGCGGTAGTGCCGGCCAAGCTGCGCATTGATGATAACCGCATAGGGATCAAGCTGCAACGCTTGTCGAGCTACCTGATAACTTCTTTCGAACTCACCGCGCAGAAGAAACACTTCCGAATACCAGTGATAGGTATGCGCATAACGGGGATTTATTTCGATCGCCCGCCTGAAATTGGATTCCGCCGCATCCAAGTCCCAATCGAAATGTATGTTAATGTCCCCGAGCGTGGCATAAACTTCCGCGAGTTGCCTGTCAAGTTGTAAGGCTTTTTCAAGGTAGGTTTTAGCTAATGCCATAGATTTGTCGGGCCGTTGGCGGCCATAGATGCCATGCATCAGGTAAGCGTCGCCGAGTCCGGCATAGGCCAGGGCAAATGTTGCGTCTTTTTCAATCGCCTGTTGAAAATAATCGATGCTTTTGTTAATAGCTTCTTCGGAACGTTTGTTCCAGTGGTAGCGACCCTGCAAATACAATTGGTAGGCGTCCGTATTCTCAGTGGAGCGTTTCCCGATCTGCTTTTGTTCTTCCGTTGAGAGCACAATTTTGATTTGATCCACAATGGCCAGAGCAATCTCTCGTTGCAGCGCCAGAATATTGGTCATACTTCTGTCATAACTCTCAGACCATAAGTTTTTGTCCGTCTCAGCCTCGACTAATTGAGTCGAAATTCGAACCTGTTCGCCGTCCATCAACACAGTGCCAACGATAACTGCATCAACGCCTAATTCATTGGCAATTTTCGGCAGCGTTTTATCGACATTCTTAAATTGCATCACCGAGGTGCGCGAGATGACTTTCAAAGCACCTATTTTGGAGAGATCGGTAATCAGTGCGTCTGTCATGCCATCGGCAAAGTAGTCTTGAGTGGAGTCGCCGGAGATATTATCCATCGGGAGAACTGCAATTGAATTTATGGATTGACTTTTGCTGTTTGGAGGCCAAAAGAAGACACCTGCTAACAGAACAATCGCCAGAATAATTCCTGCGGCGTACATATAAACTGGTATTTGCACACCCGAATGTTTTGCTGCTGTCTTGGCCTTGTTTTTAGGCGTTTCCTCTTTTGCGGATTCGAGATCTGAGAGCATTGCGGTTGTGTCATGGTAACGGTCGGCAGGATTTTTTGCTAACGTTTTTTCAAGGATTGGTTGCAAACCTGTCGGGAGGCCGTCGGGATATTCCGGCTCCACATTCAAAATCGAATAAATCACCGCCGGTTCATAGTCGCCTTTGAACGGTAGCTCACCGGTCAGCATTTCATAAAGCACCACGCCAAATGCCCAAATATCCGTGCGGTGGTCCGTTTTCAAACCCTGCGCCTGCTCCGGCGACATGTAAGCCGCCGTGCCGAGTGTGGAATGATCTTTCGTCAACTGTGCCCCGCCGCCGAGCTTCGCCAGCCCGAAATCCATGATTCTGACCTGGCCCTCATCTGTGATCATAATGTTGGCGCTTTTGATGTCGCGGTGAGTGACGCCTTTTTTGTGCGCCGCCTGCAAACCTGCGGCGATTTGTGCAGCGTAGTCACGAATATCGTCAATCGACAATTGTCGATCGTCGATTATCGATTTCAACTCCCGGCCTTCGATGTATTCCATGACGATGAACATCTCGTCCTCAAATTCTTCGATGGCGTAAATCGTGGCGATGTTCGGATGGTTCAACGCCGCGGCGGCCCTGGCTTCGCGTTTAAAGCGCTCGTTTTCCTCCTCGCCGCCGATGAGACTTTGCGACAGAAATTTCAGCGCGACCGTGCGTTCGAGTTTGGTGTCCTCGGCTTTGTAAACCACGCCCATGCCGCCCTGCCCGATTTG
>JBHHXT010000493.1:0-2070 GCA_046757165.1 bacterium | reverse complement strand
CAGAGTGATGTCCGAAGCTTCCATAGCCACATCTGTGCCCGTGCCAATGGCGATGCCGATATCCGCCTGTGCCAATGCGGGTGCGTCGTTGATACCGTCCCCGACCATAGCCGTCACCCTACCTTCGTCCTGTAGCTTCTTCACTTCACGTGCCTTATCTTCGGGCAAGACTTCAGCCAACACCCGGTCGATGCCAACCTGACGGGCAATGGCCTCAGCAGTCCGCCGGTTGTCACCGGTAATCATGGCAACCTCGACACCCAATTGATGCAGGGCTGCAACCGCCTTCACCGACTGTTCCTTAAGCGTATCCGCCACGGCCACGATGCCGGCAGCCTGACCATTCTCCGCCACAAACATGGGTGTCTTTCCTTCATTAGATAACGCCTCAGCCTTTGCTTCAAGGATGCCTAACTCCACGGCTCGTTTCTGCATCAACTTGCGGTTTCCTAACAGAACAAGATTTCCATTTACGGTGGCTTCGATACCGTGACCCGGTATGGCATTGAATTCTGTGGGATCATCAATCCTCAGCCCCCGAACTTTCGAACGTTTCACGATGGCCTCCCCAAGAGGATGCTCTGAAAATTTCTCCGCGGAAGACGCTAATCGTAAAACTGTCTCCTCTTGATAACCGTTGCAGAGTACAATGTCTGTCACTTCCGGTTCGCCCTTGGTCAACGTGCCGGTTTTGTCAAATATGATGGTATTCAGACGATGAGCCGTTTCGAGACTTTCGCCGCCTTTGATCAGGATGCCATTTTCAGCTCCTTTGCCAGTGCCAACCATGATGGCCGTAGGTGTCGCCAGTCCAAGAGCACAGGGACACGCGATGATCAGGACGGCGACAAAGTTCAGTAACGCAAACGTAAAGGCCGGGACCGGTCCAAAGATCCACCAGACAACAAAAGTCACCAAAGCAATGCCAAGGACAATGGGCACAAAAATACCGCTGATTTTGTCCGCCAGGCGCTGGATGGGCGCTTTGGAACCCTGCGCCTCTTCCACCAACTTGATGATCTGCGCCAGAGCCGTATCTTTGCCCACTTTGGTGGTTTTGAATTTAAACGAACCGGTTTTGTTGATGGTCGCCCCGATGACCTCATCGCCGATGGTCTTATCCACTGGCAGACTTTCTCCGGTAAGCATCGATTCATCCAAAGCCGAGTGCCCCTCGACGATAGTCCCATCCACGGGAACCTTCTCACCTGGCCGGACAACAACCACATCATCAATTTGAACTTCTTCCACCGGGATGTCGACCTCTTCTCCATTTCTGACCACGCGCGCCGTCCTGGGCTGCAAACCCATGAGCTTTTTGATGGCCTCACTGGTTTGCCCTTTGGCGATGGCCTCCAGATAGCGACCCAGAAGAATGAGAGTAATGATGATGGCTGCGGTATCGAAATAGACCTTGGGCTGCTGGCCGGCTGCGGTGAAGAACTCCGGGAAAATTGTCGCTGCCAAACTGTAAAGATAGGCCGCCGATGTACCCACAGCAATCAACGTGTTCATATCCGCAGTTTTATGCTTCAAGGCCGCCCAGAAGCCGCGATAAAACTGCCAGCCCACCCAGAACTGCACAGGCGTTGTCAAAACAAGCATCACCCAAAAGTTGCTCAATATTTTCGGAACCCACGTTAGCCATTCTGTGAAGCTACCCAGAAAAATCGGGAGACTTAGAGCCGCTCCGATTATCAGTCTGGTGCGCAAGGTGCGGATTTCCTTTTCTCGAGCTATTTTCTCCCGGTCCATGACATCCGCACCCTCTTCAATTTCCAGAACCTCATAACCAGCATCGCGCACCACCTTTTTCAAGTCTCGAATACTCACCTGTGACGAAAGATACGTCACCGTAGCCTTTTCAGTCGCAAAGTTAACGCCGACGGAAACAACCCCCGGCGTTCGTTGCAGGGCGGTTTCGATCTTTTGCACGCAACTGGCACAGCTCATGCCTGAAATTGGCAGAATGACCTTTTCGATAACGGGCATATATCCAACCTCTTTCACGGTTTCCACCAATTTAGCGGGAGACACCCGTTCCGGGTCAAAAAGCACGGTTGCCTTTTC
>JBHHXT010000492.1:0-2074 GCA_046757165.1 bacterium | reverse complement strand
AAGCCGTAGTCTTCCGAAATCCACACCCCGGCATAGGGTGTGGCTACAAAGACGACCCTTCCGGCGCTGCGGTCGGAGACGTCGACGGCGCTCCACTTTTCCGGCTGAACTTTGCTGTTGAACGCATGCAACCGGCCGTCCAGAGTTGGCGCGGCCAGGTGCTCGAACGCGGGCTGACCACCCGGTGAGGTGGCCGTTGTCCAGGCGGTCAGGGGAACACCGATGCGCACGCCCGTCGTTTCGGTCAGGTCGGAGAAGCTCCAAAATCCGGAGCCTTTGCGGGCAAAGAGCAACACATGGTCCTTTTGAAAAAAGTTGGTCACACCCGGCCCGGGCGCCGCCAGATGGGTGACCGTGGTCGAGCCCTCGCGTGTGAGCCAGTGCACGGGCGCATCGACGATCTCCCGGCCGTTGGTGGCCGCGGTCACATCTTCGACCAGCCAGGCGGGATCGATGGTGCTTTCCGTGAAGACCACGAGATGGTCGTTCGGCGCCCGCGCCGCAATGTACTGCACGCCGCCGATATCCCAACCTGTCACCCGGCTGCTGATTCGCTGCTTGACCTGCGTCCTGGCGGTGATGTCCTGCACCACCCAACTGCCGCCGGATTGTCGCGTGAACAGCAGTAAATTGTTCGCGTTTCCGCGGGCAGCGATACGCTCCGTGCCGTTGCCCATGACCCAACCCGTGGGCGGACCAAAGATTTTTTGACCGGCTGCCGTCGACAGATTGAGCTTCTGCCAACTGGCGCCCGGCTTGCGCCAAAACAAAATCAATTCATTTTTCGCGCTTCTGGCGGCGAGGTTCTGGTCGACCTTGCTCCCTGAGCCGGTAGTCCAACTGGTCGCCGGCCCTGCAACGGTCTGATTGGTTGCCGCGCTGACATCCAGGGCGGTCCAGTCTTTGCCCGGCCGCCAGGAGAAGTCGAACACATGGCCGTTGGCGGCGCGGCCGGCGATGTGCTCCGTCAACACGCTGCCGTCGTCCACTGTCCAACTGCAAGGCTGCTCCGTGGCCAGGGTCTTGCCGGTCTTCTCGGTCAAGTCCACGGACTTCCAGCCGGCCCGGTCGGTGCGCAATGCGTCTTTGCCGTCGTGAGGGGACCAGTAGAAGGTGATCAAATGCCCCTCGGGGTCGACCGCCGCGACATGGTCTACCACCACCGGCCCGTTGGGAGTCGTCCAACTGGTGGCCGGGCTGGAGGCCTCCTGCCGGCCGGAAATGGCGACGGTGTGAATGACCCCCCAGGGCATCGCATAGGTCGGATACCCTTCAGACTTGCTGCCGCGGTCCGGGCTGACATCCTCGATGTGAACGATCTTATTGCCGCTGGCGTAAGGCAGCGTCACACGCCCGACCTCGCGCTGGGCGAGGACGTGAGTACAAAAGAAAGCCAGGAATAAGACGAGAAATCCCCCGGCTTTGCCCGACGCCCGGGGGCCGCGCGCACGAGACGTTCCCTTGGCTGAACGATTAACCTGCCACATTTTTCTTCTCCTCGATTTATTTGGGGTGAATCCTGGCGCGGCGGAGCCGCACATGTCCGAATGCGTTGCTTTATCGTGGTCCAAGCCGTGGTGCTATCATCATCAGTTATTGACGCTGCGCTGTCATTGACAGAGGTAAATTCTGCTGCCGTCTAAAATGACGCCGAAGGCAAATGATTTAATGACGGGTATTGTCAGTCGCTGCGCATCATTTAGCACGTTTCTTGCCCCGACAGTCATGATTTCAAAACAACAAAAGGCCGGTCAGGGCTTGCAAAAAAGTGCACACGTTCCGAAGTAATACCATAACCACACATGAGCCCCTTGATTTCTCTTGTGCCGTATCTTTGTCAGTGGTATTGCGTTCGTGGGACTGCCGTCATCCCGAGCCTATTCGGAACCGACGCAGGTGAAGACTCGAAAACAGGAATAAATGTTCGTCTGGATGACGCAACGGGTAAGCTAAACAACGTTGAGGATAAAATCAACCAGTTTTGTCTGGTTTAAATTGGTTTATCTTGTCTCTGTGAACTCGGGGCTGTCCAAAAAGGTTCCTCGTGCCTGCCATTTCGAGCGAAGCGAGAAAT
>JBHHXT010000491.1:0-2076 GCA_046757165.1 bacterium | reverse complement strand
GGCGCGAAGCGCTAAATGACTTTTTTCGCAGCGAAGTCTGCGAAAAAAATTAGACACTTATGTCGAATTTATCCAAATCGCAGCAACGTGTAGATCGGCATGAATCTGAGCTTGCCCTCATTCTCCCGGTGAATGTTTCCCGTATTGAGTACCATCCCCCATGGGCAGTGAGGATGTTCATCCAAAAATATCTTCATGCTCTTTAAACGCCCGGCGCGACCGCTTTTGACTTCTACAGGATAGATCTCGCCTTCCCGTGCGATCAGAAAATCCACCTCGGCGCTGCTGCTTTTTTTCATACGGTTCCAGTAGTACAGTTTGTCATTTTCGGAACCCCCATAGAGTAAAAGTTCCTGTCCGACAAACTGCTCTGCCAGCGCGCCGCGATAAACATCCAGCAGACTTGTTTGACCCAACACCGAGGTCGGCGGAATCCCGCAAATATGCTGCATCAAACCGATGTCCACAAAGATGGTTTTGAATACCTTATCCGAGGCGCTGGCGCCCAGCGGGATGCCTTGTGCCGTAGATGATCGCACTTTTTGAAACAGCAGCGCATGTTCCAGGTGATTCACAGATTCTTTTATTTTTTCGACCCGCTTTTCCGGATACAATCCGGTGTACTTGATTCGCGAGCCGGTTTTGGCCGGCAGTTGCTGGAAAACATGATCCAATAAGTCCACATCGACCCGCTTGCGGTATTTCACGAAGTCCTGCACGTAAGCTCGATATAGAGATTGGTGGACCAGCTTTACCTCGGCCAAAGAGCTGGTCCGGACGAAAGAGAAAACCGCTTCCGGCATCCCACCCACGATGAAATAAGTGGATAACTGTTGCAGGAATTTGTCATGGATCACTTCGGACAGGGGAGTTTCCTGACTCAAGCTGGGTAAACTTTCCGCTAACGGTTCCATATCCATCGCCCACAGGAATTCCCGAAAACCGAGTGGGCGAAGCCACTGGAATTGCACTCTGCCCACAGGAAACGAGATCTCGTCAAACGTAAACTCGAGCAGCGAACCGGCGGCTATAACATGAAGCGCGGGCATCTGTTCATAAAAATAACGCAAAGCCATGAGTGCTCGAGGGCCTTCTTGAATTTCGTCAAAAAATAGCAGCGTTTTGCCAGGAATGATTCGTTGTCCGTAAGCTGCTTCAAATTGCAGCAGCAAATTTTGGGCACTTAGATCGCCTGCAAAGGCTTTGTGGATGCTGCGTTCCAGCTCGAAATCGATTTTCAGGAAACTCTCGAAGTGCTGACGACCAAATTGCTCCACAGAGTAGGTTTTTCCGACCTGCCGGGCACCGCGAATGATCAGCGGTTTTCTGTTCTCCCGGGTTTTCCAACGCAGTAATGCTTCGTCGATGAGGCGCTTCATGTAATTTTAAAAGGTTATATTCCCAGTCTGATCGTAAAAATACAAGGGTAATTTATCAAATGCAAGCAAAATTTGAACTTGCTAACGTATGTTGGGTCGCGACGCCGGGCCTCAGCAAACATCTGTTCGATGACCTCGCGAGCTGATTTTTCAACCGAAGCCCAGACCCGTTTATTACCAGGTTTGGGCGGTTGAGAGGGTTCTTCTTTGCTGCCAATGATGCTATCAGCAGAACGAATATGAGGGGCAATATCATAAACTGAGGCGACGGTTGCCATGCGTTTACGATTGCGTTTCTCGCCCCGGCTGAGCCGGGTCTGTTTCTTATGTTTGCTGGATTTTGCCGCCTTTTGTGTCGCAGGACGCAAATCTTCCTGGCGCATCACAATACCTTTGCCATCGCAAGTCAATGCCAATAAACCAGAGGTGTCCGAGTCTTCTCCTTGCCGCGATTGGTAGAAGGCATCGAAATCCTGACTCAAATGACGCGTGAAAAGCTGTAGACCGCCCCTTTGCCCAACAATTCAATACCAAAATCATTGGGCAGCGCCGTTCTGCTTTGGGCCTGTGCAGTGTTTATGGACCCTATTGAGAGCAGAGCAACAGCCGTGCAGAGAATAATGATTCTTTTTGACATGTTTGTTCACTGGTCCGAGGGATTCGAAGCCCCAAGCTGTCTATGAAGATATCGTTACGT
>JBHHXT010000490.1:0-2080 GCA_046757165.1 bacterium | reverse complement strand
TCGCTCTCGATCATCAGAAACCGATTGCCATCTCTTGAAACATCGTAGCCTGTATGCTTTTCTATTCGAAGGGCGTACTGGTCGGAAAACAGTTGATTCGGAGATGTTACGGCAAAGTTTTTACCCGGCACCACAGTAACGGCGATAATATGGCCCTCGCCTCGATAGAATAGCTCCTGGCCGTTAGCAGCCCAGACCGGCTGAGAACCGCCGTTGGCGGAAACCTGAACCTTGCTATCCATTTCAGGAAAGGCTCGAACATAAACTTCGTTGCGACCCGACTCGTCCGAGGTGTACGCCAACCAGCGTCCGTTGGGTGAGATTCTCCCTCCCCACTCACTGAACTGGGTTTGCAGGAGCGGCCGCGCAGAAATCTCGTCACCAAGGCTGAGAAGCCAGAGGTCGTCAAGGGTATTTGGATCACGATCCATCACGATAATCGAATGCCCGTCCGCTGACCAGCACTCCACATGGACGTGGTGGTCGCTCGTCCACAAGGGCTCCGGGGCACCGCTGCCATCCGCCAGCTTGCGAAATACAGTCCGCGGTTGACCGGCTCTTGAAGAAGCAAATGCGATCCAGCGGCCATCCGGCGACCAGAATGCGGTTTCATCCTCGCCAGGATTGAAAGTGAGGCGCGTCAGCGTGCCGCGGGCAAGTTCGTAGACCCAAATTTCGTTGCCGCTTTCACGAGCATTAAGCGCCACGCGCCGACCATTCGTTGATAGACGAGGATCCCAGTAGACATGGGCCGGCGCCGGAACAGCAGTAATCCCACCCTGACGGTCAACCCAAACCAGTCCCCTCACCTGATTCTCTTCGGTGGGGAGATAGATCAACGTGCCATCCATCGAGATTGTGAAGAATTGGGGAAAATCTGGGTTTGTATATATATTTTCGGATAACGGGCTGGCAGGTCCCGTGATCGTGAGGCTTTCGAGATCGAACGGAACGGCCATCAAGGTTTCGGAACGAATGAAGGTGATATGACCTGTAGGTAAGTAGTAAGGATTCGTGCCTCCCCTGAAGAGAGTACGCTTTTCACCGCTTTCGATCGATTTCACGACGATACTGGCCTCGGCAATGCTCCCTGATGCTGGGATAGAAGTGAACAGGACATGGCGGCCATCCGGCAAAACTTGCGGCCAATCAACTCTTCCTCTGGTGTCGGATTCTTCGGTCGGAAGAGGTTCAGGGAGCCCGCCCTGCGCCGGTACACGCATAAGTTCCCACGGACTGCCGGATGATGCCTGGCTGAAAATAATCTCATCCCTGGCGCCCCAACTTGCATCCCCGACGGAGGCGTCACAAATATCCACCGGCGACCCACCTTCCACCGACACTTTTTTTAGTTTTGTCGGCGTTGCAAAACCGATCCATTTACCGTCTGGTGAGAAGAATGGCCTTACCCCGCCCTCCGTGCCGGCCAGCGCTACGGCCTCCTTCTTGTTTAGATGACGTAGAAAGAGCCGATTTCCTTCTTCCGATCTGCCGTCGAATACCAGCATCGTGCCGTCCGGAGAAAGGGCAAAACGTCCGGTCAATCCATCCGACGGGGTAAGTGGCAGGGTGACATGCTTGACCCCGGTGATAGGCCGGTCGCCACTCTTTGCCCGCCAGCCATACCAAAGACCGGCCGCGGCGAGTAAGGTCATCAAAGCAGCGACGAGCCAAGGCAACTTTGATCCTTCCGAAGGTTTCAAACCTTGGGAAGGTTTGCGCGCAGTAGAAATCCGCGACCGACTGAGTGAGGCAACATCTATCGCCTTCAAATCCGCAGGCAGTTCATCCACGTGCTGGTAGCGGGTGTCTCGGTCTTTGGCCAGCGCCTTAGCAATGATACCGTCCAGTGCGATTGGCACACCTGTGCGCAAAGCAGTCAGCGGCTCAGGGTCTTCATTTTGAATGGAATAGATTATCGCCTGCTCGTAATCGCCTTTGAAGGGCATTTGCCCGGAAATCATCTCGTACAAAACAACTCCGAGCGACCAGATGTCGGAGCGGTGGTCGACTTTCTGCCCCTGTGCCTGCTCCGGAGACATATAAGCAATGGTACCTAATGTCGTGCCGAGCTGGGTCA
>JBHHXT010000489.1:0-2081 GCA_046757165.1 bacterium | reverse complement strand
CTGTCCATTATTCTCATGATTGAGTGTGGTGTAAAAGTGAACCTTGACACGCTTTCCCCAACCACCTCGTTTGCCTCTCCGAGTTTGAATAGCGAAGGTTAGAATCTGGTCCTCCTCCTTCACGGCATCTTTCCCCTCAAAAAGGTTATCTATGACTTCATTCATTTCAGTCGTGAATGACAAAACTGGATTCCTTTTCGTTTTGTACTCTGTTAAGTCTTTGCCGCGGTATTGCAGTTTATTACGATATGTGGTTTCTAAGGCATCTTCAAAGCCGGCTTCAACAGAAAGGTCATCAAATTCAATGATCCCACTCTGATGTCCATTCGACCCATTGGTTTGAGCAAATCGAAAATTATCAAGCGGATTCACTGTATCGTACCAATACTGGCCGATTTTATCTCGCCGCTCAATGAGGGTTCTCACAACATAATCTTCATCTTCTTGATTCCCATATTTTCCCGTTTCGACAATTGCACGAATTTGTTCGTCGGTGAAAGACATCACGATTTTCGCGCCCCAAAATCCATCCAGCTCCGTAGCCTTTTGAAAGGCGAGATTTGGAACAAGCTGCGCATAATCCTCAGGGTTAAAAAGTCTTGACTCAAAATATCCAACTGAGCGGCTGACCAATCTTGGCTCTTTCTCCCAGGGCTCTACCCATAACCCCAAACTAAGCGTTTTTTTCAGCATGTGGCCCAAATCGAACGCCCCTTTATGACCGCGACTCTGGCCACCTACACCATAACCGCTGCTACCAAGCGATGTCCCAAAATCGATCATGTAATGCTTAACAAAATATTTGTCGTCTTTTTCAACATACATATCTAAGGTATTGTTGGCTTTCACGTCGTTGTTATTTAACCAGGCAGCAATTACCTTATACCCCCTAAGCTCTCTGCGGTGATTGTGGTTAATATGATCATTAGGGTCATCCCTGCGACGACCTGTGAATTGAAAGGGGCCAATAGGTTCCCCTTCAAGCAATTTGCTTGCTACAACTCGGTATGTGCCGTCCGGGTTCGGGTTAACTTTCTCCAACACTTTTTTAACAAACTCAAATGTCATGGGTACGTCTCTGCCCCAGCGATTTTTTACAGTAACGCCATTTGCAATTTGCAGTCGCTTTGGATCGAGCACAGTCAAGTAGTTTTCCGGTATATTGTAACCCGATGCGTAAACAAACTTTGATGAAATTACCTCTGCAGCGGTATTCAACTGGGGATAACCCTTCGCATCAAATTTGATAAAATAGACATCGCCCCTGTGATCCTTAATCGTAAATCCCGGTGAAACACCCTCGACCTTAGCTGCAATAACAGTAAGCGGGCCTTGCAAATAAGGGCCTGAGCCTTTGTTGGGGCCGCGCTTTAATTCATCCAGGGACATCGGATATTTGCCATTTCGGTTGGTGAACCATGAGGAATTCGGCACTTCATCCAGTGCGTTGGTATTTTTGGCCTGTTTATGATTATTGGTTAGTTTTCTACTGTGCCATGAGAGGTTGCCATACTCGTCTGCTTCACGTCCGAGCATATTTTCAATAGCATCTTCATAAATGCTGACGGTTTGGCCTTTCGGTTTTGGTATGGACTTCTTGTCATTCTCTTCAGTAATGATTGGTCTCAATTTATAATGCCTGGGTGAGGCACACTGCATGCTGCCTATTGTCACAAGCAAAACAAAAAAAGCCGGCGTGAGATTTTTCATAATTCTCTGCATCTTCAAAACCTCCTCAAATCCGTATTTAAGCCAAAGATAAGTCTGGTCTGTTCTTTAGATTTGGCCATTTCAAGAATTGCCGTCAAATTCCCATTTCTTGCCCTAAATCGCAGTCCACCGCCGGCAGAATACTTGAAATCATTGAAAGTAAACTCATCAAAAATATTGTTGAAAACCCGACCCTCCTCAAAAAAGCCATAAACAACTGCATACAAATTGACTGGAAAGCGGTACTCGGCGCTTAAAAGCATCAAATCCTCATCCCGAAAGCGAACGGGTCTATATCCGCGCAGATTGTCGGTTCCACCCAAGCCCGCGAGACGATAAAAAGGAATCTCGCGGCCGGCCATTTTATCAGT
>JBHHXT010000488.1:0-2108 GCA_046757165.1 bacterium | reverse complement strand
AAAGTTGTGCTCGAGCTTGATTTCTTCTTGTAAGTAAACATTTTCGGCCTGCAGTTGGTCCTTTAATTGTTCAATTTCCTTAATTGCATCCCGCAGGGCCCTTTCTGCCTCTTTGCGCTTGGTGATATCTCGTAAAATAACAGTCAGGATCAACTGGCCATCCAATTGTAATTTTGAAATGGAAGCCTCCCCTGGAAATACCTCCCCGTTCTTACGACGGCCAAATATTTCTTTTCTCTGCCCGATTAAGTGGGTTGTCAAGTTAGAGCTAACAAATTCAGCAATATGACCGCGGTGCACCTCATGGAACTTTTTCGGAATAAGAGAGTCGATGGATTTCCCGAGCATCTCATCTTGCGAATAGTTGAAGATTGCCTCAGCGCCCTTGTTGAATATGACGATATGTCCGGATTCATCCGTAGAAATAATGGCTTCTCTGGCAATGTCTAAAATCCCGGCAAAACGCGCCCGACTTTCACGCAGTTCTTTTTCAGCCTTTTTCCGCTCCGTGATGTCGCGAAAGATGACCACAGCGCCCACCAGATTGTTTACATCATCGCGAATGGGCGTGCTGGTATATTCGACCGGCAGACTGGTTCCGTCTTTTCGCCAAAATAGTTCATCGGTCACGGTGTGAACCAGGCCGTCTTTGAAAGCGGCATAAATGGGGCATTCTTCTCTGGGATAGGGTGAGCCATCCGGCCTGGTGTGATGAATGACCGCATGTTGGGGTTTGCCCAGCAACTCTTCTGGTTTCCATCCCAAAATTGCTGCTGCTGAAGGGTTCACGAACGTCGTGTTTCCTTCCAGGTCGAGGCCGTATATTCCTTCCCCTGCGGACTTCAAAATGAGATCGCTCTTCCTCTGGAGCTCTCGCAAAGCGAATTCAGTCATTTTCCGATCATTGATATCACTAAGTATGGTGATAAGAGCTTGTTCTTTCTGAAAGAGTAGAGGCTGCACAGACATACTTACCCAGAGCGGGGCACCATCTATTCTCTTAACCTGAACTTCATAACCCTGAACAAGACCGGAATTCGAGATTTCCGAGAGAAGCTTTTGACGGTCGGCAGGATCATAATACAGGTCGGGCGCTTTCCGCCCGAGCAATTTCTCCGGGGAAAGACCAAAGACCGCACCAAAATGAGCATTGGCATACAAAATACGACCATCGCTTTTACGAGTGATAAATAGCGGATTCGGAGTTGCTTCGATAATCGCTTTACTCTCAGCCTCGCTCTCTTTCACCGTCTCGAAAAGTTGAGCGTTCTTAATTGCAACGGCAGCCTGGTTTGCAAAGACGGCCATACGATCAAATTCTTCAGGCGTCATGACCCGCCGACTGAACATGGCAATGACGCCTAAAAGGTCGTCTCTAAAAACGAGAGGATAACCAGCAAAAGAACGCAGTTCATTTTCCTTTAACCATGTTTTATTGGGCAACCGTTTGTCTTCTTGTGCATCATTGGTCACCACCGGTTCCCGATTTTGAGCGATGAAACCGATCTTGAATGCACCGAGTGGAACGCGGCGATACTCGCCGTTTATGCGTGTGTATAGTCCGGCGCTAGCCCGAAGGTGCAGACAGCGCTCTCGGTTTGCACAGCTGTCCGCTTTGTAGCATTCCGCGCACAAGTCGCCCGGGCCTAGTAACCAAATGCGTGCAAAAGCAGCATCGAGCTCATCCACCAGACCCTGGGTAATAGAGGTGAGAACGTCATGCAGGTCAAGGCTGGATGTCATGTTGAGCACGATACGCTCGAGGCTATCGCTTTTGGAGTTCTGTTTCATGGCCCGAATCTTTCTATTGTCAAAAATGGAGCCGATTGTTCGATATCACTTAAATGATGAAGGTCGAGCGCTGCGATATAACTGATAGAATCGGCGGAGGAGCGTTGAGTTCTTTGAGGAAAATTTAGTAATAATTACTTTATAAAAGCAAGAATAAAAGTCATGGCGGAGTCATCGGTCAGTTACGGGTAGTGTATTTCAGGCATCTTGCCTGCAAGAGGCCTACAGGCTGGAAGCATCTCCCCTAACTGACCGATGGCATGCTGTCTCCGCTTCGGGGGTAAGCCAGGCGCCAAAAAATTCATATGTCTTGTTCT
>JBHHXT010000487.1:0-2120 GCA_046757165.1 bacterium | reverse complement strand
CCAGCGTGGTATTATTCGACCTGTTGTCGGCATATTATTCCTACTAAGTCTCTAGGCGTCGTCCGCGACTTCGCGCGGACGACGTGGCCCCTTCGGGGCAGTAATATATGTTGATCGATGTTTTTTGAGCCTCGTGATCATTTCGAGTTATGAATTCTCATTGAGAGCCTTTGATTTGTTTGACAAATTGCAATGAAGCCTTTACCTTTGAGCGGATGCCAGGGGCATCCGAACAGACGGGAAGGCGACGGCATACTCGAGCTGTCGCTTTCCTTTTTCTCCCCCCTTCCCTCGAACAGACGGGAAGGCTCTGGCGCCTCGTGCTGTTTGCTTTTTTCTTTTTTGATACGCAAAGGAGCAACCTCAATGGCAGATTCATTTAGCGATTACTATTCAGAGCAGCTTGATGCAACCTATGATTGCGTAGACCGCATCGTACTGAACGCTTATTTTTTGCCCGGCCATTCTCCGGCCGGCTTTCGTTCTTGGTGGCGACTGCTCAAAGGCTCTGATGATGAACTGGACAATGCCCATCTGATGCGTTTTGCCGGACGGGTGAGCCGCCGAATTAGGGCATACGCCAGTGAAAACAACATACCAATAGAAAAGTGTCACGGCGAGCAAAAACGTGACATCGCCCAAAAATACCTTCCGGAGAACCCAAACTTTGTCGGCGTCTTTCTGATTGTTATTGCGCGCGCCCCAGCGACTGTTTTTGATATTCAGCGTTCCAAAGAGAATGACAAAATCATCAACATTGCTAAAAAAAAGCCCTTGCCTTATGTCAACCATTATTCGTTTCATATCATGGACCCGGAATGGGGCCATATCACTATCAAGATGTGTGGCCATGCTCCTTTCAAGGCACAAATTATGTTGAATGGCCATGAGTATGTCGCACGTCAAGCCCAAAAGGAGGGCATCGAGTTCACTAAGGAAGGTAACTGTTTTACAGAAATTACCGACGCTCACCGCCTTGGACTTGTCGCAGAGACCTCGTCCCATCCTGATGGGGCCATAGGGCGCTTGACCGAGGTGTGTGAGCGTTGGATTTATTCTTCGTGTCTGTGTTTCGCTCTGGACTCCGATGAGCAACAACGAAGTGGCTTTCGTTATCGGTTTTTTACTTTTCAGGCAGAGTACAGCCGTAATCTCTTGTTCACCAGAGGTAGAGAATTGGACCAGATCTTCAATGCCGTTATAGACCATACCCGCAAGGAATTGGATGTCAAACGGGTCAAAACAATCTTCGGAGTTAAAAAACGACCTGCTCGAACCAGACACAAAAAACCTCGTTTGGAGTTCGTTATCGAGAGACCTGCGTATGACTTGACGGTCTTTAAGATTCATTTCGGCGCCCTGACTGTCAAGATTTATTCCAAAGGCGAACGCGTGCTCCGGGTCGAGGTGATTGTTCACAATGCAAAAGCTCTGGGCTACCGTCGTTCGCTCGATAATCTCCCGCAGATCATCTCTTGCTTGAAAGGCGTTCTGGAGAGATTTCTCGAGACACTGAGTTGTCTGGATGTTTGCTGCATTGCTGGTGACCAGCTCGATGAACTGCCCAAACCAGGTTTCGTCGGACAAACTCGAGTCGGAGGCGTCGATATCAATAGCGCCAGAATACGAAGTGTGGTCGGCGCGGTTGTCAGCTTGGCACCTAAGCCGCACGGATTTACCTCCTCGCAACTGGCTCAGGCGGTGCAAGCGCGTATGGGCTGCCGCGAAAGTGAATATACCCCGCGAAAGGCAGCTTACGATCTCAAGAAGCTCCGGGGGAAAAACTTGATTCGTAAAATAGAGAAATCGCGCAGATACGAAACCGTGCCAGAGGGATTGCGAACCATGGCTGCTTTGCTGATCCTTCGTGAAAAAATAATCAGCTCCGTACTGGCAGGAGTAGCAAAACCCAAACCCGGGCCGAAACCCAAAAATCAAATTCCTATTGATAAACATTATCGAAATATACAATCTGAAATGAGACACATATTCAGGACTCTGGGAATTGCAGCTTAAACATAAATCAGACCTACATCGACAAAACTTTGTCGATGTAGGCGCTTTAAGCGCCTAGATTTTTTCGCAGACTTTGCTGCGAAGAAAGTCATTAGCGCTTCGCG
>JBHHXT010000486.1:0-2121 GCA_046757165.1 bacterium | reverse complement strand
GGATTGTTCTTCTTCGCTGTCGCTGGCAACCGACCCAGACTCGACTTCCCTGACAATGGCGCGCAAATCTTTGAGGACGGCCTTCATCTCTTTAAAACGGTCGTCCGGTTTTTTCTGCAAGGCCTTGTCTACTGTTTGCTGTAATTTCAGGGGGACGTCGCTTCGGAACTCGGCAATCGGTTCCGGCTCTTCGTTCATAATCGAATACATCACCGCCTGTTCATAATCGCCTTTGAAAGGGAGCTGGCCAGTGAGCATTTCATACAAGACCACGCCGAAGGACCAGATGTCCGTGCGCTGGTCGACTTTTTCTCCGCGTGCTTGCTCAGGAGACATGTAGGCTACGGTACCCAGCGTGGTACCGCTTTTCGTGAGCATCGTCTGTCCCGCTAACTTAGCCAACCCGAAGTCCATGATTTTCACCTGATCCTCATCAGTAATCATGATATTGGCGCTTTTGATATCCCGGTGAACGACGCCTTTTTTGTGGGCGGTTTGCAGGCCGGCGGCGATTTGCCGCGGCAGGAATTTGATAGCCACGTCGCGCTTGAGTTTGGTATCCTCGGCTTTGTAGACCTCGCCCATTCCGCCTTCGCCGAGTTTTTCTGTGATTTTGTAATGAAGGATTGTTTTACCGATCATTTAGTTTGCTCTACTTTTGCTATAGATCCGAGATACTGGTCCAACCAGGCAAGCATCTCCTTGGCTAATTCCGTGCGCGGCACCGAATGCCCGCCGCCATAAACAACCATCTTCTTGTCCCGCTTTGGCGTTCCCAGCAATTCGAAAAACGGTCTCTGCGCGGTTTCGTAGGGAAAGAAAAAGTCATATTTGCCGTTGAGCATGAGCACCGGCATGGTAATCCTGGGCAGAAAATTAACCGGTTCGACTTCCGGAAGAGCGGGCTGAAAGAGCAGTCCGGCAACCACCAGAACGGTGGTTTTGATGCGCTTCTCGACGCCTGGGATGATGCCGCCCATGGCGCCGCCCCAACTCACGCCGTAGTAGACCAGTTTGTTGGCGTCGATGTCTTCGCGGGTTTCCAGATAATCGACAGACCGGCTGAAATCCTTGGCCCACATGATCACGTGCTCTTTCCAGAAGTTGCTCTCATTCGGATAGTCGGAATGCAGGGCGTCTCCCCGTTCGAAGGTGCTTTTGTAAATAGGGACCATCAGCGCGCGGCCGCTTTTCAGGATAAAGTCTCTCGATCCCGGGTTCAGCGATTCGCTCGAGCGGGTGTGAATGGTGCCGGAGCCGGGGAAGTAGATCACGGTCTGAAAAGGTGGTTTGGCGTTTTTGGGAAGAAATAAATACGCTATCATGCGCTCGTTGCCGTAGGCGGCGTCAAAGATAATTTTCTGACGAATCCAGTCATCGCTTTCTCGTTCCGCCTCGATAACAGCGTTGAGTGGCGTCTTGTCATAAGCGTATTGGCGTAGAAAAAGTTTGAACGTGGTGTCGGAAACCGGTTTCTCGCGCATGAAATCCCGAAAGGGCAATTTGATGTTCTGCTCCAGATCGGCGTGGTTCGCCTCACCCTGCAAATAGCGAATGCAGCGAAAGCCATTGGTTGCCGAGCGGTCGAATTCGGATTGCGCGTAGGCGTCGTTGAAGGCATAGGCCGGGTCGTTCCAGCCGCCGCCGAGAATGAAGCGCCCGCCTCGACTGCTCTGATTGACGCACCATTCCCGCACGTTTCCTGCCAGGTCGAAGATGCCGAAGCGGTTGATGCTGTTGCTTTCCCCCACCGGCAGCAACCCTTTGGCGGTGAGATTACTCAACGGCACGATCGCCGGGCTGGCCCAGGTAAACGCCACCCGGTCCCAGTGATAAATTGTGGGCAGACTCTTGCCGGCAAACTCGGCGTAGGCGGCAGCTTCGTACCAACTGACCCCGGTCACAGGGTAGGCCGCTTCTCCCTCCGGGAAATCTCCGACTTCCCAGGTAGAGGGGCCAGGCTGCCCGGTCTTGTCTACAAAAAGCGCCGTTGCTTCCTCCCAGGACAACTCGCGGCCATCCTTGCGAAAAGGATGTTTCCAAAAGGCCTGGTTTTCGTAGCCGCTGGCGTCCACGAAGCGCTGGTATTCCAGGTTGCTGACCTCAAAGCGATCCATGAGA
>JBHHXT010000485.1:0-2168 GCA_046757165.1 bacterium | reverse complement strand
GCAGTAAAAGAATAAGTAGTTTCCTCATTTTTTACCTCCTGCGATTTTTTTCTACAGGGTTTCACAAAATTCAGAAGTTATTGATTTTATGTAACTTACAAAGGCACATTTTACCCCAATTTCCTCCTGTCTTGTAACTCATTAATTTTAATAGAATTACAAAGATGGAAATCGGCAATTTTCGCCCAAAACACTCCTATTTTGAGCCCTCAAAAGGGGGGTGGAGGGCAAAAAATTTCTTTTCTCTAACCTCATGAATTTTGTGAAACCCTTACTTTTTATGTGAATTTGATCTAAGTTAATTTTTTCCTTTCCTAGTAGTTATGTTTTTCTGATTTTTGCCCTCCACCCCTCGATTCTTTCCCCAGAAATGATCATATTAAAACAAATATTGTTCGACCTTCACAAAATTAAGGGCCCCTAGCCATGAGACAAAACCTGTTATTCTCGGTTTCGAATTATCTGGACGTTAATCCACTGATGAACCTTCAACTGTTGTTCGACAATCTCAAAGGGGTACATTTAACCCACACCAAACAGAGAGGCAGAAAACCGATTCAGAGGGAGGCCATACTCAATGGCCTCATCTTTAAAACGCTCAAAAGCATCCCTACTCTCACCGAGTTGGTTTGTGAGCTTCGTGGCAATCCCAGTGCCGCCCTTTGTTGCGGCTTCGATATCAGAAAACCGCCTCCAAGCGTTGAGCGCTTCTCGGCCTTTCTCAGGGATACCAACCACAAAGAACTCACCCTCATTAGAAATCAAATCGTTCATCAGCTCATCAAACTTCAACTCATCGATGGGAAATACCTGGCCATCGATTCCTGTCCGATTTTAGCAAACGTCAAAGAAAACAATCTCAAAACCAATACTAAAAACCGCTTCGATAAAACCACTCCGCCTAAAGGTGACGGAGAGGCACGATTGGGAGTCATTATCACCTTCCCACAAGGCCAGAAGAAAGTACAATATTTCTGGGGATATCGGAATCATACTATTACCGATACGAAAACCGAACTGCCCATCTGGGAAAGCACCAAACCGGCCAATGTCCAGGATTCAACCATGTTCATTCCGATATTTGACCTCCTACAGAAAGAGTTCAACTTTGACATCAAAGCAGTCATGGCCGATGGCATCTATGATACCGCCGCTATTCTCAAATATGTCATCCATGCCCTTAAGGCAAAACCCAGAATCGCCCAAAATCCCAGAAATACCCAACACGACGGTGACAAAGAAATTCAATACTCTAAGTCGGGCAATCGAATCTGCGAAGCCAATCTCGAAATGCTCTCCAGAGGCACCTTCTATGACAAATCCCAAGACCGATGGCGCCAGAAATGGGTCTGTCCAGTGTATCATTCCAAAAAGATTCAAAAGCAATATATCGTCTGCCCAATCTTCCATCCAAAATTCTTCTCTCAGAAAGGCTGCTATGCCTACAAGCGAATCGATGACGACATAAGAAAAGAAATCGACTACGGCTCCGAAGCCTTCAAAAAAGATGCGAATCTTAGAACCAGCGCCGAGAGAGTCTTCTCCCGCTTGCTAACCATTTGTATGCAGAATCCATCGGTCGTCGGATTAAATGCCACGGCTAATCACTGCACCATCGCTCATATCACCGTCTTATTAGTTGCGTTGACCGCCGCTAAAAACGATTTCAAAGAACAAGTCCGCTTTATTAAGTCCTTTCTACCTAATTTCAATCCCTGAATTTTGTGAAGCCCTATGAAAATGTAAATTACTTAAATGTAGGCCACAAATGTCCTCAAAGACTTTATGACTTAAATGTAGGTCATAAATGTCCTTAGAGACCTTATGACGATTTTTTTGTGAGTTATGTCTTACGATAGGTCTAACGATAAATTTTAGTTTAATAAGAGGAGCACGGCGACTTTAGACAATTACCATACTTAGAATAACCGTGTGGTTTCGGGAATGCTTTGTGGTAAATTGCTTGTTTAAATACGGCAAGTTTACAAGAGAGTTTCAATATTAATTCATTTCCAAGCAATTTGTTTTATTCTTTTACCATTGGTCTTAAGAATAACGGCAGCATTTTGGTCTGTTCGAAATATTTTAGCCCCGGTCGAATTTAATCTGGTTAACGCAGGTGGATGGGGGTGATCAAATTTATTGAATTCTCCCACTGAAATGACGGC
>JBHHXT010000484.1:0-2174 GCA_046757165.1 bacterium | reverse complement strand
GGTCGGTGTTCAAGCTTCAGCTTGCCGGGGTGGGGGGAAACACGCTTCTAAGAAAGGCTCAGTCTTTCTGTCACAAAAGCTGCTGGGCAGCGTGGACATTAAAGATGAATCACCATGCGGAAGATAACCGGGACTGTCCAAAAAGATCCCTGTGCCTGTCCTTTGGAGCGAATGCGAGAAATCTTTTAGGGCAATGGACTGCGGCGTAAGAAATTGTTTTCCAAAACCCTACGATTGGTGCACAGTCAGATTCCTCCCTTCGGTCGGAATGACATTTCGGAGCTTCTGGGACACCCCCGGCTGCGAAGGTGGAATCTACAGCCATTTGGGATGCGCCCGCGAATGGCGACCCACCAGTTATGGGGCCCTGCCTCCTTGTGGGGCATTTTTCGAACCCGTACCTGGATGTCTCACCCTGCCCTGGAAAACCACCGGAGTTTCGCCGAAACCACCAAGAGTGTTATCAAAATGGGGAGACATTCAACAAAGCGGAACTTTGCCCTTGCTGTTTAGTGACCGGAATGTTACATTTGTCAATCTATCGAAAGGAGCGATCCATGCGCACACTAAGTTTGTCCTTCCTGCTTTTTTTGAGCTCGAGCAGCGTTCTCGGGCAGCCGCTCGAGAACAAGATGGAAATCTTCGAGACCCGGCGATCGGCTTTCATGGAAAAAATGCAGCCCGGTTCCGTGGCTATTTTCCCCAGCAAGCCGGTTTACCTGCGTAATCTGGACATTGAATACGTCTACCGTCAGGAGAGCAATTTCTACTATCTCAGCGGTTTCGAAGAGCCGGAAGCAGTCTTGTTTATCAACCCTTCTGCTGCGAAACACAAGTTCGTCATGTTCGTCAGAAAGCGCAACCGCCGGCGTGAGACCTATGATGGCCCCAGGGCCGGGAGCGAGGGCGCCATGGCAACCTTTCGGGCCGACACGGCATACTACATTGACGACCTCGAGACCAACCTCCGGCATCTGATCGAACACGACCGACCGGTCTACTACCCCTTTGGCCTCAACCCGGACACCGACCAAATCATCCGCCAGAGGTTAGTCGAAGGGCGCAGCCGCGGCAACTGGGCCATCCTCGACCCGACGCCCATTCTCAGCCAGATGCGGTTGCTGAAAAACGACGGCGACTGGCAGATGGGATTCAAGAAAGCGATCGATATATCGGCAGCGGCGTTTATCGAGGCCATCAAGTCGATCGAACCGGGGCTTTATGAATATGAGATTCAGGCGGTGTTCGAGTATGTCTACCGCAAGAATGGCTCGCCGCGCAACGGCTACCCCTGCATCGTCGGCTCCGGGCCCAACAGCACCATCTTGCACTACAACAAGAACACGCGTCAGATGCAGGCCGGTGAGGTGATTTTGATGGACTGTGCGGCTGAATACGGCTACTACTCGGCGGACATCACACGCAGCGTGCCGGTCAGCGGCAAATTCACAAAAGAGCAGCGGGACATCTACGACATTGTGCTGCAAGCGCAACAAGCCGCCATCGACATGGTCAAACCCGGGATCACCAAAAGTGCGCTGGATGAGAGAATCAGTGATATCCTCGGCCGTGGCCTGGTCAAGCTGGGATTTATCCGGGACAAGGCGGACTACCGCATCTTCTCGCTGCACGGCTATGCGCACTGGCTGGGTTTGGAGGTGCACGACGTCGGCGCCTATACGAAAAACGGCGAATCTGTCCTGCTGGAGCCGGGCATGGTCTTCACCATCGAGCCCGGACTCTACGTCCGTCCCGATGTGTTCGACAAGATGCGCGAAAAAGGCTATTCTGAACAAAAGGTGGCTTCCATCCGTAAGAAGGTGGAAAAATACATGCACATTGGCGTTCGCATCGAGGATGACATTCTGGTCACGGACACCGGGCACGTCAACCTGAGCCAAGAAGTGCCGCGCGAGGTGCATGAAATCGAAGAATTGATGGCCGAGAGAGGCATGATCGAGCCGACCTCGAGCCCCTGACCACAAACGGGTTGACAATCACCGGCGACAGAATATTCTTGAACTTCTCTGTTGCCTGTTGCGCAAAATGTACTATATTCTGTTTGCATGGTCAAATCATTCAAGCACAAAGGACTGCAAAAGTTTTTTGAAACGGGGAGTACCGCAGGTATTCAGGCTGCGCACAAGCAGAAGCTTAGAATGCGTCTGCACCCG
>JBHHXT010000483.1:0-2185 GCA_046757165.1 bacterium | reverse complement strand
GGGGCGGACAATCGTCGATCCTCGATTATCGATCATCGATTATCGATCCTCGATTTCAAAAGTTTTTCCGCCATGTCCCAGTCGACGTCCTCGATGGTCGCGATGGGGGCGCAAAGCTCTTGCAGTATTTGTTCCTGGATTTTGCCTTTCTCGAGAGCGGTTGAGTAGGGGATGCGATGGAACGAGACCATGGAGTATTTCGGAATGAAGAGATGTGGGAACGTGCGCTCGAGAGCGAATTCCACTTCTTTTTTCAGCGCAAATTTCGGGTCGGCGACCAGGTCGCGCATCTCGACGTAGTTGGCGAGCGAAAGCACTGCAACTGCGTCGGTGTTGACCTTGCGCAGCTTGACGAACTCCGCAAAGGTCTTTTGCCAATCCGGTGCGTGCGTGCCGATGCATGCGTTCAGGACGGAGCAGTCTTCGAAACCGCAGTTCATGCCCTGACCGAAGAACGGCACGATGGCGTGGGCCGCATCACCCAGGATGCACGCTCTGTCCCGGTAGTGCCAGGAGGTACACCGGATGGTGGCGAGTGCGCCTGTGGGGTTGGCGAAGAAGTCGTGCAGCAGCGTGGGCATCATGGGCACGGCGTCGGGAAACTCCCGGTTGAAGAATTCAGAGACGGCCGCTTCGGTCTGCAACGTGGCGAAGCTGACTTCGCCGTGCATGGGAAAGAACAAGGTGCAGGTGAAGCTGCCGTCCAGGTTGGGCAGGGCGATGAGCATGTACATGCCGCGCGGCCAGATGTGCAGCGCGTTCTTGTCGAGCCGAAACTCGCCACCGGCTCCGGGCGGGATGGTGAGCTCCTTGTAGCCGTGCGCCAGATCCTCCTTTGTGACCTGCACCTCACCGGTGGCGACCAGTGCATCGCGTACCGCCGAAGCCGCGCCGTCCGTACCGATGACGGTGGTGAAGCCGGCGGTTGCCTCTTTCTGCGCACTCTCATCTCGCAGCGTCAACCTCCCCTGAGCGAGATCCACGTTCGTGCAGCGCTGCTGGAAGTGCAGCGTGACTCCGTCCTGCTTCTCTGCTTCGTCCATGATGATCTTGTTGAGCTCGCCGCGTGAGACCGCGTTGATGACTTCGGCCTCGCCCTGGCCGTAGGGCACGAGGCGTTGCTCGCCGCTGACCTCGTGCACCATGCGTCCTTTCATCGGCAGGGCGATTTGCATGATTCGCTCCTTCAGGCCCACTTCCTCCAGGGCGTGCAGGCCGCGCCGCGACAGGGCAAGGTTGATGGAGCGGCCCGCGCGGATGTTCACGGTGCGCATGTCAGGCCGGCGCTCGTAGACATCCACCTTGAATCCACGCCGGGCGAGATAGATGGACAGCAAGGAGCCGACCAGGCCGGCGCCGATGACCGTTACATGATGACGATTGGTGTTTCCGTTGGGCATGTTGTAAGTACTCCTGAGTTGAGCGATTTAGTTTTTTTCGGGTGTTTAGGCTGGACCGCGCCTTCCCCGTTTCCAGCTCAAGCCGTCCCTCGCTCAGGGGGCTCCAGATCCCTGGAGGAATCTCTGTGCCGCCCATTGCCGGCGTGTTTGAACGCGTTCCCCCTTTCCTGGCCGACGAGCGCGGTCAAAACAAACGTCCAGCAAAACCCCCCGAGGACTTTGGCCGCGAACTGTCCGAACACGATATCCCACAGCAGGGGAAACCCGAACGCCAGAGCCGGAAACACAAAGGAATCAACAGCCGCGCTGGGCACGTTGGAGCCGTTGATACGCAGCCACCTGGGAAAACCCCCAAGCAAGTGATACACGACCGCGTCGACGGTGGCCGCAAGGGCAAAGGCGGCGAGAGAAGCCAGGGCAACCGGGCCGGCACCCGGACTCAAAACGTAGGAAAGAAGCGAGCCGGTTGCGATGAGCCCGGCCATTTTCAAAACCAGTTTGTTGCCGCGCCACGCCTCGTGCAGCCGGTCGCGGGCAGTCAGGTCCAGGCCGATGAACAAGAAGGCGTTGAGCACGGCTATCCGGGGCCCGAACACCGAGACGGTGAGATTGGCCAGCACGATGGCGGACAGGTACATGAGGATGATCAGAATCATAACGCTTCAGTGTTGAGATTGTAGGCTCTCGTAAATCGTAGATTAGATTCTGGAATCGAAAATATACGATTTAGGATATGCGATCTAAGATGTGCGATTTTCAAAGGAATTCTCGACTTCTCAGTTCCC
>JBHHXT010000482.1:0-2186 GCA_046757165.1 bacterium | reverse complement strand
TTAGGATTAGTCCAATCCGTTAGATCCGTGTCATCCGCGTTCTATTTTTTGCAAAAGGTTGGAGGTAAATAACAAAAATCAGCGTTCATCTGTCTAATCAGCGTCCAAAACCTTTGGGGCCAGGCAGAGTCCCTGGAAAATGCGTAGGAGAGTAGATGGCCGGTCTAACAAAAGAAGAAATTCAGCACTTTATCGAAGCACGACATGAGGATCGCAAGAGCACATTCATCATTGAAGAAGTCGGTGCGAGGCGCGCCCGGGTCCGGCTTCTGGTTGACCAGCGTCATCTCCGGCACGGCGACACGGTGTCCGGTCCGGCGCTGATGGCGCTCACCGACGCAGCAACCTTTTTTGCCCTGCTCGGCGAGATCGGTCCGGTCTTCGATGCGGTCACCTCGAATCTGAATATCAATTTCCTGCGAAAACCCGCGCCAGTGGATATCATTGCCGAGACGCGACTGCTCAAAATCGGCAAGCGCCTGGCTTTTGGGGAAATCACACTTTTTTCGGACGGTCAGGATGAGCCGGTGGCGCATGCGACGTGCACGTATTCGCTGCCGCTGAAGTGAAACTGTCGATGCACACATTTGAACAAAACCAGAAAGGATACCGCCGATGTCCCTCGAAGCAGCGATCACCGAGTTAGAAACGGAAGTCGGAACAGAAACCTACGTCGGTCAATGGTTTACAATTGATCAGGACAGAGTCGACCGGTTTGCAGACGTGACCTGCGACCGGCAATGGATCCACACAGAGCCAGAACGCGCCGCCAGCCAGTCCCCCTTCGGGACAACGGTCGCCCACGGCTATCTGACGCTATCCCTGATTCCACATCTCACAGAGAGTGTGAACCCGGACAAACCGCAGTTTGAAGGCGTGAAACTGGCCGTCAACTATGGCTTGAACAAGGTTCGTTTCCCCAATGCCGTCAAAGTTGGCGCGAGAATCCGGGCCCGCAAAGCGCTCGTTCTCTTTGAAGAAGTCAAGGGTGGGGTGCAGATGATCAACAAAATCACCATCGAAATCGAGGGGCAGGAGAAGCCGGCGTGCGTGGCTGAAACGATTTCGCGCGTCTATTTCTCTTGATTAACTGCATGGACCTGGCGCGGCGAAGCCAGAAAATGAAAAAATCAAACATCCAAATGGAAAATGACAAATGAAAATTCAAAAAGGATGCAGGCAGAAAGGAACCCTATGAGCGAAGTGAACAAACAGTACAAACTTGCGGCCCGGCCGGTTGGATTGCCGAAGAGCAGTGATTGGCAGTACGAAGAATCGGCCATCCCTGAGCCGGGGGACGGCGAGCTTCTCATCAAGATTCTCTACATTTCACTCGACCCGGCGATGCGAGGCTGGATGAACGAGGGCAAATCCTACATCGAGCCTGTGCGCATCGGGGACGTCATGCGGGCGAGAACAGTCGGTCGAGTGGTCGCCTCCAACCACCCGAAATTCGCTGCCGGCGACCATGTCAGCGGCACGCAGGGCGTGCAGAGCCACGCAATCTCAGACGGTAAGGGGCTGGTCAAAGTCGACCCCGGGGTCGCGCCTCTGCCGCTTTATCTGAGCGTACTCGGCATGACGGGCATGACCGCGTACTTTGGGCTGCTCGATCTTGGCCACCCTGAAGCCGGGGAAACAGTGGTGGTCTCAGGCGCCGCCGGGGCAGTGGGCGCCGTGGTCGGTCAGATCGCCAGGATAAAAGGGTGTCGAGTCATCGGCATTGCCGGCGGGGAGACCAAATGCGCCTACCTGGTAAACGAACTCGGCTTTGATGCCGCCATCGATTACAAAGCCGGGGATGTCCGGCAGGGTCTGAAAAAACACTGTCCCAACGGGGTCGACATCTATTTTGACAACGTCGGCGGCGAGATTCTCGATATCGTGCTGACGCGCATCAACCGGGGCGCGCGGATTCAGATTTGTGGCGCCATTTCGCAATACAACAACACCACGCCGGTCAAAGGGCCGAGCAATTATCTTTCCTTGCTGGTCAATCGCGCCCGCATGGAAGGCTTCGTTGTGTTTGATTACGTCCCGAGATTCGGCGAGGCGGCGAAGGAAATGGCACACTGGTTGGCGGCAGGCAAGCTGAAATCAAAAGAGCACATCGTCGAGGGGATCGAGACCTTCCCGGAAACCTTGCTGATGCTTTTCAGTGGCAAGAACTTTGGCAAGCTCATGAT
>JBHHXT010000481.1:0-2192 GCA_046757165.1 bacterium | reverse complement strand
TGTAAGCGCTAATGTCATTAGCTTTAAGTTGATATGAAAACATTATTCTCAGGAATACAAAAACAAAGATTGGTCATATTTTCTTTTCTTCTGACCTTCCTGTTCTCCGGAATTGGCGTTGTCCAAGGGCTTCCGATTTTCGTCACGGCCCTGGCCCATGCGCACCCCGTTTTTTTCTCTGAGGACAACAATAGAATCCGTATCCTCCTCCACCACCCCGGTAACCACGACGCACACGAAACAGCCTCCGTCGCCATACATCAACATGACCTGATGGACGCAGTGATTGGCGTTTCCGAAAAAGATGACTTCTCCCACAGAGATCATGAAGTAGAGATCTCTTCCGTGGAAGATACGTTTTCGGTCAGTGCCAAAACGCAGCTTACTCCGGATGCGCAGATCTTCTTTACCGCACCCAATGCTTTGCCGGTTTTTTCTCGGGAGACACAAGTCCGGTTCTCGGGGCTTTCACCGCCCGTAAAAACCAAGTCACATCTTTCTCTTCGCACGACCATCCTCATCATCTGATTCCTCCCTTATAGTCACATTTGATTTCCGTTTTGTTCCTTTTGTAAGGCCGGGGCAGAGCTGTTTAATCATTTTTGGAGGAGTCCATGTCCATCAAAGCACTTGTTTTATCACTTGTTTTTTCTGCTGTCAGCTTAAGCGGCTGCATGATCAAGGTGCAGCCCGATACGCAAAAGTTCAGCCCACTCGACAATACGATCAGAAGCACACCTGCATTTAGATCGAATCAATCCGGTCAAATTTCTAAAAACATACAAGAGCCAAGCGGAGTGCTCACCCTGCGAGAATCTCTTTCACTCGCCTTAATGAAAAATCCATCTCTAGCGGCATTTTCCTGGGAAATGAAGGCTCGCGATGCAGCAAGGATTCAGGCGGCTTTGCTTCCCAACCCTGAGCTCAACTTTGAAATTGAAAATTTCGCGGGCTCATCCCCCCTTCAAGCTGTGGATCAAGCAGAAACAACAATCTCACTGGGTCAATTGATTGAGATGGCAGGTAAGAGAAGTAAAAGAGAAAGAGTCGCGTCCCTAAACCACGATTTGGCCGGCTGGGATTATGAAACCCGACGTGTTGAGCTTTTCACCGACGTGACCAAAAGTTTTATCTCAGTGCTTGGCGACCAACAAAAGGTCTCTCTCTCTGAGGATTTATTAAAACTGGCAAGACAGGTTGCCGAGACAGTCTCAAAGCGAGTGAATGCCGGTAAGGTTTCCCCTGTTGAAGAAATCAAGGCCAATGTGGCACTTGCCTCGTCTAAGATTGACTTAGATCGAGCAAAAAAGGCCTTGCGGGCATCTCGGAAATTCTTGGCTGCGATGTGGGGAAATCCCCACCCTAAGTTCCAGTCTGTTAAAGGTGTACTGGACGTCCCCGGCGCTCTTCCTGAATTCGATCAACTGATAGACCGGCTGTCACATAACCCGGAACTCGCGCGTTGGGCAATTGAAGTCGCTCAGCGTAAAGCAGTCATCTCACTCGAAAAGGCTAATGCCATCCCCGACATCACAATAGGCGGTGGCTTCAGACAGTTTAATGAATCCGATGCGACCGCATTTGTAGCAGGCATTTCTATCGATCTGCCGGTTTTTAATCGAAACCAGGGCAGCATTGGTGAAGCACGGGCACAGCATTCTAAGGCCATCGCAGAGCAAGATGCCACTGTGCTTCATATCAAAGCTGCGCTGACAGAGGCCTATCGTATTTTATCCACGACCCATGTCGCCGCCTTAGGGTTAAAAAATGAATTGCTACCAGGTGCGGAACGTACTTTTGAGGCGGTCAATGAAGGCTACCGTCTTGGAAAATTTGACCTGCTGGATGTGCTGGATGCGCAAAGAACATTGGCGCAAGCACGGGCACAATACCTACAGGCACAAATTGATCACCAACAATCGCTTGCAGATGTCGAACAATTGATCGGAGAGCGCCTGGATCGGAAAAAATTTATTACAAAATAGTATGGGGAGATTGTTCATGGACACTAAAGAAACACAAGAAAATAATGAAAAAAAAGGGATGCCGGTCGTCCCAATATTAGTCACCCTCCTTCTCATCGGCGTAGGGGTCGTCTGGTTTATGTCATCGAATCCATCAAAAAAAGGCATTGCCGTTGCGGTCAACAATGAAGAAAAACACGAAGAAGACGATGGCCACGGACATGACGA
>JBHHXT010000480.1:0-2192 GCA_046757165.1 bacterium | reverse complement strand
ATGCCAAAATTCAACGAAATCATCGACGCACCAGCCCAAAGCAAATTTATCCTGCAAGGCAATACCGCCTTTGCGCTTGGCGTGATCCATGCCGGTTACCATGCGGCGACCGGTTACCCCGGCACCCCGAGCACCGAAGTGATCGACAAAGCATTGGCGCTGGCTCAGGATAAAATCAAAGTCGGCTGGTCGGTCAATGAGGCGGTCGCGGTTTCAGTGGCTTTGGGTCATGTGACCGCCGGGCATGACGTGGTGGTGACGATGAAAATCCCCGGCGTGTTCCAGGCGGCGGATGCGATTACCACCAGCGCCTTTTTCACCGGAAACGGCGGGGCGCTGGTCATCTTTGCGGTGACCGATTACGTGCCGTCGAGTACGCAGCATGTGATCGATGCACGCTATTTCTTTGCGTCCTCGCGGCTGCCGGTGCTGGAGCCGCGCAATCATCAGGAAATGTATGACATCGCCTGGAGTGCGGCGGACATCAGCAAAGAGTTTCGTACACCGGTCATCGTGTTGGCCTCCGGCATCCTGGCCCACTCCGAGGCTCTGATAGAAACCAAAACGCCCAGAATCGTCGCGCCAAAAGGGCTCCCTGACAATTTGCAGGACTGGATGCTGTTGCCGGGCATCGCCCGAACAAATTATGACAAGGCAACCCGCGAGAGGATCCCTGCCATTCAAAAGTGGGCAGAGTCTTCGAATCTGATCAGCGAAACCCGCGGCGCTGAAGATTGGGGCATCATCGTTTGTGGAAAAAGTGAGATCATCGTCAGAGAGGCGCTGCGAGCCGCAAACGCCGACCCATCTATTCTGTCACTGGCGATCACGAATCCCGTTCCCAAAGAAAGAGTTAAAGCGTTCGCCAGCAAGATCAGCGGCAAGGTGTTCGTGATTGAGGATGGCGATAAATTCCTGCAAGAGAAGCTCAGGCTGCTCGATATCGCACTGGTGGGCAAAGATGAACTCAGTACCCTGACGGATTGGACGCCGGAGCTGGTGGTGGACTTTTTGTCCAGACACCTTGATTGGCCTGGTCAACCCATGAGCAGCAACGGCGTCGACCTGAAACCGGTGGCGCGGCCGCCCTCGATCTGTCCGGGTTGCCCTTACAAAGCGTTCGCACTATCCGTCGCCAAACTAAAAAGGCGGCAAAAAATATACGCCTCATTTGGCGACATCGGCTGCTCGACGCTGCTCTATTTTCTCAATGCCCTGGACACGGTTTCGTGTATGGGCGCTTCCGATTCCATGCGCCAGGGGTTTGTCATGTCGAGACCGGAGATGGCGGGCAAGGTGCTCAGTGTCATCGGAGATTCGACGGAGTGCCATTCCGGCATGGATTCAACCCGGAATGGTGTGTTCATGAATGTGCCGGGAGTCAAGATCATTTTGGACAATTATGTGACGGCCATGACCGGCGGACAGCCGGCGCCAAGCTCAGAGGTCAACCTGGGAAGGCAGCCGCACAACTTCAGTCTCAGGAAGGCGATAGAAGCAGAGGGAGGCCGGACGGTTGTCGTCGATGCGTACAACCTGGAGCAAGTTGAAAAGGAGCTGAAGAAAGCGCTCGATCTGGCCGCGCAAGGGACGTTTTCAACTTTGATTCTCGAGGGGGCCTGCATTCATGAGGTGGAAGATGCCAGTCTCACCAGAGGACTCGAGATCGACTATGAAAAATGCAAATACTGCAAGTTATGCGATATCTGTCCCGGAATAGAACTGGACGACAACAACAGGCCGCATTTCACCAGTCTGTGCAGCAATTGCGGCTCACACAATGCGGTTTGTTTGCAGTGCTGTCCGTTCGATGCCATCATCCACGCAGAAGAAGATGAAAAAGCCGGAGCGGTCTTACCTGAATGGCCGGAATTCGAGCCCGGGAAAACAGATGCTGTCAGCAGGGATGTTCTGCCTGAGTCGTTGAGAGTGGCCATCAGGGGCATTGGCGGGCAGGGGAACCTGTTCTTTGGCCGGGTCCTGTCTGAGGTCGCGCTGCGGACGCCCTACGCAGAAACCCACATCGTCAAGGGCGATACCCATGGCATGGCGCAGCTCGGCGGCTCGGTGATCTCGACCTTTGCGTGCGGCAAGGTGGATTCTCCCATCCCCGCGCCGAGCTCCGTCGATGTGCTGGTTGCCATGGAAGTGGGTGAAGTCTTGCGACCCGGATTCCTGGAGCTGCTCAAACC
>JBHHXT010000479.1:0-2194 GCA_046757165.1 bacterium | reverse complement strand
ATCTGCACCATCTATGAAATTGATGAGACTACAGAGGGGCGGATGTTCATTGCCATGGCGTGCTATGAGGGCGAGTCGCTGAAATCGATAATCGATAATCGACAATTGTCAATCGTCGATGTTTTGACCTACGCCATGCAAATCGCCGAAGGCCTGGCCAAAGCGCACACGAAAGGCATCATCCACCGGGACATCAAGCCAGCAAACATTCTGATCACTGAGGACGGCGTAGTAAAAATTGTCGACTTTGGACTGGCCAAGCTGGTCGGCCGAACTATGCTCACAAAAGAAGGGACGACTTTGGGCACGGTTGCATACATGTCTCCAGAGCAAGCCCAGGGAGCAAAGGTAGACCACCGCACCGATATCTGGGCATTCGGTGTCGTCCTCTATGAAATGATCACAGGGCGAAAGCCATTTGAAGGGGACTATGAGCAGGCGGTGGTTTATTCCATCTTACATGAAGAGCCGGAGCCAATAACAGGATTGCGAACCGGGATACCGATGGAATTGGAACGAATTTTAAATAAAGCCATGGCCAAGGAGCCTGATGAGCGTTACCAGAGCCTGAACGAAATGATAGTTGATTTGAGGGCGGTAGACAAGCTCAAACGCGAATCAATCAGACCCAAACAACCTGCAGTCACGCATCGCCGAAAGAGCCGGAAAATCTTGTATAGCGGATCTGCTGTGCTTTTGGTTTTGCTTACTTTTGCAACCATTTACCTTTATCGAATTCAGAAAGCGGATAAAAGCACCGCCAATGACAGGGACATTGAGGCTGCTTCTTTTGACAAACGTCGTATCGCTGTGCTTCCCCTTTTCAATATCAGTCAGAATCCCGATGATGAATACTTTACGGACGGCATGACAGAGGAGCTCATATCCACTCTTTCAAAAATTGCCGACCTGCGTGTCATCGCCAGGACCTCAGTAATGCGATACAAGAATACGACGAAAAGTGTCGCTGAAATTGGACAGGAATTACAAGTTAGCGCCGTTCTTGAAGGCAGTGTTCGCCAGGCTGAAAATAAGCTTCGCATCACAGTGCAACTTGTGGATATAAAGAGCCAAGAGCCTTTGTGGTCACAGGATTACGATAAAGACCTCAAGGATGTTTTTGCCATCCAGAGCAACGTAGCTCAACAGGTTGCCGAAGCTTTAGAAATCCGGTTGTTGGCGGGAGAAAAGCGGCGAATTGAAAAAAAGACAACCGTGAACCTTGAAGCGTATAACTTGTATCTGAAGGGCCGCTACTTCTGGAACAAAAGAAAAGTAGAGGGCCTGAAGAAAGGTTTCGAGTATTTCCAGCGGGCGATTAGTATAGACCCGAACTTCGCGCTTGCTTATGCAGGGCTGGCCGACTCTTATGGGATTCTCGGGTGGTTGTCTGGCGATCTTACCCCAAAAGAAAGGTTTTTTAAAGTTGGAGAAGCAGCATTACAGGCGTTGGAGATTGACGACACCCTTGCTGAAGCACACGCATCCCTGGCCAACTATCATGTTCATAGCTGGGACTGGATAGGCGCCAAACGAGAATTTAAGCGGGCCATTGAGCTGAATCCCAACTACGCGACAGCCCACCATTGGTTCTCACAGTTCTTAATGATAATGGGTCGGAGCCAGGAGGGTCTGGTAGAACAAAAAACAGCCCAAGAGCTGGATCCGCTCTCCCTCATCGTAAACGCGAGTTTGGGGCGACGTCTCTACTGGGCGCGGCTGTACGACCAGGCGATAGAACAGTTACAGAAGACGCTCGATCTGGACCGAAACTTCGCTATGACGCATTGGTTTCTCGGACTGGTTTACGAGCAAAAGGAAATATATGAAAAAGCAATCGAGGAGTTTGAAACGGCGATAAGCCTTTCAGGGAACAGCCAGTTATATGTAGCGGCGCTCGGGCATAGTTATGCGATCTGCGGCAGGAAAGACGAAGCGGAGAAGTTACTCGACGAATTGAAGGCGCGATCCAAAAGACAATATGTTTCATCTTATTATATAGCTGTAATCTACACAGGACTTGCAGAGAGAGACCAGGCGTTTGAATTCCTGGAAAAGGCCTACCTGGATCGCGATATCGACCTAGTCCGGCTCAAAGTGGATCCAAGACTCGATAGCTTACGACAGGATCCGAGATTCCGCAAATTGCTTAAAAGAATGGGCTTGGAGTGATGATCGGCAAAACCATCTCTCA
>JBHHXT010000478.1:0-2212 GCA_046757165.1 bacterium | reverse complement strand
AACACGATCATCACCTGCAAAAGGGTTAGGAGCACTTCGCTGAGAATCTAAAAATAACTTTGAGAGAGCACAGAACGAACCCAAAAATCCACAGCCCTTTTGTCAGGTGAATGAATTGTTATACCTTGTACACCACGCCCATGCCACCTCACGGAGCTTTTCAAGGATTTTGTAGTGGTGAATTGTTTTGCCGATCATTCGGATTCTCCCGATGAATATTTCTGTAGCAGCTTTTGAAAGCGCGGGTGTTCGCGCAGCGGCGCCCAGGTCGGGTCAATTTTGAGCAACGCCACAGATATGGCATCCGTCGGTTTGGCGAGCAAGTCAGCCAAAGTGTCCAGGGCTAAATCCGGCTCACCTGTCATTGTATAAATTTGAGCCAGATCCAGCAGTCGAAAACTGCCGCGCCACGCTTCAATAGAAATGGGCAGTAACTCCACGCCGCGTTTGCCTGCCCGGATAGCATCGGCTTTGCGCCCTAGACCGGCATAGGTGAGTCCCAGCGAGCTATACAAGCGTGAGTCTTCCGGGTATTCTGTGATTCTCTTCTCCAGCATCCGACGCGCTGAGCCGTATTTTTTATGTGCCAGCGATTCGTTTTTCATTAATCCATAAATCTGCGCAACGAGTAGATCTTCTGGCTTGAACATATATTGGTCGTCTATCTTCCTGATACCGAAGAGATCATCTAATGCCCTTGCAAGGTTACCATCCAAGATGTGGCATATCGCTAGAGAGTATCCGAAAAACGGATCGCCCACGCCGATTTTCCCTTCCAAGGCCGCTCCGATGACGGCGCGGGCTTGCCGTGTATCAGCTTGACTCAGCAGAAGGGTCCGGGTTTTTAGGTAGTATGGTAAGATCATATCTGGAGCCAACGAGATAGTGATGTCGAGAAACTGCTCAGCACGGTCATATTCTCCCAGCAATAGATAGGTTTCCCCTGTCGTCAGGGCGTAGATGCTATTTCGAGGGTCAAGGCCAAACGCTTTTATGAATATCTCAAGAGCTTCTGTCATCTTTCCCTGCCGCCGAAGAACCGAACCAAGGCCGAGAAATGCCTCTGTGTTGTTCGGCTGCAGTCTGATAGCTTCGTTATATTCTTGTATAGCCGGTTTGTATTCCAGTTTGCCGTGATAATAGTAATTGCCCATGGCGACGTGGGCCTCGGGAAGACTGGGGTCAAGAGCCAGAGCCCTTTCTGCATTAGCTTTGGCTTGGATCAGGTTTTCCTCGCTGCGCTCAAAGTAAAACCAGTGCATGTCGGATTGAACCGCAGATAGCCTTGCATAGGCAGCCGCAAAATTGCTGTCCAATGCAACTGCTTTAGAAAACATCTGCTCGGCAATTCTCAACTTTTTCTCATCTTGTAGAGTTGTTGAATACTCAATTGCACGCAAGTAAGTATCGTAGGCATCAGGACTATTAGTGAACTCGCTGTGCAAAGACTGTTGCTCCGCTCTTACAAGCGTTATATTCAGGGCCTCGGCAACCGTTGCGGCGATGTCCGCCTGCAACTTAAAGGCGCTGGCGAAATCCGCTTCATAGGGCTGCGACCACACCTGGGTTGCATCGGCAATTTTGATGAGTTCGGGATTTACCCGGATGCGCTTATTGCCGTCCGCATTTTCTTGCCATTGCAGCGTGCCTTCCAAAACATAATCGACATTAAGTTCCTCCCCGATTTGCTGCAGGCTTTTTGTAGTCTTCTTGTACTGCATAGCGCTTGAGCGGGCGATAACGCTGAGTCCGGATAATCCGGAAAGGCGGCTGGTAATCTCGCCGGTAATGCCGTCGGCAAAATATTCCTGCTCGGCAGGACCCAAATTCTCCAGCGGCAGAACGGCAATCCTTTTGACTTCGGACTTTAATGTGCTTCTATCTCGGTTCCAGAAAATAACCGCTACTGCGATAATTAGAATAGCCGCCAAAAACGAAAAAAGCACGGCTCTGTTCCGTCTGCTAACTCGCTTTTCTTTTTTGGTGCCGGCACTGGTTGCCTTGGCCGCTTCGTCATTTCTCAGGTCTTGAAGCACCACGGCCATTTCCGGGTAGCGCTCTTCGGGAGTCTTGGCCAGTGCCCTCGTCACAATCTGTTCCAGGAATTCTTGCACGTCAGCACGCAATGCGGAAACTGCTTCCGGATCTTCATTCAGTATCGAATAAATCACCGCTTGTTCGTAATCGCCTTTGAAGGGAAGTTGTCCTGTCA
>JBHHXT010000477.1:0-2217 GCA_046757165.1 bacterium | reverse complement strand
AAGCGCTAAATGACTTTTTTCGCAGCGAAGTCTGCGAAAAAATCTAGGCGCTTACTCCCGCATGGTAGTGATGACCAGGCGACTTTCCGCCTGCAAACCATCTCGTTTGGCTTTTTTGAACCCTCGGGTTTTGGTCAAAAAGCGCTGCAAATCCTGCGCAAGGATATCGTGGCCATCAACGTTCCTGGTCTCGATCGAATCAAACTTCTCTGAACGGGCGAAGACTTGGAGCACTTCGGCCCCAAAGGGAGCCGAACATTCAAACTCTTCCGGTATGAGATAGACCTTGTTGACTTTTGACCCGTCGATGTAATAGTTATCCAGGAGCAAGGTGCGGTAGCCATCTGCCAGATGATAGATAAACCGGATATAGCACGGCATGTTGACGCGCACGTAGACCTGCATGCGCTCACCCTCCGTGTACAGCAAATTCTCCACTCCCTTGTTGGTCCAGACTTCGAGATGCAGGCCACCGCCAATGACCTCATCTGTGTTGAAGGCTTTCCGGTCGCTGAATGCTTGCGAAAAGTTCCGGGGCCTGATGGTTAGATTGGGTTGTCGCAGGATGGTGCTGTCAACGACGGCTACGGCGCTGGCCATGACCTTGCTGTCTGCCACACGCCGCAAGGTCGCGAGGAATCTTACTTTCTTTGGCTGTTCCCAGTAGGTTCCGGTCAGGACATGGGTGGCACCTGATGCCTGAGCAAACTCCCGGGTCATATTTCTTGTCTTCGGTTCGAACGTGGTCGCCTGCTGCACGGCCTGCCATCTTGCGACTTCCACGATTTTGTTTTCCATCACCTGCATGAAGAATCGCGAAAACGGACTCCCCATCCGCGTGTCCTGGTAGGTAAACGGAGTAACTAAGACGCCCTGGTCAGGCGTCTCTAACTGGCCGCTCAAACAGTAGGCCAGGTACCACGCCACATCGTCCGGACTTGCCAGTGGTTTTTCCACCAGCCGCTCAACTGCTTCACGCACTTGATTTCTGCTCACTTCGTCCGTGCTAACTTGCGCATCCAGCTCAGCGATGGTCGCGGTCAGGTCGCTTTGAGACGAAGAGAGCACGGCCTGCGCCTCTTCCAGTTGGCGAAACAGGGGATAGCAGGCCAGGTATTCATCCAGCGCTTTTGTGCGTTGCCCGCCTTCTTCATACCATTTGCCGGCGGCAAGGTGCGCTCTGATTTCTTTTCTAAAACCATCTGCTTTGTCGCCGTAAAAGCGAGCAAGTCTTTCCCTGCCAACATAAGCAAAGGCGTAACAAAGCTTTTTTTTCTTGTCGTAGAATGTCTCGAGTTCCAGTCCCTCGATCTCGAGGCTGGCCGTCGTCTGTGTCGTTGTGCTGAAGTATTCAGATAATTTCGTGTCCCGCTCCTCCACCCGGGAGGCAACCGCGCTCCGGATCGTCACACGAATCTTTTGAATCAAGTTGCTGCGGGCATGGTTGGCTGCCATCTCCTGGCACTCGACCTGGTTCTCACGCCTGGTCAGGGTAGCCATGCCAAAGCCGGTCAAATAAGCGTGGTCGGGATGGCGAAAGCTCTTGCCCTGCTTTTTCACCCAGTCCGGGGTCTGGGCCATAACCATTGTATGCAAACAGAACAGCACGATCATGGAGATATTGAGACTCATGAGCACGTCTCCTTTGCCAAACTTTTGCATAGGCGCTAAGTAGCCGCACACGTTGCATTCCATAACACTTACGTCCCTCATAAGCTGACAACTGCCTACAGTGGGATTTCAAGGCACTGAACATTAGATACAGAAGAGAGTTCCGATGTTCCAACGTCCATCATCTCGCGGAAGACCGGCAGCCATTCAGCAATTGTGTGTGTGGTGAAATAGATGCCGTTGTCGTCAACGATTCTGTATCGAGCCTTCTGGAATCAAACCTGCTTTGGGTGCTAAGTTTGGCGCCTTTTAGGGGATGCAATCCCGAATCCATTGGTTCCGCGCTGGATGACCTGCCCCGACGCTCATCATCTGAAATCCAACGCAGAGTCGGGGGCTGGCGGGCCCGTGGGATAATATATGCAACAGGTCGGGCCCGGTGAGATTAGTTGAGCCGACGAGCGTGCCGAGCCCGGGGTCTGCAAACCCTCTGCCAGCATGTATTCTTGTTACGGTTCAAAATACTGAGTGACCGTTTACACCCGCAATAATGAAAGAGAACCCTACAATTATTGGGACAACAGTATATCCGATAAAATGGATAAC
>JBHHXT010000476.1:0-2224 GCA_046757165.1 bacterium | reverse complement strand
GGAGAAAGACATGAACAAGACGGTTGCCCTCATCCTGCTTTTGCTGACAGTCGCAGTTGCCAATGCCCAGGACGTCGTTATAAACGAATTCATGGCCGACAACCAGAGCACCATCGCGGACCCGACAGACAGCGGTTTCGACGACTGGATTGAGCTGTACAATAGCGGTTCAACTGAGGTCAACCTGAGCGGATTTTACTTGACCGATGACGGGGTGCTGCCGAAACAGTGGCCATTCCCGGACACGTCGATCGCAGCGGGCGGCTTTCTTCTGATCTGGGCCGATGGTGACAGCAGCAACACCGGCTTGCACACGAATTTCAAGCTTGGCAAGGGCGGCGAGTTTGTCGGTCTGTACTTCGATTCCGGCACAGAAATCACAGCAGTGGACACCCTGTCCTTCGGGCAGCAGTCGCCGGACATTTCTTATGGCCGGCTTCCTGACGGCAGCGACACCTTCACTTTTTTTTCTCCCGCCACCCCGGGCGCGCCCAACAGCGGTGAAATCCAGATTCCGCAGCTTTTTGTCAACGAGCTCATGGCTGACAACACTACCACCATCAAAGACCCCACTGACGGCAGATTCGAGGACTGGATCGAAATCTACAGCGGGGAGGACATGGATGTCTCGCTGAGCCATTTCTTCCTGACCGATGACCCCGATAACCCCACGCAGTGGCCCTTCCCGGATATCGAGATCGAAGCGCGCGGCTTCCTGCTGGTGTGGGCGGACAGAGACAGCGGCGATGCCGGGCTGCACACCAATTTTGCGCTTGGCGCCGGCGGCGAGTTCGTCGGGATTTATTTTGATACGGGCACCGACACCATCGCTATCGACACACTCTCATTTGGCCAGCAGGGGTCTGACATTTCCTATGGCCGGCTGCCGGATGGCTCGAGCACGCTCACCTTTTTTTCACCCCCCACGCCCGGAACTGCCAACTCCGGCGAGATCATCATTCCGGACGTGTTCATCAACGAGCTCATGGTCGACAACACCTTTACCATCAGAGACCCGACCGACGATGTCTTTGAGGACTGGATTGAAATCTACAACGCCGGCGATACCGAGGTCGATTTGGGCAGCTTTTTCCTGACCGACAGCAAGAGCACGCCCGGACAATGGCAGTTTCCGGATACAACCCTGGCGCCCGGAGAATTCATCCTGGTCTGGGCGGACAATGACAGCGGCGATGAGGGGCTGCATACGAATTTCGCGTTGAGCAAGAGCGGCGACTTCGTCGGCCTGTTCTGGAACACGGGCGTCGACACGGTGATTGTGGATTCCAAGAAATTCGGCGCGCAGCGCTCCGACATCTCGTTAGGCCGGAGTCCGGACGGCGGGGAGACGTTTGTCCTTTTTGTCGTCTCCACACCCGGCGCCTCCAATGCCGGCGGGACGGTCTTGGTTGAAAGCAACCTGTTCATCAACGAGCTGATGGCCGAAAATATCGCGTTCTTGCAAGATACAACCGATGGCAACTTTGAAGACTGGCTTGAAATCTACAACGGCGGCGTCAGCACGGTCAATCTCACGAGCTACTACCTGACTGACGCCCGCGGTCTGCCAACGATGTGGGCCCTGCCCGATACCTCCCTCGAGCCGGGCGGCTTTCTCTTCGTCTGGGTCGATAATGACCCTGGCGCGGATGGCCTGCACACCAATTTCAAGCTCAGCAAGAGCGGTGAATTCGTTGGGCTGTACTTTGATGCAGGGATGGACACCCTTGCGATTGATACACTGAGGTTTGGCGTGCAGTCGCCGGATACCTCCTTTGGCCGCAACCCGGATGGGGCCGGTGAATTTGTTTTTTACGCGCAAGCGACCCCCGGGACCTCCAATGCCAGCGGTGTCATCGTTTCCGTTGCAGAACAGCCGGCGGCCATTGTTGAAGATTTTGCCCTGCGGCAGAACTATCCGAACCCCTTCAACCCGGAAACTTCCATCAGCTACGCCATCCCACAAGATGCACACGTGAAGCTCACGGTTTTCAACTTGCTTGGGCAGAGAGTGGTCACGCTGGTCGACAAAGAGCAAACGCGCGGCCGGTACCTTGTCAGGTGGAACGGCAAGAACGGTGCAGGGGAAGGAGTCGCAAGCGGAGTTTATATCTACAAACTGGAAGCAGACGCGTTCGTTGACACGCGCAAGATGCTCATGTTGAAATAAGACCGCCGTTATCCGAGATCTATCTCTCTTGTCTGGTTCCAACGCTCTGCGTTG
>JBHHXT010000475.1:0-2253 GCA_046757165.1 bacterium | reverse complement strand
CTTCGGGGTCTGGGGTTGCGTGGTGACGCTTTTCCGCCCTTTGGCGTAAGCCAGGTGAGTCAACCAGCCGATGGTGCAACCAATGAAGAGTGTGCTCAGGATAAGAATAAAGAGCGGCATTTGAACTTGCCAGAACAGCAGCTCGAGCGGAGTCGGATCGCTATTTTGTAACAAAACAATCGCAAACAAGAGCAGTGAAACCCAAAGTACGGTTTTCTTAGGTGTTATCCGCATCATGTTTCCCTCCCTGGTAGAATTAAGGCTTTTCGCTTCTCAAATACATCGAATTCGTCAAAACTTTAACAGCAAAATATGGGTTTTGCAGGAATGCCCGCGGCTGATTTTGTCCTCAAGTCAACTCGATCGTCCTCAATTCCGACAGGGCATTGCCGATTTGGAGCTGGCAGTAATAGGTGTCCTTGGGCAGCGGCTCGCCATCATTGTCAAATCCGTCCCAGATGGCAGCGTAGTCTCCGGGTTGATCGTAGCGCTTTTCGATGAGTCGCACGAGCTGATCCATCTGATTGTAAATCTTGATGATGACTTTTTCAGGTTCCGGCAAATAGAAGTAGAAATTGATGTCGCTGTTGCCCAGGGATTTTAGAATCGTAAACGACTCCGCACGCGGCTCGGAAACGAAACGGCTCACGTCATTTTCGTTCGCTTTGTGATTCTCCACCTTGGCTGTCACAGGGGAGTTCTGCCCCTCCTCGGGTCGGTCTTTTTTTTCAACCAGAGAGCTGGATTCAACCTCGCCATCGACGAAGAGGACGAGCAGCGAGCCGGTAAACGATCCTGGCTTCCAGACCGACTGCATATGGGCCGGCACAGTTGTTTTGATAAACTGGCTCAGCAGGTCGGAGTGCACGTCATCTTCAGGTTCGTAAGCCACCTGGGTGTTCAGCTCCTCGAGCACCTTTTGCCATGTGGTCATCAGCTTCTGAAAATCGTTTTCCAATCTTCGCACAGACTTGATTATCTGAATCCGCTGATTGACCAGGTCCTGTTCCGGGTCCGAAGCCTGATGCTCCACATGAAAGTTTGCCAGCGCTCGAATGAGCCTGATTCGTTCAGCGATGGCTTTGCCTAACTCGTCCGTTTCCGCACGCATGTCGTGAAAAGTAATCATGAGGGCCCCTCCTTTTCAAAATGTTGTCACGTCACAGATGTCTACATCTGGGTCTCCCTCATCCTTGAATCATGAAGTCTTCTAAGTCAACACCAAGCGCATCCGCCACCCGGTTGATGTGATTAAAATATCCAGTAATATGGACAATGTCCAAGATCGCTTCGTCTCCGAAGCCGACTTTGCGCAGCTCAGCGACTTCCGACTCCTTCCTGTCGCCGGGCCGGCGTGTGACCTGCTCGACAAATGCCAGCATTTTCCGCGTCGCCTCATCGATGTCGGCTGAGCGGTAATCGGCTTTGATGGCCGCCACCAAAGCATCGTCACCTGTCACCAGACGCAGATCCTCTGCGTGCGCCTCAATTCAGTAGTGGCAGTCGTTTACTCTGGAGACGACAACCGCAATCATCTCGCGCTGTGTCCGCGACAGTTGCGACGGCCCGAGCATCAACTGCTGGTACATCTGCATAAACGTGCGCATAATCTCCGGCCTGAGGCTGCTGATCTTGACGATGTTATAGACCCGGCCGGCACGTTTGATGGCTGCCTCGTACTGACGCTTGACGCTGCCTTCGGCTTCTTGCTCGGAAATCGTTTTAATCCAGGCCATGTTCCTCTAATTGTCCAGATCCAGATCCTGCTGCTCGGGCAGGATGACAATGGTGTTGGCGTACTTGCGAATCCGCTCGATATCTTCCTGTGTAAACAACCGCCAGCCGCGCACGTCTTTGTGTTTGACATCTTGAATCTTTCTTTCCTTCAGCCATCGGAACCACGTGGCTTTGCTAATGCCGATCAAGCTCAACGCCTCGTTCGTCCGGTAGAATTGTTTCCCTTCAATGACGACAGCCATAGCGATCTCAATTAGGTTCAAGTGGTATCGAGACGTCTCAAATTTACCAAATCTAACACAAAAGTCAAGGCAAAAATGACATATTCTGAAAGTCCCATTTCGGGGCAGTCTGTCTTTGAAAATCAATTCACTTCTTGGACAGCCCCCTCCAGCTTGAAACAGGAGTGCAATGCTTCAGCATTGCGACACCTGAACTTCGCAAGAACCTGAAAAGCTGAAGCTTTTCACTCCAGCTTGACACAGGAGCGGGGCAAATCTCCTCCGGGGAGGAGAC
>JBHHXT010000474.1:0-2295 GCA_046757165.1 bacterium | reverse complement strand
CTAAGAATGGACCGGGGACACAATTGGAAGACGACGGCGTGACGACATCGATGAAATCGGTGTTCGTAAAGTTGAGAACAAAACCAATTCCAAACAAGTCGGTAACCTCATTTCCGGGCTCGCCAACCTGCACTTCAATCTCAAAGGGGATGCCCATGAACTGGTCACTGCTTGCGGCAGTCGCGAAAATGGGGACATCTGGCGGGGTAGACGGAGGACAAGCGTAGGGCTTCGTGGCCGTTCCCCTTCCCGTCCCCACGCTGACCGCAATATCGACGGTTCGGGTTGGTGCATTTGCATCACAGGTAGGCTTTGGCGTGGTCCACGCAATCTCATATTGATTTTGCAGGATACCGGATATCGTTTGGTAGATCTCTTGCAAATCAGTCGCGGAGGGCGCCTGGAAGAACAGGCCACCGGTCTCATCCGCAATTTGCTGCAGCACAGCGATATCTATCCCACTCCCCAGACCAATAGTAAATACCGGCACGCCAAAATTGACGGCCTGATCAATCGCGTCTTGCAGCGTTCGCTGACTGCTACCGCTTTCATTGCCGTCGGTCAGAAGAATAACTGCCCGCCGATTGTTCTCCAACCGCGTCAGCTCGACCGCATCAAACACCGCATCAAACAAGGACGTGCTGCCTGCATTCGGAATCCGTGCGCCATCGATCGCATTTCTGAGAGCATTCTTGTCCGAGGTGAAGTCCTGTATGAGCACGACATTTCGGGCAAACTTGAAAACCGCCGCTCGATCGTTCGTCTGCAAGATGTCCACGAATGCCGTGGCCGCTGCTTTGATATCCTGTAATTCCGCGCTGCTGATGCTGGTGCTGTTATCCAGAGAGAGGGCAACCGAAATAATGGATGAGTCTCCCCCCACAGGCGTCACCGTAAAGGGAACAGATTGGCCATCCTCTTCCACAGAAAAATTGCTCTTATCAAGGCCAGTGACCGGTTGTCGCGACGTGTCGGTAACAGAGACCAGGTACCGGACGGTGGGGAAATCTCTCACGTCAGTCTGGTTGACCGTGACAAACACGGTGTCCGCAGGACCTTGTTCGATTTGTTCAAGCTTGAGCCAGAATTGCGCAAATGGATCCCCGCCAAAATTGAAATTGATCGGATCCGGGGGCAGGCGAAATTGGTCCGTGATGCCCGTGCCGCCGCCGGCGATGATCGGCCCGGTGCTATCATCTTCAAAGGTGTAGCTATAGCCGAATTCCCCCGCCGGGATGTGAACAGGAGAGGCGCTGATATCAACATTGACCACAAAACCGCGGACGCCGCCGGTGGAGGCCGAAACTGGAACGCTGACCGTGGCGATTTCCGTGCCGTTGACCGAGTTGTTGGTGCCACTATAAAACGTGACATCGACATCTATCGGACCCGTTGTGCGCGAGGTGGCGTAGCCGATCTGAAACCAGGTGACATCGCCGGCGAGTGGCAGCGTGGCCCAATCCAGGACTTCCTGGTCCGCCCCGCCAATAAAAAAGGAGCCGGTCGGGATGGTATTGTCAAAGAGAACAATCGTGTCCCCCGCCGCCGGGCTTGCCGGCGCGCGCATTACGCCCTCGTCATACCGGTAGGGTCCCAGGTAGGTGAGCTTCTCCAGGTGCGAAAACCGGGTGGTAGCCTTTGTCCGGTCTTGCGTTCTCAGGGAATTCGGTAACATGAGGACGGCAACCAGGACCAAAACCAACACCCAAACCATGAATAGGAATAACTTTTTCATGAGAGTTCCTCCTTTGCTTGAACTTTGATTATTTCCTGCATTTAGTCAATTGACGGTCTACAATAACTATTTGAGCAAAGTGCGAAATCTTGCACACAGAGATGTTTTTTCTCGGGAAATTCTGGTTGGCCCTCACTCGTTGCGTCCAATCCGGAGGAGGCGATCCAGCACACGCATGGTCTTCATGGCAGCTTTTGCAATCTTAATTTTGCTGATGAGAAAAACGGAATTGGAAAAGCATGTGGGAGAAGTTTCGCAGGGCGAGACCACAGCTTCAAATGACGCGAAGGCGTCCGCACTGAGTGGAGACGCCTACCAGAGGATAGGCCTGCTCTCACGGGACGCCTCCGGCTGTTGCTGGTGTCACAGCACCCAACCCGTCGGTGACTCGACGCGATATGAGCACGACCCGGTGCACAGCCTGTAAGTCTGCTGGTCACGCCGGCTGTGCAACGCCCCGGGCTTTACTTCACTTTTTGACCGGCTTGCCCCTCGCTGACAACAATTGTCGAGGTCTCCCCGGCCTCAGAACCACAGCGGTTCAAGACCAGGACAGACAT
>JBHHXT010000473.1:0-2311 GCA_046757165.1 bacterium | reverse complement strand
TGACGTCACCTCGGTCATCGCCGGCAATGGCACGTACAGTTTTGGCATCAAGAACAGTCTCGGTGACCAGGCGATGTATGACACCAAAGAAGGCAGTTTTCGGCCGCAACTCGTGGTGGAAACAGACAGTGGAGCTCCTGAGCAATTTCATTTGAACGTCACGCAGCAGGGCGCCGGCAGCGTAAATCTGAACCCGACCGGCGGAGTGTACACCGCCGGAACCTCGGTCCAGCTCACCGCCGCGCCTGATTTCGGCTGGGAATTCAATAGCTGGAGCGGTGACCTGAGCGGAGCTGCAAACCCCGTCACGCTCACGATGAACAGCGATAAAAGCGTGACCGCCACTTTTTCTGAGCAAGATCCTGGAGAAAATACCTTCACATTTGAGCCAATCGAAGACGCCTACGTCCGGTCGACACGGGCGACCAGAAACTACGGCCAAAGCACAGACTTGACAGTCAAGAACAGCACCGCCACCTACCGAAGCTTCCTGAAATTCAATGTAACCAACGTGGTTCACACGGTCAAGCAGGCCACGTTGCACTTGTATGTAACGGATCAAAGCTCAAATGGCGGCGATGTTTATTCAGTATCAAACAGCTACAAGAATACCAATGCACCCTGGGACGAGCATGGCATTACCTGGACCAATGCCCCGGATATCGGTGGCACTCCTCTGAGTTCGGTGGGTCAGGCAAACCTGGGCGACTGGGTGCAGATGGACATCACACCAGCGATTTCCGGCAACGGTGTTTTCAGCTTTTCTGTACACAAGCCTTCTGGTGGCAAAGCGGTCTACAGCTCCAAAGAAGGCGGCCACGCGCCGCGCCTGGTCGTGGAGACTGACCCGGATGCCCAGGGCGGCAACCAGCCGCCCGTGGCCGGGGATGACAACGCCAGCACCAGTCCTGGCATCCCCCTGGTCCTGATTCTGACAGCGAATGATTTCGATCCGGAGGGCGCGCTGGACCCGACCTCACTTGCGATCGCGGATGCACCCGACCATGGTTCCCTTACCGTGAACCCGTTTTCAGGCATCGTGACTTACATGCCAGACGCGGGATTTGCCGGGACCGATTCGTTTGTCTACACCATTGCTGACATCGAAGGCGCGACCTCCAACGAGGCGACCGTGACCCTCAATGTTGGCACTGCGAGCGCCAGTCTGAGCTCGAGCTTCAGGCCGGTCGAGCAAAGGCAGATTGAGGTCCCCTCCGGAGGCGCCGGGCGACCATCGACCTTTTCTTTGACAACCACGACGAGATACCAGACATATCTCAAGTTCAAAATCGCCAACATCGAGGGTCGAATCCACAGCGCCAGGCTGCAGTTGATCGTTGGCGAACGCAGAAGTGGCACGGGCATGGTTTATCTGGCGTCCAACACCTTCGCGCACTCCCTGACGCCGTGGTCCGGGTTGACACTCGACCCGAGAAATCTGCCGGAAATCAGCGATGCTGCCATCGGCGCTTTTGGTTCTGTTTCATCCGGCTCGCTCCTGGAGATCGACGTCTCGGCAGCGATTACCGGCGAGGGCACCTACAGCTTCGCGGTCGACAACAACATTTTTGTCGAAAGTGAAGATGCAGATGCTCCCAGATTGATCGTTGTGCTTGCGTCTGATGTGCAGTCCGGCGAGTCAGATCTGCTTGCCGAAACAGAGAAGAGCACCGAGCGGCAACTTCCTGAGAGCACCGGCCCGGTGATTCCGAAAGAGCTGAGCCTGAGTTCCGGCTACCCAAATCCATTCAACGCAGAAACGACGATTCGCTACGGTTTGCCGCAGGATGCAAAGGTCAGAATTCTTATCTACAATCTCAGAGGTCAGCTCGTCAGAACGCTAGTCGATGATTTCCAGGCTGCGGGGTTCAAGAGAGTCAGGTGGTTCGGCAAAAACGACGCCGGACGCGAAGTCAGCTCTGGCGTGTATTTCGTCCGGATGTGGGTCGGCAAGCAGAGATTGGCGCAGAAGATTACGTTGCAGAAATAGGGGTTGCTGTGCGTCGCAGCCTGCACGGGGGTTGATTCGTCACTCGTGGCCGGTTCAGAGTGGTGGGTCAACATGGCCTGCCCTTGAGCCAGCCTGAGATTCCAACGCAAAATTCCCATCAGCATCTCCAAGCAGAATTCGCAGGAAAATTCGCAAAACCAACTCCAGAGAAGCCCACCTCTGAAAATGAACAAGTTCATTTTCTGTCTCCTCCCAGGAGGAGATTTGCCCGCTCCCCTCCTTGGAGGGGACAGGTTCAGACTCGTCCAGAGTCTGAACCAGGGGTGGGTCAAACACGGCCTGCCGCCTTAACAAGATCAG
>JBHHXT010000472.1:0-2315 GCA_046757165.1 bacterium | reverse complement strand
TATGTTAATCAATTTAAGTGCGTTGAATGGCAGCGCAGGTTATGCTTTCGTTATTACCTTTCTTATGCCTCGAGGTCATTCGAGCAGATGGAGCGCTACATCGACGCTCTCGTGCAGGAGTTGCAGATGTACAGCAGGCGGCCGAACGTGAGGGAGCGCAAGGTAAGATTTGTCTATTTCGGCGGCGGCACGCCGTCTGTTCTTTCGGGGGCTCGAATCGAAAAGCTCCTGAGCGGGCTCGAGCGTGTCTTGCCCTGGGACGAAGTGAAGGAGGTGACCTACGAATGTTCACCGAAAACCGTAACCAGGGAAAAGATGGAAGTGCTGCGCCAGGCCGGGGTCACCCGCATCAGTTTGGGGGTGCAGCAGCTCAACGATGAGGTGCTCGGAAAAAACGGGCGGGTGCATTTGGTCAAGGATGTTGAATTCGCCTACTCGACCATCCGCCAGGTGGGCTTTGAAGTCGTGAACCTCGACTTGATGGTTGGATTGCTGGGTGAGACCGATACCTCGTTCGAGAAAAGTCTCGAGCGCACCATTGCGATGGCGCCCGACAGCGTCACAATCTATCAGCTTGAAATGCCCAAAAACACCCCCCTCTATCAGAAGTACAGCTCTGACAGATTGCACGAGTCCCCGGCCTCCTGGCAAGTGAAGAGACAACGATTGCGGCGTGCCTTTGCACGTCTTGACGCGGCAGGCTATCCCCTCCGGAGCGCCTATACGGCGGTTCGCAACGGCCGGCCCCGGCAATTCATCTACCAGGATGACCAATATCACGGCGCGGATCTTCTCGGACTTGGCGCCTCCGCGTTTTCTTATTTGGGGGGCATCCACTTCCAGAATCTGACCTCATTGTCCTCCTATTTGCAGTGTGTCACGGAAGCTCGGGCTCCGGTCGAGCGCATCTATTGTTTGTCCGGGGAAGAACAGCTCATTCGCGAGTTCATTCTTCAGCTCAAGCTGGGGCGCATCGAGCGCGCCTATTTTCTGCAGAAATTCAGCATCGATGTGTTTGACCGGTTTGCCCCCGAGCTCGCTCGCGTCGAGGCAGCAGGCTTGCTGGTCAGAAATGAGCACGGACTCGAGCTCACGCCTGCCGGATTTCTTCGGGTCGATGAGATACTGCCGGTTTTTTACCTGCCAGAGCATCAGGGCGTCCGGTATTCCTAAGGAGGCTGGCGCGGTGGATTTTGGGCATTTAATCCCTGACAAGTCAAGTTCTGTCATTTTTTGGCAAGACTTTTTTGTGGTTCGGTTTTTTTCGAATTTCCGGCTTGTCCGGCTTACGCTCACCGGGTGTTCTACCGGGCCCAAAGATGTGTTTGCCAGAAATTGTTTTTTGTAGATGGTTCGTGCATAGCACCCATCAGTTAGAGTTGCCGCATCGAAAGCAATTTCGCGAATAAGGTGTTTATTGCATTCTAAGATGATGAAGAAGTTGGAACTTAAACCAAAGGGATTGTGTAAATATTAAGATACTACATCTCGACTGGGGACTTCGCCCGGTAGAGATAGCCCTTCGGGCAGGAGAAGGTAAAATGTTCCACATGGATAAAGAACCCACACGGATTTTTTGATCAAAAAATTTTCTGTGTGGGTTTTTGATTCTGCGTGGATCCAATATCGATAAAATTGTCGATGTTTGGCGTTAAGCGCCTGATATCATCTGTTTCATTGAAGACAGGAGGTTGTCATGAAATCCAAAATGATCAGTTTCTTGTTCGTGGTGGGTTTTTCTTTTTTTCTCTGGGGCTGCACGGGCTCTCAGGGAGAGAAGGTAGACCTGGTAGCGCTCGGTGATGTAATCACTGAGTTCAGGGCGGCTGTGAATAGTGTGAAGATCGACGAGATTCTTGCACGGTACGCGGAGGATGCGATTATTTTACCCGCCAACGAAGAGATGGTCCTTGGCAAGCAAGCCGTCACTGAATTTTGGAAAAAGCGGCCTTACAACAGTATCGAATTGGTTGAAACTCAAGTTGCGCTGAACGGCAGTGGTAGTATCGCTTATGAGGTCAACACATCCACTTTCAAATATCGATTAGAAGGACAAGAGCCCGTGCAGGAGGGAGCAAGCAAGAATGTTCGCATCTGGAAAAAGCAGGCCGATGGCACCTGGAAACTGCAGGTTGATGTTTGGAACAGCAGCGTGCCACAACAAATGCCGGGTTCAGATATTTCTCAAATTGTTGAATGACGAAAAGAGATAATGTCCGAAATTCAACGGCCTTAAGCGACAATAAGCAGGAGGTGCCAGAATAGAACATCCTAATGAAAAAGCTGTAGAGGATTTAGCAAATAATGACAAGTAT
>JBHHXT010000471.1:0-2325 GCA_046757165.1 bacterium | reverse complement strand
TGGAGGAGTTGAGAGCAATAGCAGAAACCGGTTTCGGAGAAATGGTGAAAGCTGTCGTGGATGTCGATCTGGGAATCATCGCGATAGATGCGGAGCTGCATTCCGATCTTGAAGCGTATTGTCTCGAAAATGGATCAAAACAAGAGAGCCTCTGGGGCATAAATTATTACCCGGAGCTCGAAGGCGAGGATTTTATTGAATATGATTCGATGATCAACATCAGGCCAAGCCAGGGGAATAATAGTCGTGGTGTAGAAGATGAATCGATCCGCAGGAGAATTATCGACTTAACCAATAAATGGATAAGAAGGGCGAGATGATGCAATATCAACACAAAAGCCTTGCAGCAGGCCGGTGGGCTCAGATGTCTTTGTCAGAACAAATGGCAAACATCGGCAGCGAAGTTAGCCGGGCGCTGAACTGGAAACGGAAGAATCATGAAAAGTATTGTCAAAAGTCGGTTGTCAGGGCGTTAGAACTTATTGCTCTTACTATTGATAGCGTTACAGTGAAGTCTCACATTAAAGAACTTACCAGATTGAGAGAAGTGCTTCTGGACTATTTTTATGGTAACAACGAATTCTGTTCTTCTGAAATCCTCTGGGAAAAATACTTCACCCATTTCAACCTTGCTGCCAGGAATAGGAGAACTTAAACGGGGCATGGACTTCATTTTCAGCGCAAGAATTGGTGGCTATGAATTATTTAGGTTGAAACTTTACAACTACTTTATTACATATTAGTGTTAAAAATAGCGCTTTTATGAAATAATATGAAGTATCTCGAATTCAAAGAATCTTTGAAAAACGTTACCTTATTTTCAGTCTCTGAAATTAATTATCATTTGATACCGGAAAGTATCTACGCCATCACATCGGTTTCCAGTCGGCGACCAGGCCTGTATGAAACTTTTCGCAAAAGAGACTGTCAACCATTGGCAAATTAAAAGAGCAGCTTTTGTCCAAATTTGATGAACTTGATTTTGAACTGCTTGCAAGAGATGTGGGGCCATTCTTAATCAACCGGGGGGATTCAAAAAAGATTTTGCTATTCAGTGATTACATTAAAAATATGAATCCAATTTAACACTGCGGCTCAAAATCTGAACACCATGGATAATTTGACCAAAATCTCCGGCCTTGTCGATCGCTTCGAGCGCAATCTCGATGAATACAAAGCCGGGCGCTACAACGAAACTCAGGTTCGCCGCGAATTCATCGATCCGTTTTTCAAAGCGCTGGGCTGGGACGTGGACAACGCCAAAGGCTACGCCGAGGCCTACAAAGAAGTCGTTCACGAGGACGCCATTAAAGTTGGGCGCGCCACCAAAGCGCCCGACTACTCCTTCCGCATCGGCGGCGTGCGCAAGTTTTTCCTCGAAGCCAAGAAGCCATCGGTTTATATCAAAGAGGAAATTCACCCGGCCTACCAGCTTCGTCGCTACGCCTGGAGCGCCAAGCTGCCCGTCAGCATTCTCACCGATTTTGAAGAGCTCGCGGTCTACGATTGCCGCATCAAGCCGGTGAAAACCGATAAAGCCGCCACTGCCCGCGTCATGTATCTCACTTTCAGCGAATATCTCGAGCGCTGGCACGAGCTGGCCGGCATCTTCTCGCCCGAGGCTATCATGAAAGGCTCGTTCGACAAATTCGTGCAGGCTAAAAAAGGCAAACGCGGCGCCGCCGAAGTAGACGAAGCCTTCCTTGAAGAGATCGAACACTGGCGCGAGAGCCTGGCCCGTAACCTTGCCCTGCGCAATCCCGAGCTCAGCCAGCGCGATCTCAACTTCGCGGTGCAGCGCACCATCGACCGCATCATCTTTCTGCGCATCTGCGAAGACCGCGGCATCGAGCATTACGAGACCCTGCGCGCCCTGCAAAACGGCGCCCGTATCTATCCGCGTCTGGTCGAAATGTTTTACCGCGCCGATGAGCGCTACAACTCCGGCCTCTTCCATTTTGAACCGGGAAAGGCGCGTCCCGAAAGCAGCATTGATAACCTTACGCCGGGTCTCACCCTCGACGACGCGGTGCTGAAAGTCCTGATCAAGAGCCTCTACTATCCCGACAGCCCGTACGAATTCTCTGTGCTGCCGGCTGACATCCTGGGACAGGTTTACGAGCGTTTTTTAGGCAAAGTGATTCGGCTCACCGCCGGACACCGCGCCGTGGTGGAGCACAAACCCGAGGTGCGCAAAGCCGGCGGCGTCTATTACACGCCAACCTACATCGTCGAGTACATCGTGCGCCAAACCGTCGGCAAACTGCTGGAAGGCAAAAAGCCCGGCCCCCGTGGCAGCGCCAGCAAGCTCAAAATTCTCGATCC
>JBHHXT010000470.1:0-2332 GCA_046757165.1 bacterium | reverse complement strand
GTCTGCCGTTACCCGTACAGAAGATGCCGACTCTCAGGAAGTGAAGAAAAATAGAGCGAAGCGTCCGCGGTCAAAGCCGAAAAAGACTCCTTCATAAAGCTGCTTATTTACACCCGAATAGTATTCCCGCCGTATTGGGCCACCACCGAATCACAGGTCACCAAATGCAAGGGCTCGACCAGGCTCTGCGCGATCAGGATACGATCGAACGGATCCCGGTGGATGTCTTGCAAATCCACCAATTTAAGCGCGTGCTCCGGTTTTATGGACAGCATCTCAAAACCGCTATCCGTCATGGTTTGCACCAAGTCTTGTGGGTCTGTCTGTATTTTCAACTTTCCGGTCGATTGCTTGATTATGATTTCCCAGATATTGGCCGCGCTGACATAAACTGCATCGGCGGACAAAATGATTTGGCGCGCCTTCTCGGGTAGATTTTCGTCTCCGTCAAGGCACCAGAGCAGGATGTGCGTGTCCAATAGCAGTCTCATTTGCCGTGCCCTTCAAAAGCGTTTATGATTTCTGGCGGCAAGGGGGCATCAAAGTCTTTACTGATGTGGATTTTTCCTCTTAACGCGCCGAATCTAATTTTTTTCTTATGGCTATCTATGGGCACGAGCTTCATTTTCGGTTTGCCTGCTTTAGCCACAATAATTTCCTCACCTGCCGCCACATCTTCTGCGAGGCGTGAGAGGTGGGTTTTGGCTTCATGAATGTTGATAGATCGCACTTTAACCTCTGATAGTTTATTTTAAACTAAACTTAGTTTAATTAACAATAAGATGCAAGACCTTTTTACAGCTTTTCTTCTTGATTCTTGGTTGTCGGCCTGACAAGGTCAAATGTGTGTGGCGAGATGGGTGAAACAGTTGGAAAAAGCAAAGGCCGGAAGTTTCCAAGTCGAAGACCACCGGCCAATGATGTTATGGCTACTTGAACAACGTTTCAGCGCTTAAGGCGTGAACTCAGTAAAGCCGGTCTTGCCGTCGAGCAATGAAACCGACACGCGGTACTCAACGCCTTCCGTTAAGGTCGTTTCGCTTGCACTGGTCTGTATCGCGCCTGCGGGCGTAGCGCCGTGAGCCGCGGGGGAAGCGATATTGTCCTGACCCGGCGTGGCAAGCCCCCACACGATAGTCGTCGGTGCCGAAGTGCGGACGACACTGACACTAAAGGCCTTGCCGGCTGACCAGGAGTACTCAGGGGTCGTTCCTGAGCTAACGTTGACCGTAAAGTCGGCGCCGCCGCTACCGCCAGAACCGGCCGGATTCCCGTTGCCGTCACACCCGGCAAAGACAAAAACAGAGACGATGAAGGTTAGCAATACATGTTTGATGAAGTGCATGATGTTTTCCCTTTCAATTGATGAATGATGAGGCTCATCTTTCCATTGAGAGAAGCCAAATTGTTGTGAGAAAAGGTAAGGGATTTGTGCGGGCGATTCAATACGGCATATGCCCTATTTTGAGGCTTGCTTCATTCCGATCATCCTATTTTGAATCGATAAAACGCCCGCCGAGCAGGTGAATCGACAAGCCTCAAAATTGGTAGGTGGGGAGAATTGGGGTGACTTTGCGGTAACCGCGGAAGGACGATTTAGATGAGTTTGTGTTTCTGCGCTTTCTGAATCGCTTGAACTTTGTTGTGAACCTGGAGCTTGCCATAAATATTTTCAATGTGCTTGCGCACGGTAGCGGGAGAGATGAACAGATTGCCGGCGATTTTGTTGTAGTCCAATCCCCGGCTCAATTGCTCCAACACCTGGGTTTCTCGTTTCGTCAGTGAAAAATCTGTCAGAGGCTCCTGCTCTTTTACGCATTCCGGATTCTTCAAAATCCCTAAAGTTTTGGCGGCGATGGTTGGCGACATGGGTGCGCCGCCGGCCATGATCATTTCAATGCCGTCGCGGATTTTTTCGGGCGGTTCGTCTTTGAGCAAATACCCCATGGCGCCGGCCTGAATGGCCCGGAAGATCTTGTCCTCATCGTCGAACACCGTCAACATGATGACCTTGATGTGCGGATATTTTTGTTTAACCAATTCCGTCGCCTCGATGCCGTCCACTTTCGGCATCTCGATGTCCATCAAAATGGTGTCGACCGTGCGATCATCCGCTAACTTTGACAGCAAATCCTCGCCGTTGACCGCTCTGAATTTGAATTCAATATCATCTGCGAACAACTGCAATTTTTCTGCAATGGATAGAGCCAAAAAGTCATTATCTTCTGCTAATGCGATTCTTATTTTCACAGTCATCTCTGGGTGAAAGATAGGGGATTAGCAGCGTTAATACAATACGGCACATGCCGTACTTTTAACTTGCATGATTGAT
>JBHHXT010000469.1:0-2349 GCA_046757165.1 bacterium | reverse complement strand
TTAGTGCGACCGTCAGCTTGCGGGACGGGCGTCAGCACCACATCACCTTCCTTCATAATCCGGATTTGGCTCCTTGATAAGGTCCAGAGAATATTCTATCTCAGAATCGCCATACGCATTAGAGAGCCCAGCTGATGAAATCCACGACCAATCCCGCTGCTCAACTTCAGTTTCGTTTAGAACCGTGATGATGAGTTTTGTTTCAGGCTTCAAGTCAAAAGGTTCATCAAGCACAATTCTCTGGCCATCATAGTGAGCTCGAATCTTAACGCTTGCCATGACCTGTTCCCTACTTTGTTTTGATTCAGACGTGATTGTCAATCCAATCTAGATTGAAATAGAGTAAACAATATTTGCAACAAATGCAACTCCCAACGAGCAACCATGACCGGGATACGACGATATTTATCCCCCTCGGCTGTATAGTTTTGACCGCTTCGCGGTAGTTTGGAGTGAAATGCTTCAGCATTTCATGCAACGCTGAAGCGTTGCACTCCAATCCTACTAACCCCCACAAGACAAACAACAGAACCATGAATCGCAACCCAAAGACCCGCTCTCCTCGGTGACGAAAAGGAGTTCGGAGATTTGCCAGATGTCTCAGACCGACAAGCTAGGCCTGGACTCGGATCGTAATTCCCTCCCGCCTGGCCACTTCGAGAATCGTGCTCTCGTCGTCTGTTTTCCATCGCTTCGAGCCCACCGGTAACGGTTCGATGCGGCTATCGGTGCGCGCGGCGGTTCTCCATAACAAATTTATGTCTTCCCTCGCATAGGCCTTGTCGTAACGCGGTGAAACGACCAACAAATCGATATCGCTCCAACGCTGCGCATTGTCTCGTGCATGCGATCCGAACAAAATGCCATATTGAACCGGAATGCCAAGCTCAACAAGCTCCGCCAGGTACTTCCTTACGGCTTCAACAACAGATTTTTCAGCCATTCGAACAGCTCCTCTGTTTTCCGACTCAGCGTTTCAGCCTCGTCGACGGTCGGAATGGCGGCCCACATCTCAGGATAACGGCCTTCGAGATTGAGCGGACTCATGTCTGCCAGAAACTCCTGCTTCTCCTGGTCGAATTGTAGTCCGGACAGTTCAGCCAATCTCGTCAGATTATGGACTCTCGGCGCCATATCTTGTGTGTGCGAGCAAACATGCGCCTTGAGAACCTTTTCCAAAGTCAGGTGCAGAAAGAAAAGCCCATGACGAACTTTGCCTGACCGGATAAGCTGATTCGCGACTTCCCAATCTTCATCTGCGGACTTCAGCCAATATGAGATGTGCTTGTCAATATCGACCATGAATGCAAAAGTGAGGTTTTGGTTCGATCCTCTTAGCCAAAGGTACAAGACAAACACTAGAATTGCAATAGCAAAGTTTTGCTGGGGCGCACTGAATGAGTATCACACTCAGTCACGCCTGTCCCTTTAAGATTTCCTTGCTCTTTTGCCACAAATCCATTATTTTCTTTAATCAATTGCTGCAAAAAAGTTCTTGCCTGGAACCCAACGGGGCGAAACTGCTATCGGATATTATTAGAATATTACTGAAAGAGGTTTTTCAATGGATAACGTTATCACACAACATATTGAAATCACCCCGGGTATTGCGGGCGGCAAACCTCGGATCGCTGGTCATCGCATTACTGTCCAGAACATTGTGATATGGCATGAACGAATGGGCCTCAGTGCAGATCAAATTGCTACAGAATATGGGTTGGAACTTGCAGATGTTTACGCTGCATTAACCTATTATTACGACCATCGAGTTGAAATCGATGAATCGATTCGCTCCGATGAAACGTTTGTGCAAGAACTCCGCAAACGGACGCCTTCAAAAATAGGGAAAAAAGTCGGTGGCTGACCGCATCAAGCTTTATATGGATGAAAACGTGACCAAAGCTGTAACAGAAGGATTGCGTCGCAGAGGAATTGATGTTGTTACTGCACAAGATGCAAATATGCTCGCAAAATCTGATGAGATGCATCTGGAATTCGCCACCAAAGAAGGTCGGGTTATTTTTACTCAGGATGCGGACTTTTTACGTTTGAACGCTAAAGGGTATCCCCATAAGGGAATCGTGTATGCTCCACAACAAACGCCTATCGGAAAAATTGTTAGTGCTTTGATGTTAATTATCGATGTCATGGAGCCTGAAGATCTAGAACAACATGTTGAATTCATATGATTTAGATATGATATTGCGCGCAAGAAAGTTCTTATAGCTATCACATTTCCGGCGCAGTTGTGCATGCAAGTAGCTTCTTGTGTCGTCGACAGTATTGTCTGTCCCAAGTCATTTCAGCCAGCTACGCCACCTCACCCACACCTACATCGAATCGCTCCAA
>JBHHXT010000468.1:0-2360 GCA_046757165.1 bacterium | reverse complement strand
CTGGCTGATGAAATTAATCAATTGTCTGAATATTCCCTGTGCTCCGAAGCCGCGCATGCCCCACGAGGGGGCCTGGCGATAGTTGTTGCGTTTTGTGCCAAATTTGAGGAATTTTGCACCAGCGGCTCGTCGTTTATCACAATGACTCGCAGTCAACGGAGGTCTTGTTATTCCGTTCGGAGAACACGGACCAAAATGATTGCCGACTACGAAAATGTGTCCCACGTTTGACGGCTCACATCAAAGGAGGGTGCAATGAGAAAACTAGTTCACATTCTGTCCAAAAGTTATGTCGCCGGGGTCTTTTGCCTGGGTCTGGTTTTGTTGAGCTGCATCTCTGCAGACAGCAAGGAGGAGAGCGGCCCTGCGCCGGCAGATGGCCATGATTTTGGCGAGTACTGGTACGCCGGCGAGGCTGAGCTGACGCGTTACGAGTTGGAGCAGGCGCGCTACGGCGAAATACGCAAGGGCGATGCCGTGCTTATTTTCGTGACCGAAGACTTCCTGTCGGACAAGCAGGTGAAATACGAATTCGGCGACAAAGCCAGCGCCGTCTCTGTTTTGAAACTCAACTTCACGCGCAAATTCTACACCGGTATCTATCCCTACTCGATCATGACCTCGATTTTCACACCGGTCGAGGTACAAAAGCGTGCGACCCTCAAGGTCACGACCTCCGCGCAGGAGTGGTGCGGCCATACCTTCATGCAGCTCAATAATCAGCAAGGTCAGTATGCCGTTCAACTGCGCTCCTATTTTCAATCCGAAGGGGATGCCGATTTCAAGATTGACTCTGCGCTCCTGGAGGACGAGGTCTGGACCCGAATCCGCCTTGCTCCCGGGTCGTTGCCGACCGGTGAGATCGATATCGTGCCGGGGACGCAATTTGCGCGGCTGCGGCATGTCCCGTTCAAAGTAGAGAAAGCCACCGCCACTCGCGAGACCCTTCGCGACGCCAAACTTTCTGCCGGGGACATCGAAGTCTATTCGCTCGACTACAAGGATTTGCAGCGCACCTTGAGGATCAAATATGAAAAAGCGTTTCCCTACCGCATCCTGGCCTGGGAGGAGACACACCCAAGCGGCTTCGGGCCCAACGCGAAGCTCCTGTCCACCCGCGCCGTCAAGAGCCATTCCATCAAATTGCCTTACTGGTCCCGGAACAAATTGTCGGATTCGCATTTGCGCGATGAGCTGGGCATCATCTATTGATCAAACGACGGGGTGAGGTGAGGCCCGGAGAAGAAATCGCCAGAGACAGAATGGCGGGTGGCTTGCAAGTCACAGGGCGGCAAAGCCGCAAACTCCAAATCCAAAATGTACAAATTCCAAATAAACTTCAAATTTCAAGCTCCAATTCTCTTCTCGCTAATTTGAGATTTGTTTTTTGTGTCTTTTCTTTTCAAAAAAATGCAAAAATCTACCGACAACACCATGTACCTCGAGATTCCGGCCAGAGATGGGTTTCTGCTCGCGGCCACGCTCTACGCTGACGCAGCGCCAAGCCGGCAGGTGCGGGTGGTTCTGGTGAACTCTGCGACGGGCGTCAAACGGTCGTTTTATGACAAATATGCGCGTTTCCTGGCAGAGAGCGGTTTCACGGTCATCACCTTCGACTATCGCGGCATTGGTGATTCCCGGCCGAGCACCCTCAACAAATTCAAGGCGTTCATGCACGAATGGGGCGAGAAAGACATCGCCGGTGTCATCGACTGGATCGGGCAGAGGTATGCTGGCGCGAAACTTCTGGTGGTCGGGCACAGCGTCGGTGGGCAAGTCATGGGGCTGGCGCAGAACAATACGCGCGTCTCTGCCATGCTGCTGGTGGCGTCGCAGAGTGGCTACTGGCGGCTGTGGCCCCGGCCCTCGCGCTATCTTGTTTTCATCTTCTGGTACGCCGTTATCCCGGTTCTGGCAGGCCTGTTTTCCTACTTACCATCGAGATTCCTGGGGCTGGGCGAGGATTTGCCTGCAGGCGTGGCATTCGAGTGGGCGAGCTGGGGACGGGATCCAAAGCATGTTTTGGGCAAGAACCTGTTGCAGACGAAAGAGTGTTTCAACAACTATACCTCTCCAGTGCTGGCGTACAGCGTCGCCAACGACTTTCTTGCGCCGCCGGCGACGGTGGACGCCCTCATGACCTTCTATCCGAACGCCCAAAAAACCAGAAAGCATATCACACCGCAAAATCTCAATGTTCGGCACTTTGGCCATTTTGATTTTTTTCGCGAGCAGTTCAAGGAGAGCTTGTGGCAGGAGAGTGTTTCCTGGTTGAAAGCGCAGAGTGAATCGTAAAAGTCTAAGCGCCTAATTTTTTTCGCAGACTTCGCTGCGAAAAAAGTCATTTAGCGCTTCGCGCC
>JBHHXT010000467.1:0-2360 GCA_046757165.1 bacterium | reverse complement strand
TGGTCATTGGTCATTGGTCATTGGTCATTGGTCATTGGGCCAACAGCACCTGTCTTTTCTAACAGGAACAAATCAGCCTTGAATTTTATTTTGCCTCCGCGTCCTCGCGCGCCAGATAGCCTCGATTGACCCAGCCCTCGAGGTGATTGTATTTGACCGGAACCCAAAAAGAACGGCCGATCTGCCTGCCTTCTCCGGTGATCAAAATCCCCCGGCCATCCGACGGAATCGTCCCCAGGATAGGCTGCCTGGTGCCGACCCCGGCGCGGACATTTAGAACATCATCCCCGGCGACTTTGACCACTTTGTAGGTCACGGGCACCGGGGCGGGTCGGAAAAGTTCGAATGAGGCGCAGATTTTTTCGAATATCGCCCGTTCTTGCTCAGGCTTGATGACGCCGGGCAGGGCCAGACAGTCCAGGTAGTTGCGATGGATGGGCGTGAGCTCGGGAATGATGGCCCGTTTGATGAGCAAGGTTTGCCTGGAATTGAGCGGGAAGTAGAAGGTAAATTCTCCGCAGCCGTGCGCACCGGCAAAAATCTGATAACCCTTGAGCGTTCCGATACGCACAGAATCGATGAAGCCCGGCTCGATTTGGAGTCTGTCCTCGCGCAAGGTGCTGGCGGTGAAATCGGCCCGTTCGTAGGCACGCAAAGTCTGGCCAAGGCTTGCATTGACCATCTGCAACCGAACCTTGAAGTCCACCAGGCTGTCGAGGCGGGCCGGCTCATCGCGTTCGTCACAAGGGTCGACGTGCACATAAGGAACGGCATGGTGCAGAAGTACACCATCTTTTGACGGCGACAGCGTGAGCAAGTCGACCGGAACCCGCACCTGGAAACCCATTTCAGAAACTTTGTGCGTTTTCCAGTTCTGGATCAATGGCGGTGTTGCGGGGGTCGGCTCAGGGGCCACAAAAGGTGCGCCTGCTTGTTCTTTTTGGATCGGCGCGGTCTCGGCCGAGACTCTGGGTTCGGCATCCATTTGACAACAAACCATGGTCAGCCAAAGCATGGAGAGGGTGGAGAGATTAACTAAATGCTCGATTTTCACCTTTTTCCTCCTCCTGTCGGGTTGAATGGCGGTGAATCATGCCATGAAAGAAGAAATCAAATCCGGTCTGTCCGTGAGGACCACTTGCACGCCACACCGGACACATCTGTCGTAATCCTTTCTGGAGTTGACGAGATAACCAACGAACTCCTTGCCACGCTGCTGAATTGAAGACACCTGATTCTTGCTGAACACGGGCAGTCCCCTGAAATAGGCAGGCAGGGCAAGAATCTTGTTTTTGGGCTCTGAAGCAACGCCGAGGCCGACGATGCTCAACAGCCCCCACGTGCGCGTGCGGGCTTCCCGTGGGAAGATGGGATGCTCAGGGAAATACTTCTCCACCAGCTCATCCGCCTCCTGGCTCCAGGTCAGGAACCAAATCCGTTTTCTGAACACCAGCTTGCGTAGGGTATTTTCCAGTGTTCTCATCAGCAGCTCGCTGGTGATCTTGCAGTCGAAGATGTAGTCCTTGTTCGGAAACTTTTCGAGCAGCATCTTCAACGTGATGATATTCCCGCTGAGCTTGCCGTCCGGGGACGGGATCGTGGTTGCGCATACTTCCCCGGCGGTCAGCTCACTGATTGTCTTGTCGGGCTGACCGAAGCGCGCCAGGTTGTCGTCGTGGGCGAGCACGATCTCGCCGTCTTTGGATAACCGCAGGTCCGTTTCGAAGGCGGCGGCGCCGTGTTTGTCCGCCTGCTCAAAGGCAACCAGGGTGTTTTCCGGCCAGAGCAGGGAGGAGCCACGGTGGGCATAGATTTTCATGGCTGGTTCCTTTCCGTCAAATATAAGATAAAAGCATATGCGTTTCAAACGATTATTTGATCGACGGGAAATGGGACACGGGAGGTTGTTAACGAGTTGGAAAAAAAGGTCATTGATTTTGCGCAACTTCGGTCTTATCTTTAAGCAAAGAACCAAGGCAAGCAACAGAAACATCGATTGAGCTAACTTCAACTCATATGAGCAACACTGATTTAACTTTTATCACAAACGAAGACCAGAAGAACCTTAAAGCAAGGTTTCAAGCACTAATAGAAGACACGAAATTATTTGACTGTCTCGTTGGATATTTTTACACAAGCGGTTTTCATGCCATTTATGAATCGCTGGAAAATACTGAGAAGATTAGAATCTTGATTGGCATAAGCACAAGCAAACAGACATATGAACTGCTAACAGAAGCCAGGAATGACCAATCCCGAAAGCATTTGGGAACACTTCAATTCTCCCATTCGGAGACAAAGCAGGCATACGAAGGGCTTGTTGAACAGGAGATGGAGAATTCAGAAGATAAACGGGAAGT
>JBHHXT010000466.1:0-2370 GCA_046757165.1 bacterium | reverse complement strand
TGATGAGCCGGTCCAGGCCGAACAGCAGCGAGGCTTCGGCAAAACGCTCGCGAACCTTCGACTGCGCGTACTCGATCTGGCCCTTGCCCCCGGGAAGCTCTTTGCCGTCAAACAGCTCGACTAACACCGCAATGTGACCGGCTTTGACCAGGTAGAGGATGTATTCGCGCAACCAGAAGAGCACACCGGCTGCCAGTCCGAATCCAATCAGGCCGCCCATTCCCGCGCCCGAGCCCTGCGGTTCTGCGCCGGAGGTGACCATGTAGCCAATGGCAACCCCGGCGCCCGTGACCAGCATGATCCCGAACGCAACGCCGAGATAGATCAGCAGCCGGAAAAGAATGAACGGCAGTGTTTTGGTCATGAGGCCGATTATCTTGCTGATTTTGAAATCCATCATCAGTATGTGTCTCCTTTTCTTAGTGTAGTGCGTTATACGAGCCGAAAATCATGTAGATTAGAACTGGTAACTCTGATTTGCATAAAACTGATTGACATTGCCTCGCTTTTTTGTTACCTTTATTACGCAACCCGAACGGAACGCGATGTCCGGCAAATCGAAAATATCCGGGATTTGAACAAGTTCCAGATTTTTCTTCGACTCTGCGCGGGCCGCGTGGGCCAATTGCTCAACGCCTCGGCCATGGCCAATGAGATCGGGGTCAGCTACAAGACCATCCAATCCTGGATTTCCATCTTGGAAGCGAGTTTTATCATCTTCCTTCTGCAGCCGTTTTACCGAAATTTCAACAAGCGGTTGACCAAATCGCCCAAAATCTATTTTCATGATACCGGTCTCATCTGCTCGCTACTCGGGATTCGTTCGCCCGAGGAGTTGAATTTTCATTACTTGAAAGGCGAAATCTTTGAGTCCTTAGTGATTTCGGAGCTGAAAAAGCGTCTTGCAAACGCCAATCATCCTGCTGCGCTCTATTTTTGGCGAGAGAACAGCGGCAATGAGATCGATTGTCTCATCGACACGGGCTCCAGTGTGAAAGCGGTGGAGATCAAGTCGAGCACCACCGTCAATCCCGATTTTTTCAAAGGCCTGCAAACCTGGCAAAAACTGAGCGGCAATTCGCCGGAGCACGGCTATCTAATTTACGGCGGCACTGAAATGCAACCGTGGGCAAAAGGCCGGGTGGTCGGCTGGAAAAACATCTCGGATATTCTCGACCTTTGATCCGGCCTGTACGCCAATCTAAGGAAATGAAGCTTCCAGGTCAAGGAACGTATGGGACATATGGCATTTATTTGATCAACAGCATCTTGTGATGCTGCACAAAGTCCCCCGCTTGCATGCGCGTGACATACAAACCGCTGGTCACTTGCCTCGCCCGGTCATCCCGGCCATCCCAGACCACGCTGTGATTGCCGGCATTGAATTTCCCATCAAGCAATGTGCGCACCAATTGCCCTCTGAGGTTGTAAATGTGCAGAACCACTTTCGAAGATTTCCTTAAATCGAAAGAAATCGTTGTTGATGGATTGAACGGATTCGGGTAATTCTGCAGCAACTGCATCGTCTCTGGTATCGTTGAGGGCACCTCATCCACGCTCGTTGGCGTGGATGAGGTGTCGACCCGAATGACCACCGGCACCGTCAATGGATTGTTGATGGCATCCGGAACGGTTATATCGATGTACGAGAGCGTGGTTGCCGGAACCGGGGGTAAAGTGTCAGTTGCGAAAAACACCTCGATAAATCCATCGTCAAAAGTCGAGTCAACGGTTACGCCATGACCATCCACCACCGAAACCGTTCCGGACGGCGGCAGGCCGTCCTGATAGAATACTTGAATCGTGTCCGGTTTCGGAGGTTCGCCGGTTAGAGGCAAGGCAATTGTGCCACCACCGCCACCGACGATTTGGGAAACAAGGAAAACCAAAAACCGTGGGTTTGAAGTGATTTCTTTTCTTAATATAAACGCTGCGGTAATGAGACGAACAATATCCGGATCGATGAAGAATCCGGGCGGGGTCGGATCGCCTAACAGCACGCTGAGCTGTCCGTTAAAAACCGTTGTTCCGCCTGAGCTAAGGGTCACGTTGTCGGTTTGTGCGTTGTAAAGAATATCCAGCACATCGCCTATGTTGCCGCCGAGCCAGACGATCATGGGGAAAAGCAAGCTTTTCCGGCCATCCCAGTTTGTCACGGCAACCTGGTTGCGAATCGCGACATACCCAAAAGCGAAGTGCGCGAAAAGAGCTTTCCAGCGCAAAGTGATTGGAACCCGCTCAATTGCGGTTCGAAAGTAATCCGTCGAAGAGGATGGAAACGGCGGCGCGTTCGGGTCTTGCTGGGATTCCCCATGCAGCTCCGTCACCCGGAACGGATCGCCAAATCCTTCCTGAATGGCATTGCCCTGG
>JBHHXT010000465.1:0-2406 GCA_046757165.1 bacterium | reverse complement strand
GAACTTGTTCATTTTCAGAGGTGGGTTTGACTGAAAGCGCTCGAGTTTCTTCTCGTACCGGCCCTTAGAGCCGCCGCAGCAAGTAATTCGTAATATACGTAAACAAATGCAGCTGAGTTTTCCCCCCTGAAATCCGGTGATTCCGATTGGGGTAAAGCATCATATCGAACTGAATCGCGCGGTTCTGCAGGGCGTTGATGACCTGCATGGTGTTTTGCACATGCACGTTATCGTCGCCCGTGCCGTGGATGATCAGGAGGTTGCCTTGCAAGCCGTCGACATATTCGAGCACATTGGCCGCTTGATAGCCCTCGGCATTTTCTTGTGGCAGCCCCATGTACCGCTCCGTCCAAATGGTGTCGTAGAGCCGGAAGTCAGAGACGGGCGCAACCGAGACGCCGGTTTTGAAATAGTCTGCACCGCGCATCATGACCATGAGCGTCAGGTAGCCGCCGCCGCTCCAGCCCCAGAACCCAATTCTCTCCTTGTCGACAAACGGGAGCGTCGCAAGGTAGCGTGCGCCTTCGATTTGGTCATGCACGGCCCATTTGCTGATGTCACCATATGCCAGGTCCTTGAACGCCTTGCCGCGCCCGCCGGTGCCGCGGTTGTCCAGGCAAAAGACGATGTAGCCCTTCTGAGTCAGCATCTGGTGCCAGAGCGTGCGGTTACTGCCCCAACGGTTGGTGACCCTTTGCGAGCCCGGGCCCCCGTAACCGTAGACCAGCACCGGGTAGGTTTTTTTCTGGTCAAAATCGATGGGCTTGATCATGTACGCGTTGAGCTGCACGCCATCGCTGGTGGTGACGGTCAGAAATTCCACCTTTGGCCGGACATAGTCATGCAGCGCCGGCATTTCATTTTTCTCGAGCCAGCGCACGAGCGCGCCGTCTGTTTTGCGCAGCATGATCTGTGTCGGAGTGCTCACATCTGAAAAGAAGCCAACCACATGCTGATAATCGGGTGAGAAACTGCCCCTGTGCCAGCCATCGCGTTGCGAGATTCGATGCAAATCCGAGCCGTCCAGGTGCACGCGGTAGACGTTTTGCTCGAGCGGGGAGTCTTTTTTGCCATAGAAATAGAGCCAGTCGTTCTGCTCATCGACGCCAACGACAGCGCTGATCTCCCAGTCGCCGCCGGTCACTTGCTGCAAAAGGTTGCCGTCATAATCGTAGATATAAGCGTGTTTGTATCCGCTGCGTTCCGAAGGCCAAATGATTTGATCGCGCGTTTTCAGAAAGAGGATGTCCTGGCGCACATCGATCCAGGTGTTGTTGCGGTCCTCAATGATCTTGCGGGTCGCGCCGGTCCTCGAGTCGGCCAGCAGCAGCTCGAGATGGTTCTGATGCCGGTTCAAGCGCAAGACCGCCAGTTGCTTAGACGAGTTGGTCCAGAAAATTCTCGGCACGTAAATGTCAGGGTTTTCTCCGAGGTCCACCCACGTCGTCTCGCCGGTCTCGATATCGGCGACACCAATCCTGACCAGCGCATTCTGCTCGCCCGCTTCTGGATACTTGAGACTGAAGACCGTATTGTACAGCGGAATCTCATCGACCAGGTGGAACGCCTTGACCCGTGTCTGATCGATTTGCCAATAAGCGATCTTCTTCCCATCCGGCGACCAGCGCCAGGCATCGGCCAGACCGAATTCCTCTTCGTACACCCAATCGAATTCGCCGTTGAGCACGTTTGGCGTGCCGTCGTGGGTGATCGCCTTCTCCTCGCCTGCCTTCAAATCATAAATGGAGATATTGTGGCCGCTGACATACCCAATCCACCTGCCGTCCGGTGAAAGCTTGACGTTGCGCAATCCGGGATTGTCATTTGCAAGGGAGATGAGCTTCCCGGTGTCCACCTGGTACAAGAAATGCGGCGCCTGGAATGAATGCCGCCAGATCTTGTCGACTTTGCCGGCGAGCAGAAGATATTTGCCGTCTTCCGTCCAGCGATAGCTGCTCAGGTTGATGAGCTCATCCTTGTACTTCAAGTCCGTGCCCGCAAGAAGAAGGGTCTCCTCACCGGTTTTCACCAGGTGCTTATAGATATCGAGTTGCCCGGTTTCGGCATTGTGCCTGGAAAAGGTAAAATAGGAGCCATCCGGGTGCCACTGGATATCTGTGATCGTTTTTCCTTTGAATTTGTCGGCGTGATAGATATCAGCCACCGTGAGCGACTTGCGGTCGTTCGCGAAACCAACTGAAGCGAGGATGAGCATAAGCGCGGGAATGAGGATCTGGGACAGTTTCCGATTCATCTTTGTGACTCCATTTTTGTGACGAGGTATTGTTATTTGTTTACCAACATGCCAAGGCGCATTACCAGGAACAGGATCCAACACAGTCTCTGACTGTGTTTTGGAATCCAGGCCAGCACATAGCCTCAAATACACGGTCACAGACCGTGTAG
>JBHHXT010000464.1:0-2455 GCA_046757165.1 bacterium | reverse complement strand
TCGTGAGTCGCAAACGGTAGGAGAGCTCACGGGTCATGCCCAGCAGCATCTTGGAGGCGAGCAGCGGCTCATGTTTGACCAGGTGCTCGAAGGCCTCAACGGTCATGTACAGCCCCTCCGCATCGCTGTCGGCGCGCACCGTCGCAGAACGGGGTTTGTTTTCGAGAATGGCCATGTCGCCAAAGAAGACCCCCTCGCTGAAGGTGGCGAGTCTGCGGTCTCTGCCGTTGCCGGAAATCGTGGCGAGCACACTCACCTCGCCGGAGAGCAGAAAGTAGATTCTGTCCCCGGGGTCGCCTTCCTGGAAGACGATGTCATCTTTTTTGAACTTCACGGGGTGCATGTGCTTGCGCACCATCTGCAACTGCTGGTGCGTCAGGTCTTTGAACATGCCAAAATTCTCGAGGGCCAGTTTTTCCCGGTGAAGCTGAGCGACCTCCATTTCTTTTTGAATGAGCGCGTCCTCTGCCCACTCCTGAGCATGGTCGGTATCCTGGAAAATCAGCTCTTCACCGATGGCCGCGATCACACCCATATCGAGCATGAGCTTGTACATGTGTTCTTGTTCTTCGTCGCCGATGGGGCTCAAGTAGCTGATCAACAGATGGTTGCCCTTCTCCTGCACCCGGTCGACGATCTGTTTGAGCAGTTGTGCGCCAGTCAGGTCGATGGTGTGGACCCGTTTGAAATCCAGAATGATCGCAAAACTGTCCATCACCTTCTCGAGCTCTGACTGGAGCTTATCGCAGGTGCCAAAGAACAGCGAGCCGTTGAGTTCGTAGATTTTGATGAGATGGCCCTTCCCGACCAGGGTTTTCATCGCCTGCTGGCTGCGAATCTTTTTGGAGTGGACCAGATTGCCGGTGAACGTCCGGCGCACAATATTCTTGCCGATCTGCTCCTTGATAAAGAGGAACGCAGTGATGATCAAACCGACCATGACCGCAATAATCAAATCAATGGCGACCGTGATGATGGTCACGGCGACAATAACAAACAAATTGCCCAATGCAGACCTCTTGAGAGATAGATGGATGCTTTCTAGCTCGATCATCGAAACCGAAGTCACCAGCAGGATGCCGGCCAGCACCGACATGGGAATCCACTGCACCAGACTGCCCAGGAACAACACGACGAGCAGAACGGTCACACTGTTGACCACGCCACCCAAAGGGGTGCGCCCTCCGGCATTGATATTGACCATGGTTGCCAACGTCGATCCCGCCACCGGCAGCCCCCCGAAGCAGGCGGAGGCGACATTGCCGATGCCCTGGCCGAAGAGCTCTTTTGTGCTGTTGTGCTTGCTCCGGGTGACCATGTCGGTCACCACCGAAGTCAGCAACGTATCGATGGAGGCCAGGATGCTCAGCGTGACCGCAGGAATCAACAGCGTGGTCAACACCCCGAGCGGGATCACGGTACTCAAGTTGAGAAAACTCGACACCTGTTTTGGCGTGGGCAGGGCACTGGGAATGGCGCCGATGATCAGGGGATTATCGTTGAGCTGTAGCAGGGCGGGATTGAACAGGGTGCCAATCAAGAAATAGGCGGCGACACCACACAAGAGACCGACAAGCGATGCCGGCACAGCCCGGGTGATTTTCCTGGCGAACAACATGGCCAGAATCGTGACCGAACCCACCAGGATGGTTTCGTAGCGAAGGGAGAGACTGCCGTCCAGCAGGGCCATGAGCCCCAGATCCTTCGACATGCCGAGGAACGGCTGGAGTTGTCCGAGAAAGATGATAATGGCAATGCCGTTCATGAAGCCCCCGATAACCGGGTAGGGAATAAACTTGATCAGTTTGCCCCCGCCAAGCGCAGCCATGATGAGCTGCAGGAGCGCAGCCATGAGGACGGCCAGCGAAACCAGAACCAGGATGACCATGACTTGATTCTCTCCCAGCGCCATGATGGCGGGTTCCTTGAGCAAGGTCGCGATGATGGAGGTCACCATGACGGACATCGGCGCCGTCGGCACCGCGATCTGGCCCGGCGTGCCCCCGAAGAGGCTGGTCAAAATGCCGGCCACAATGACGCCATAAAGGCCGGTCAAGGCCCCCTGCGCCACATACGCTTCGCCCAGCGGTGCAAACGCCACCACGCCGAAGGCAATTGCCAGCGGCAGTGCGATCACCGAGGTCGTGATCCCCCCCATGATATCGCCTTTGAGGTTTGAAAACAGCTTCACCAATCGTCTCCTACGTCGTGTTCAGAAAGGAATCCGGCGGTCAAATAGAGGCGATTGTCCCAAAAACGGGACCTAGATTCTCCCTCCTTATGAACGACTTTGTTGACTTATTAAAGAGCCGTTGAGTTGGACCTGCGCAATGGTGCAGACAATCGCGATAGGTGCTCCCGGTAGGCAGTTGGCATAACAGTTATAAATATAACCCCTTCCGCTTCGATCTGCGGAAACCGGCGTGCCCTCGCCTCACCATGTTGGCAGAGTTAG
>JBHHXT010000463.1:0-2483 GCA_046757165.1 bacterium | reverse complement strand
GGTCGTCCCTTCTTTCGTTAGCATGGTGCGTCCCGCCAGTTTCGCCAGCCCGAAATCGACGATTTTCACCACGCAGTCTTCAGTGATCAGAATATTGGCCGGCTTGATGTCACGGTGGATGATGCCCTTTGCGTGCGCCTTGGCCAGCCCCTCGGCGATCCGGATGGCGTATTCAACCGATTCGTCAATCATCAATCGTCGTTCGTCGATTATCGATTTTAAATCCCCCCCCTCGATGTACTCCATGGCAATGAATATTTGTCCCTCGGCTTCGTCGATTTCGTAGATCGTGGCAATGTTGGGGTGGTTCAGCGCCGAGGCCGCTTTGGCTTCGTGAATGAAGCGTTTCTTGTTCTCCTCATCCTGGCTCAAGTGCGGTGGCAGAAACTTTAGGGCGACGAAGCGGTCGAGTTTGGTATCCAGGCCTTTGTAGACAACGCCCATGCCGCCGGTGCCGAGTTTTTCGATGATTTTGTAGTGGGAGATGGTTTGGCCAATCATATCACTTTTCTCAAGTATTCTTTAGTTGGTCTCACTCAGCGAATATTTTTCCTGCCTCTCTTCATACTTTTCTCTCTCACGTCTAACAATATTTTGAAATTCCGGCTCATCCCGCAGGTTGTCGTAAATCGGAAGATGCCTGAGCGGAAGATAGCTCAGCAAATAGTACCCGGCTCCTTGGTTTTTTGTTGTTTGATCAATAGCGGCGATGGCTTCCTCTTTCATCCCCAGCTTTGCCAGCACGCCGGGCCACCGGCTCAGGGCAAGGGCCTTCTCTTTCTTGCCAAGCGCTACGAAATAGAGGGCACGGCTGAACTTCAGAGCCGCATTGAATGCGCCGGGCGGCTGCCTTTCCCCGAGCTGCAGGAGAGAGTCGGCTTGCTGGTATTGTTTTTTGAGGATCAACGTAAAGGCATAAACGCTCAAATTGTAGACCCAGTCGGGTTGAATCTGATAAGCCCTGGTCATATCCTTTAGCGCCAAGTCCACTTCGCCAACCAGAAGCCATGTCGACCCTCTATTGCTGATCGTATAAATACTGAACGGATTCAATTCCACGGCTTTGTCGTAAAACCGTATCGCTTGCCGATAAAGCCCGATCCACGACAGATTGACACCCATCAAATGGAAAGGCTCCCAGGTATTGGCATCCAGCGCAAGCGCCGCCTTCATGTAGGGGAAAGCGCTGTCATATTCCGCAGTGCGAAAAAATTGATAGCCTATGGCGGCATTGGTCTCGGGCAGTTCTGGGTTCAAGCGATAGGCTTCGCGGACATATTTTCTCTCCAGATTCATATCTCCGGGATCGCCGGTAACGGTCCAGTGAACTTCGTACAGATAGCCGAGATCAAAATAACCCAGGTAGTGATCCGGATCGAGTTCAACCGTCCGCCTGGCCATTTCCAATGCCTGCTGAAAATACGTCTCCTGTCGGGTTTTCATATAGACATTATCGATAAAATAGCGTGTTTTCAGGTGGGCTTCGTAAGCCTCCACGTTCGTCGAATAGGACGACTTTACCATTTTCGTCGCCTGAGCGGAGAAAGCCACTTCCAGCGCCTGGGCGATGGATTGCGAAACGTCATCCTGAATGGCGAAAATATCCTGCAATTCGCGATCGTAATCATTGGCCCACAGGTGCGTCCCTTCATCCGCCTCGATCAACTGGGCGGTAATGCGCACCTGTCTGTCAGACTTGCGCACGCTTCCTTCAAGAACATATTTCGCGTCCAGCTCTTTGCTGATCTGGCGAATGTCTTTTTCAGTATTCTTGTAGCGCATTACCGAAGTGCGGGCAATGACTTTCAGCACCGGCACCCGGCTCAGATTGGTGATGAGCTGCTCGGTCATGCCGTCGCAGAAATACTCCTGTTCCGGGTCTGCGGTGATGTTCACAAAAGGCAAGACCGCGATTTTCCTGTCTTGCTCTTCAACCGCCACCGGAGATGCTGGCTCCTTGCCCCTAAACCACCAGAACATCAAAGCAGCGACTAACAAAGTGGCAATTCCACCGGCAACCAATGAAAAACTTCTGGGTTTCGCTTTGGCTGTAGCCTGCGGTCCTATTGTACTTTTGCGGGTCTGAGTGCTCTTTTGCAGGTTTTTCAAATCAACCAGCAAGTCATTCACCTGCTGGTAACGCTCATCCGGGCTTTTGGCCAGGGCTTTGCCCACTATTCGCTCCAATTCCATCGGAACGCCGGTACGCAAACCCGTCATGGGTTCCGCTTCTTCATTCATGATAGAATAAACTACCGCCTGCTCGTAATCGCCTGCAAAGGGTTGCCGACCAGATATCATCTCATAAAGAACCGTGCCCAGGGCCCAAATATCTGCGCGGTCATCCACCTTCGCACCCTGTGCCTGCTCCGGGGACATGTAGGCTGCCGTTCCCAAAGTCGTGCCTTCTTTCGTCAGCATCGTTCGCCCGGCCAATTTGGCCAGCCCAAAATCGACGATTTTTACCTGGCCAGTGTCGGTAA
>JBHHXT010000462.1:0-2484 GCA_046757165.1 bacterium | reverse complement strand
GGATTTAACGGATAGAACGGATTTACACGGATTTGGTCTCTGGATGAAAGCCAAAAAAATCATGAGCCATACAAGCTACCTTCCACTGAACTTCGACACATTCCGTGTTAAGTCCTATCCGTTCCGATCCGTTAAATCCGTGTCATCCGCGTTCTATTTTTTGCATTTTTCTTCATAACACTATAAGGAGGCTGAACCATGAAACGACCTGATAAAGCTTTGATTCTGCTTTTTGCGGTCATCCTGTCGCTAACATTTGGCCGGGCGCGCCTGTTTGCCAACGTCTACGCCTCTCAGCTCGAGATCACCAACCCTGATGGCACAGCCTTCGACGGCGATTTTTCCGACGGCTCAGGGGCGCACCTCTCCTTTTTTCTCAATGACGACGCCACGGTCGTCACCGTGAGCGTCGTCGAATCCGGGACCGGCGCAGTGGTGGCCGAGATCGATGCCGGCGCCCTGAGTGCGGGTCCAAATGCCGTGGACTGGGACGGAACCGGAGCCGAAGCCGGCAAGCGCTACCTGGTTCAAATCACCGCCGAGCAGCCGAACGCCTCCACCACGGACTGGACCGTCTTTCTCGACACCGGCGATAGCGTCATCCGGATATTTACAAGAGGCGTCGATGTCGTCACGGATCAAACAGACCTCAACTTTGGTTTGATTTTCACCTCGAATGACGGTGGACCGCTTGGCACTGGAATCAACATCTATGACCCGGACGGCACCTTCCACGATCCCTTCCTGGTGGCCGCAGACGTCACCAGTGGGGGGGACGTGACTTACGGCACCATGGCCCCGTTCTTCGTCACCTCTGACTACCTGGGCCGGTTGTACGTGTCGTTGATCGACCTGGGCCAGGTCATGCGCATAGATCGCGACTATAGTGCCAGAGTCGTGATGGATGGGTTGAATCAACCCAAAGGGCTTTATGTTGCTGGAGAGGGAGACAATCTGGTCATCTACACCAGCACGCGCACCCAGATTCTGCGTGCAACGATCGGCACGGCCGACACGGTCACCGCAGATGGGATTGAGGTGGTCGCTGAGTTCAGCAACTTACGCGCAAACCAGATCATTCTCGATGATGACGGATTTCTGTACGCCACGCTGCGGAACCAGACCATCGAAGATGACGGCAAAGGTCTGCGAAAATATGACCTGACCGGAACCTTGCCGGTCACGGACGACCAGGCCGTCTGGTTTCTGAATCAGGACAAAACCTTCATCGCCAATGACCTGGTCATCGACCGTGGCCCGGACAGAACTTCAGCCTCGGACGATATTCTGTACTACAGCACCAGAGCCGGCGTCGACAAAAATCAGGATGGCATTTGGCGAATCGATGACATCAATTCCTTCTTCCCGGACACCCTGCGAGTGATTACGGAGCAGGACTTATTCACGGTCGACGACAACAACGTCAGCACCCGCTCCACCTTTGATTTTGACGCCGCCGGCAACATCATTTTCATGGAAAATGCCAACGAGCACATCTTTTTCATCTCCCCGCCAGGCGAGGGCGAGAGCAACAGCTTTACCACCACCAGTCCCGAAACGATTGCGGTCGATGTGGCTGTGAGTGTGGCTGAGCGGGGCGAAATCGTGCCCGCAACCACCCGCCTCGAGGTCAACTATCCCAACCCCTTCAACCCGAGCACGACCATCAGCTATGTCATCGCCGGCGATAGGGAAGTCACACTCAAAATCTACAACCTGCGTGGCGAGGAAATCCGGACGCTGGTAAACGATTTTCAAACGGCAGGAGAACACGCGACGGTCTGGGACGGGAAGGACACCTCCGGGAATTTGGTTTCAAGCGGAGTGTACATCGTGACCCTGACAGCGGGGACGTTCAGGCAATCTCAGCGGGTCACGCTTCTGAAATAAGCCCGGGCGCGCGGCGGGCTGACCCGCGCTGTCCCGGCCCGCCTGGCGATCAATCGCCAGGCTCAGATCGGCAAGCATCCTCAAGGATGCTGAAGCAAGGCCAGCGCCTCAACAAACAGGGCGCTTCAGCCTCCTTACACAAACCTGAGCCGCGGGATTCATTCCGCGGCATTTCAGAAGAAGTTCACTTCTTCATTCTTTGTAAGGCAGGGGCCGATGGATACTGTCCCATTGCAATTAAGGTTTGTCGTTCTAAGAGGCGATCGTCGTTATTGAAACCCAGAATTTGAGCCGTGACTTTTCCGATGTTGGTAAGAGGTCTAATGATTGCTCCGTCCAGTTTGAAATGGCGCAACCAGATGTCTGTGCGTGGGTTGAAAAAACGAGTGAATTTACGTGATGGTAACAAGACTGAGCCAACATCACTTCCTTGTATTGCGAATGCAGATAACACAGGCATAAGCTAAATTATCCGCGTCTGTCGGACCACCATGTTTGAGGCTAATGATATGGTCAACTTGACAATGAAAGAAGGTATCTTCTTCATGAATCAAACAGTATTCACATAAACGTTCTGCGCGAATGGCGACTAAC
>JBHHXT010000461.1:0-2486 GCA_046757165.1 bacterium | reverse complement strand
AGGGAACAGGGAGAAGGGAACAGGGACCGCCCACCATCCCACCCTGTTTACCTTTCTTCATTCTTCATTCTTCATTCGTCATTCTCCATTTACCCAGCCCGAAAGAAGAGGCGCTGCCGAGGTGCAAGATTTCGCCCGCGCGCAGCAGCGGCAGCCAGGGGGCGAGGTCCCCTTCCAGGGTCAGGCGTCCAACAAAGCCGCCGAGATGATGCCGGCGCCGCTGGCGGTTGGAGTACCGCTCCCAATCCTGCCAGTGCAGGTCAACCTCACTTGCACGGATTCTGTCAAAAGCAGGCAGCTCAAAATCGAGCGCACCATCATAACAATGCGCGGCCGTCATGAGAAAGGCGCGGCGATAAATATTCTGCAAGAGCACCTGGGCTGGAAATGGCCTCTTCCGCCGGAACATCAAATAGTCGCCCTGATGTTTGATGCGGGTGGGCGTGAGGAAAGTCAAACTGAGCTTTAGATTGCCATCGTCTCCCGCGGGCGGGTGGGCCTTGACCTGAACCTTCACCTTGCCGGCTGCGCGTGCCCCTTTGGCGCCGGGCTGGGTAGGGCCGCTTCCGGTCGCTGCGGGTGGGGCAGCGTCCTCAAACGGCACATTCCGGGGGGCCCGCCCTTCCATCAAGTCCACCCCACTGTGAATCAGTGGCAAGCCAGACAATTCCTTCTTATCGCCATCGTAGATGACTTTGCCGTGCTGCAACGCATCGCGCACGTGCTGCAGCCAGAAGCGTCCGAAACCGGTGTGCCGATATTTGCCGATGCCGCCGCTGCGACCCATTTCGTCAAACACGAAAACAAAATAGGGCAGCATCGTGATTGCGCGACCGATGAGTACGAGATGAAGCGTGAGCGCCTCACCGGGCTCAAACCGCTCGCGTTCCAGCATCGGTGGCTCCAGAATGTAGGGGTGCGGCAACCTGGGGCTGGAAAACCAGGCGAACTGCCCGGGATTCGGGGTCTCGAAAACATAGTCATACGAACATTCGTGCCTTAAAATGCACCTGCTACACTCCCTATCCTCTTTGACACAAACGAGATTCTTAAACAACGTCCCAAACGCCCCCCGAAAAGTCGAACCTTTGAACTGCGGCAACTGGAGAGGCCGGGTCGCCTCGAGCGTGAATTCTAATTTAGCGTATGTCAGATGTCTTAACCAGCTCATTTTTCTCTCCCTGTTCCCTCCTCCCTTCAAACAATCTTAATCCACTCCGGCATGCGCTCCCGCAACTCCGCATCTTCATCTGCCCGCATGCGTTGCTGGCATCTCTTACACAGAAAATAAGTGCGGATGCTGTCACTAGCTTTGCGCAGCTCGTGCAGTTTCTTGCACAGTTTCTCATAGTTGGCGGGCGTCAGCTCACACTCGAACACGCTGTACTGCACCCGGCGTCCGCCAAAATCCAGGAGGGTATCGCTTATTTTTTTGCGGATTTTGTCGTTGACGATGTCGTAGCTGACCAGGAAGAAGTTTTTGGACATAACCTGTCTCAACCGTTGCGCAACCGGTCGCTGATGAAAACCGGGAATCCGCTTTCTCTCTTTTGCGGCTTGATTTTGCCTTTTTCGGTGCCGACGACGTAGAATGATGAGATCCCCAATTCCTCAGCCGCCTGAAAGGCGCCGATGGACATGGGAACCTTGCCGCCTGTGGTGTCGACAAAAATCACATCCTTCCCAATGCCTTGCTCGAGATAGCGCCTGAGAAAATCGCCGGCAATTCTCTTGCTTTCTTGCAGATCGTCTGCGCTCCCCAGCTCGAGCTGACTTTGTCCGATCGCATCCGCATCCGGGAAGAAGCGGATGTTATGGGGAGCCTGCGAGAATTTCCTTGCCAATTCGGCAGCGACCTTGCGACTGAACGCGGTGTACAGAAAAGAAACGCGTTGCGGCTTGAGCCAGGTCAAAATCCATTCAGGCTGATCAGCGTTGCTGACCGGGATGACGGTACACGCCACCTGAGCTTCCGGTACATCGAACGGCAACCCGACCTTGTCGAAGTTCGTGCGGTAAAACCAGCGCCGGATATCGGTGCGACGCAGCCACGCCAGCGGGGCAATTGCGACGGTGAGACAAGAAAGAATATAACCCAGAACAATGCCGGCGTTGTCGAGTCGCAGAATGACTGCCGCCGGAATCCTTTGCACGCCGAACCAAAAGCCTGTAGACACAGCAGCGAATATCAACAGACCCAGGAGCAAACTGCCGATTCTTTTACCCATTATGTCTTTTTCTCCTCAAAACAGTCATTCGAAGCAAACTCAAAGCGGGTGATTTTGTCGTCGGTATATCTGCACTCGGCGCCCAGCATCCAATTGCATCAGTGAATCGTTTCCCGCGCATAATATCCTTGCGAATCATCAAGTTACTCACTATCTTAGTTAGAACTGGCTGACACCAACCCAACGCGGAGAAAGCAAATGAGTTGCCCCATGAAAGAATGTCGTGGTGAGCTAGTTGCAAAACAAATCACCCATACC
>JBHHXT010000460.1:0-2491 GCA_046757165.1 bacterium | reverse complement strand
CGGTTTTGCGCGTTTTCTTGTGATTTCGGCTCAGGGATAGTGGAGATGGTGAAGGGAATTTTGCTTTGGAATCCCGACCTGGCGAAAGTGGCCGGCCATGTTGACCCACCCCAGGTTCAGACTCGTTCAGAGTCTGAACCTCTGAGACGCAAGGTGCCGACCAAGATACCAAAACACAGTCTGAGACTGTGTTGGATCGTTAACCGGACACGAATGATTTCGAATCATCACACCAAAAGGAGAGCACCTGAATGAAAAAAATCCTGATTTTGATGTCAACGTTGCTTTGTGCGGCCACGGTCTGGTCGCAAAATGCCCTTGTTTTCCAATCTGATTTTGGCACCAAAGACGCTGCGGTCGCCTCCATGAAGGGCGTGGCGTTCGGTGTTTCGCCGGACTTGCGAATGTTCGATCTCACGCATGAGATTCCCGCCTACAACGTGTGGGAGGCCGCGCAAAGATTGATGCAAACGGCGGAATACTGGCCGGCCGGCACCGTGTTCGTTTCGGTGGTCGACCCGGGCGTGGGGACCGAAAGAAAATCCGTGGTTATGAAAACGAAAACCGGCCACTACTTCGTCACGCCAGACAATGGCACGTTGACCCGGGTGGCGGAAGAGCTGGGCGTTGCAGCATTGCGTGAAATCGACGAAGCGGTAAACCGGCTCGAGAGCTCGGAGAACTCCTACACCTTTCATGGCCGGGACGTGTACGCCTATACAGGCGCCAGATTGGCCGCGGGAGTCATCACGTTCGAGGAAGTCGGCCCGGAGCTTCCGCCCGGGGTGGTGGCCATCTCCTACCAAAAAGCCCGCTTCGAAGACGGAACCGTCTACGGCAATATTCCCATTCTCGATATTCAGTACGGCAACATCTGGACAAACATCGACCGCACCACATTTGAGAAGCTGCACGTGACGTTTGGCGAAAAGCTCAACGTGAAAATCACACACGGCCAAAGACGTGTTCTGGAGACAACAATGCCTTATTTCGCCACCTTTGGCGGCGTCGAGGTCGGGGAGTCACTGCTTTATCTGAACAGTCTAAACAAGGTCGCCCTGGCCATCAATCAAGGGAACTTCGCGAAGACGTACAAAATAGCGTCCGGGGCGGAGTGGAACATTGAAATCTGGAAGTAGGGGGACGTCCTGCCGAAAGACTCCCATTCGTTGCTTTTCAAGACCAGCGGCTTCCGGGCGAAGAAGCTCTTGAAGTTTCGGATTTGGAATTTCCGGTTGTTGAGTCCCGCGCCTTTTGCGGGGCGTGTTCAACTCAGGCGTGACATTGAGCGTCGCCTGAACTTTTTCTTGACTTTTTCGTCACGTCTCCCTATTCTCCAGAAATCCCTATGTCCAACTACGATTTCCAATCTCGATGGCATCCACCTGCGGCGACGACTCTGATTTTCAGGAAGGGAGAAAGCACATCACAGAAGAATTAATGATGGTATGATCGGGAAAATAATTTCACACTACAAGATTCTCGAGAAGATTGGTGCAGGCGGCATGGGGGTCGTCTATAAGGCCAAAGACACCAAGCTCAAGCGAGAGGTGGCCATCAAATTTCTACCACCTCAGATTTCTGCCAGCGAGGCAGAACGAAAACGGTTTAAAATCGAAGCTCAGGCGGCCGCTGCCTTGAACCATCCGAATATTGCCACAATACACACAATTGAAGATGTCGATGATGAGACTTTTATTGTGATGGAATATATTGACGGGCAGGAATTAAAGCAGAAAATTGAAGCTGGCCCGCTACAAGTGGATAAAGCAATCGACATTGCCACCCAGATTGCTGATGGCCTGAAGGCAGCGCACAAGAAAGGCATCACCCATCGCGACATCAAATCCGCCAATATCATGCTTACCGAAAATGATCAAGTCAAAATCATGGACTTCGGTTTGGCCAAACTTATAGGGCAAACACAGCTTACCATGACTGGAACCACCATGGGCACTGTGGCCTATATGTCGCCCGAACAAACTCAAGGGACCAAAGTCGACCATCGAACCGACATCTGGGCGTTCGGTGTCGTTCTGTATGAGATGCTGACTGGTCTACTCCCTTTCAAAGGAGACTACGAGCAGGCAGTAATGTATTCAATTCTGCATGAAGAACCTGAACGAATTGAAACGCTTCGGGCCGACGTCCCTGAAAATCTGAGCGCGTGCATACAGAAAATGCTGAGCAAGGAGGTCGAGCAACGCTACCAGAACGTGGACGAAATACTCGATGACCTAAAATCTGGCGCCGCGCCAGTGCCTCAATATGATTCCCGAGTAGCGCAGAAATCCTGGAAAAGCAAGCGCACGTATTTCGTGAGCGGCCTTCTATCGTTGATTGTGTTGCTGTCGATATTGGGCATCCTATTCTGGAAAAAAATGTCCGGAAGTGCTATGGGAACGGATGACCTGGTCAGCATTGCCGTCCTCCCTTTCGACAATATCAGCCCGGATCCAAATGATGAATATCTCGCCGATGGCATGACCGA
>JBHHXT010000459.1:0-2499 GCA_046757165.1 bacterium | reverse complement strand
CTGTTGATTTTCACTGAGAAGTGACCCGGTAGCCTGCATTATTTTCACTGAGAATTGACCCATGTGAACACGCTGCCCTGACGGATTCGGTCGGGGAGATATGGAGTGATCGACATGGGGTTTTTGAGTGTTATCCGACGCTGGGCATTGCGTGACAAAATGCCAATTCGCGAGATTTCACGGCGCACCGGCCTGTCTCGCAACACCATCAGAAAGTATCTGCGTGAAGGCGCGGTCGAGCCGAAGTTCAAGACGCCTTCACGACCGAGCAAGCTGGATCCGTATGCAGATCGGTTGTCGGCTTGGCTTCTGGCACAAATACGCAAGCCACGCAAAGAACGGCGCACCGTGAAGCAAATGCACGCTGATCTGGTGAAGCTCGGTTACGATGGTTCTTACGGGCGCGTCGCGGCTTTTGCCCGCGCGTGGCGCGCAGATCGGCACCATACGGAGCAGACAACAGGGCACGGCACCTACGTGCCGTTGGTATTCCAGCCCGGCGAGGCGTTCCAGTTCGACTGGAGCGAGGACTGGGCCAATGTCGGGGGCGAGCGGGTCAAGCTCCAGGTGGCCCATATCAAGCTGTCGCACAGCCGGGCGTTCCTGGTGCGGGCTTACCCGCTGCAAACCCACGAGATGCTATTCGATGCCCATTGGCATGCGTTTCGCGTGTTCGGCGGCGTTCCTGGGCGCGGGATCTACGATAATATGAAGACGGCCGTGGATCGCGTTGGTCGTGGCAAACAGCGGGACGTCAATGCCCGCTTCCAAGCAATGGCCAGCCACTATGTCTTTGAACCGGAGTTTTGCAACCCGGCGGCGGGATGGGAGAAAGGGCAGGTCGAGAAGAACGTCCGCGATGCACGGAACCGGCTGTGGCAGGTCATGCCTGTCTTTAAGGATCTGGACGAACTCAATCAGTGGCTGGAAGATCGCTGTATCGCTATTTGGGCGGAGACAGCGCATCAGACATTGCCCGGTTCCGTCGCTGATGCCTGGGAGGCGGAGAAGCCCACACTCATGGCGTTGCCGCCTGCCTTCGACGGGTTTGTCGAGCACAGCAAACGGGTGTCACCGACATGCCTCGTGACCTTCGAGCGTAACCGGTACAGCGTCCCGGCCAGCTTTGCGAACCGCCCCGTCAGCCTGCACGTTTATCCCGACCTGCTGGTCGTTGTTGCTGAAGGCCAGACTGTTTGCACCCATGCCCGGATCATAGAGCGATCGCACCATAAACCTGGCAGGGTCATCTATGATTGGCGTCACTATCTGGCAGTGATCCAGCGCAAACCCGGCGCTCTGCGCAACGGCGCGCCGTTCACGGAGATGCCCGAAGCCTTCCGCCGCCTGCAGGATCACATGTTGCGCAAGGAAGGCGGTGACCGGGAGATGGTCGATATCCTGTCCCTGGTTCTGCATCACGACGAAGACGCCGTTCTGTGCGCCGTGGAACTGGCGCTGGAAGCCGGAGTGCCAACCAAGACGCACATCCTGAACCTGCTTCACAGGCTGATTGACCGCAAGCAGACCGACCATCCCGAGGTCGATCCGCCAGAGGCTCTGGCCCTGGACACGGCGCCGAAGGCCGACGTCGATCGCTATGACAACCTGAGACAGGCTGGGGAGAAACGCCATGCGTCATGACCCTGCAGGCGCCTCGATTGTGATCATGCTGCGCAGCCTCAAGCTGCATGGCATGGCACAAGCTGTCGAAGATTTGGTGGCGCAAGGCGCACCAGCGTTCGAGGCCGCAACGCCGATGTTGTCCCAACTTCTCAAGGCGGAAATAGCCGAACGCGAAGTCCGCTCAATCGCCTACCAAACCAAGGTGGCACGTTTCCCGTCCTACAAGGACCTCGCAGGCTTCGATTTCAAATCAAGTGACATCAACGAGGCCACTGTCCGCCAACTGCACCGTGGCGAGTTCATGGAAAACGCTGAGAACGTTGTTCTGATCGGCGGCCCCGGCACGGGCAAAAGCCACATCGCAACAGCCCTTGGCGTTCAGGCAATCGAGCACCACAGATGCAAAGTGCGCTTCTACTCGACCGTGGAACTCGTCAACGCGCTGGAGCAGGAAAAGGCGCTCGGAAAGGCCGGGAAGATGGCGGAGATGCTGACCAAGATCGACTTGGTCATCCTCGACGAGCTCGGCTACTTGCCGTTCAGTTCATCAGGCGGCGCGCTGCTCTTCCATTTGTTGAGCAAACTCTATGAGCGCACCAGCGTGGTCATCACCACCAACCTCAGCTTCTCAGAATGGGCCCAGGTCTTCGGCGATGCAAAGATGACCACCGCGCTGCTGGACCGGCTCACACACCGCTGCCACATCCTGGAAACCGGCAACGACAGCTACCGCTACAAAGCCAGCTCCGAGGCGGCAAAGAAAACACGAAAGGAGACACCAGCATTGACCACAACATGACCACTGAGACATAATCAAAGGTGGGTCAAATCTCGGTGAAAATACCGGGTCACTTCTCAGTGAAAATCAACAGC
>JBHHXT010000458.1:0-2542 GCA_046757165.1 bacterium | reverse complement strand
AGTGTCTCGAGGTCTACTCACCCTCTCCGGTAGCCACCCGCCCGAAGACCATCCTCGTGGTATACAGGAACCGAATGCTCCCCTCTTGCTCATGCTCGCGGAACAGCCCAGCCAACGCCCGCATCATCGCCTCGTGGTTTGGATGCCCGCCTCTGGGCGCATAGGATGCGGAAAGCAGCCTGCCCTCGAGGCCATCGAAGTCGAAGACCTGCTCATTCGCAAAAGTCGCCGTTCGATAGCCGGTATGACCGAAAATCTGGTGCAAGCGCTCCTGGTCGATGTACCGGCGCCGGATTGACAGGTAGTCTGGACAATATGTTTTCAGCAACTCCTCGTACGCCCGCAGGAATGGCGTCTCTTCGGTTTCGCGATCGTTCCAGACCAGCACCACGACGCCGGCTGGCCTGATGATCCTGGAAAATTCAGCGCATGCTTTCGGCATGTCAAACCAGTGAAATGCCTGGCCAGCGGTGATGAAATCCACGCTGTTTGGCGGCAAACCGGTGGCCTCGGCAGTGCCATCGATGCTGATGAACGTGCCAAAAGCGCTTAGAAGTGTTTCGGCTGCTTGCCTCATTTCCGCATTTGGTTCAACACCGTAGACCTTGTTTTTATTGCACAAGAATTGCCTGGTCAACAGGCCCGTGCCCGAGCCGATGTCTGCGACCACCGAGGCCGGCGTCAGTCCGCACTGCTGCTTCAGCTCCTGAATCAAGTGAACAGGATAATCGGGCCGATACCGGATGTAGTCGTTGACGCGGTCGGAAAATCTTTTGGTGGCGTCTAAGAATTCACGCATGGGTCAGGTCAATCTTCAAGGCAAATCCTCTCTTTGCCATCTCTTGCACGTAGGCCTCCGTGTCGATATCCCGTTCAATTCTGATCGTGCCCGGTGGCACCTGACCTTGCGCCAGCATGATGCCGACAATGGCGGCCCCGAAACCAGTCGTGCGCTGCATGGCGGTGAAGCCAGTGGTCTCATCATAGGTGTCGATAAGCTCCATGACCATTTTCTCTTTGCCTCCCGATACGATGACGCGCAGCAGGACGACATCCCTCGGATCGTCGGTCTCGAGCATCGGCTCGACCACGGCATGAAAGAGCTGGCGTGGCACGACTTGCTGGCCCTGCACCTGCACGGCTTTCAGATCGAGCAGGCCAAGCTCGTGTACGGTTTTCATCTTTTCATAGTGGCCGGGATAGCGGATGGTTTTCTCGTCGTATTCCTCCAATATGCCCTCGAAGGTCCAGGGACAGGTGGAGGTGCCTCCGGCGGTCATAAAGGCTTCGCACTTGCCGATGGGGTCAGGAAATTCGATCTCTTCCAGCCCGGTGAAGGTATCGACTTCTGTGACCTTGCCCCGGCGCAGGATCTGCGCCTTGCCGAAGTATTCGTTCGTCAGTCCTTCAATATTGAAGCAAAGATGGTAGCCGAGCGGGGGTTGTGGATGTTGCGGCAGCCCGCCGACACAAATGTGAACCTCCTTCGGCTGCTCGAGCTTCCTGATGCCGTGGGCTGCGAGAATGTTGGCCATGCCCGGCGCCAGGCCGCAGTCGGGCGCAATGGAGATGGCCGCTGCCACCGCCGCTGCATGCATCTCGTGCTGCTTGAAAACGACCCCGGTATTTCCACCCAGGTCACACAAGTGGCATCCTGCCGCGATGGCGATTTTGGTCAGCTCGACGTTGAAGTAATACGGAACCGCGCTCAAACACACGTCTGCCTCTTGCAGCAGCGCCTGAACCCGCCCGCTATCGCGAACATCCACCCGGGCAGAAGTCACCAGGTCGCGGCCTAAAAGCTGGTTGAGTTTTTCAGCACCCGCGCCGGCAGCGGTTTCCTGTGCGTCGGCGAGGATGGTCCCACCTGCTTGACCAAAGCGACCGAAATCATACGCGGCGGCCACACCTTGCAGGCCAGCGCCAAGGACCACGTATTTTGGATTCATGAAGGGATTCCTTTCTCAATGATGGCCAGCCATACCCGGTCTATTCTCACAGCGCCTGGCCGGGCTTCCAACTTCGCAGCGCAATCTCAATGTAGAAGATTCATTTCATTTTCGCAAATTTTTTGGTTGGTTTTTGCACTGATAAATGAATTATTCTGAGAAAAATTTGCCTTTCGAGTGGTCTTTTAGGGTAGAACACGCCCGTACCGTTTTTCACACCCATCGCGCTGCATCTTCCGGGTCCATCACAAGAAACGACTAACTAAACTACCAGCACAAAGGAGGTTACTATGTTTCGGCTAATATTCGTCCTCGCCTTCTTTGCGCCTACCCTGGTTTGGTCGCAGGACACCCTGGAGATCCGGATCAATCCAGAAAAAGCGCTGGCCCCTATGGTGACTTATGAACGCCTCGGTGCGGGAGAGCTCAGAGTTGCCGTTACAGTCTCGGGTGTGCCGGTTGGCGACCTGGGGCTGAAGGACCTCGAGGTCCGGAGTGAGCTGAGCCAGTATGAGTTGAGATCGGTCGAGCCGATGTTGCACACCGAGAATGCTAAAGTCTCGATCATCCTGTGCATCGATAACAGCCAATCG
>JBHHXT010000457.1:0-2562 GCA_046757165.1 bacterium | reverse complement strand
GCTTCGTATCCTCGGCTTTGTAGACGACGCCCATGCCGCCCTCGCCGAGTTTTTCAGTGATTTTGTAATGGAGAATGGTTTTTCCTGTCATTGAGTACGTCTTCCGGTTTCGATTGAAGTCATGATATCCATCAAATCTTTAGTGTTGCACCGGACCTAAATAATGGTCCAGCCAGGCCAACGATTCTTTGACAAGCTCGGTGGTAGGAACCGTGTGGCTGCCATCGTAAACAAGCCACTTCTTTTGGTTCGCTGGCGTGCCCATGAGTTGAAAGAATGGTCTTTGGGATGTTTCATACGGAAAATAAAAATCGTGTTTTCCGTTCAACATCAACACCGGCAGGGTTACCCGGGGAAGAAAATTGAAAGGGTCTGCTTCCGGGCGCGCCTTTTGAAATCGCAATCCGGCTACGTAAAGGATCGCAGTCTTGAATCTGTTCTCGAGAACCAACATGACAGGAGCCATGCGTCCACCCCAGCTCACCCCGTAGTAAGCCAACCGATCGGTGTCAATATCATCCCGGGTTTCGAGATAGTCGATGGAGCGTCGCAGGTCTTTCGACCACATGATGACATGGTCGCGGTAGGCGTTGCTTTCATTGGGCATGGATGAGTGTAGCTCGTCCCCGCGTTCAAAAATGCCTTTGTAAATCGGGTACAGAAACGCTCGACCACTTTTAAGAAAGTGGCTGGCCGGTCGGATGCTGGCGCTGGAACGCGCCCCAAACCCGCCATCTCCGGGGAAAGACACCACGGCTTGATAGGGGGGCTTGCCCTGTTTGGGGAGAAAGAGATAGGCAATGATTCGTTCACCGCCGTAGCCGGCATCAAATGTTACCTTCTCCTTTACCCAATCTTCCGGGGAATCGTCTGCTGACTCGACCCGGGCGTTGAGCGCTGTCTTATCGTAATCGTACTGCCGTACCAGGAGGTCAAAGGTTGGCTGCGGCACGGGTTTTTCGCTGCGAAAATCCCGGAAGGGCAGATCGATGGTGCGCGTCAAAACACTCTGATTCTCATCGATCTCGAGATATTTCATGCAGCGAAAACCGTTGCTGGGAGAGCGGTCAAATGCCTGTTGCGTATAAGCATCGCTGAAAGCATATCCCAGGTCGTTCCAACCTCCACCCAGGATGAATCGATGTCCGCTCTGGCTGCTTTCGTTCAGGACCCATTCCCGTACGTTTCCCGCCATATCGTAGGTGCCGTAGCGGGTCAAGCCATGGTACTTGCCCACGGGTGCGGGGCCCGCGCCGTCGAGATTGCTGGCGGGGATCACGACACCGCTTGCCCAGGTGAGCGCAGTCAGATTCCAGTGAAAAACAGTCGGTAAGCTCTTGCCGACAAATTGTGCGTATGCGGCGGCTTCGTACCAACTGACGCCGGCAACCGGATAGTTTCCTTCGCCGTCCGGATAATCGCCAACTTCCCAGGTAGCGGGACCGGGAAGACCGGTTTTGTCCCGGAACAAGGTCATCGCCTCTTGCCAGGGAATCTCGCGGCCATCTTTGATGAAGGGATGTTGCCAGTAGGTTTGGTCTGCGTAGCCCCCACCGTCTACGAATCGCTTATAATCTTTGTTTGTCACTTCATATTTGTCCATCAAGAAGCGGCTGACGTGTTCTGCCTTCAGGTGGTCCAGACCGGGCATACGAAGTTCCCGCGAGGCGCCCTCCACACCCACCATGCCTTCGGGGATGCTCGAAGGATCTGAGAGCTTATAGGAAGTACGATTAATTTGTGCCCAGAAGAGATCCTCAACAGTTTGAAACCCTGTCAATTCCAACTTTAGCCATGAAAATCCACGCGGAAAGCGCAGGCTGTCCAGCGGTGTTTGTCCGAAATACCGCCACTGCGCTCCGCTGTCGGCATACGGCCTGGCATAGACGCTGGCGCCTGGCGGCTCTGAATGGATTCTTACGACCCGCGATACTTTGGGCCAGAGGCTGTTCAAAACGGCGTCGTCCGCAAGGTAGCGCTCCGCCTCGGTCGCCACGGTGAACGCTCGCCAGGCAGCCAGTCCTTCGCCGGTCCAGGGAATTTGTGCGGCCATCTGTTCAATCTCGGGGAGGAGCTCCTGCCGGGCCCGGCGCACTTTGGCGTTGTAGCGTACCGACCAGGTCGCTGAAAAGCCTATGGCAACCAGTAGAATCATGGCCGAAGCAACAAATTTTGGTTTTCGGACCAGCTTTGAAAATGAGAGGGATTGTGCCTGCCCGGATATCGTTGAAGCAAGGGCCTGTAACTCCTCGAGGAGTTCGGCGGTGGAGGCATGGCGGTCTTGAGGATCTTTCGCCAGTGCCCGGCTGACAATCTGCTGCAAACCTTGCGGTATATCCGGGCATTGATCCGCAACTGGCTCCGGATCCTCATTCATAATAGAATAAATCACCGCTTGTTCGTAATCGCCCGGAAAGGGCATCTTGCCGGTGAGCATTTCATAAAGCACCACCCCAAACGCCCAAATATCGGTACGATGGTCAGTATTCTCGCCGCGCGCCTGCTCTGGCGACATGTAGGCTGCTGTACCAACGGTTGTATGCGCCTTGGTGAGCTGCGCCC
>JBHHXT010000456.1:0-2570 GCA_046757165.1 bacterium | reverse complement strand
GATAGCGCTCTTGCAACAACCGGTCATAAGTAGGCCCTATTTCAGATTTGGGGAGACAGGGGTCATAGCCAAATTCTGGGTCGAGCATATCGACAACATGCAGCAGTTCGTGTCTGAGAAAGTCCAGGAGTGGTGCGGTTTGTAGTAACAAATCAGGAGACAATTGAATAACGACCGAGCGGATTTTTCCCTCTGAGTGGTCTGAATTATTTTCATCGACAAATAATTCCGTGCCAATTTCCTTTTTTCCGTGAGCTTTCACAAGCAAACATCTTTGAGTCTCTGTTTGAAGAATTGGCCAATAGCTTAACACCTCCTCCAGCGGCTCATGCAAACCAATGCGCTCAAACCACTGCTGATGCAAGATCTGAAAGGCTTCTTCGCGGACCTCTTCGTCGCGCAAATTGTAGATTGCATCCCTTTCACGTCTGAAAATTCTTTCCTCAGCATGCCCAGCGATGGCACGCAAAACTGCCTCTTCAACAAGTTGCGGCTAGTCGAACGGTCTGTTTTTTTGCAACTCAAAACCACCATCGTAAAGAAAGAGAATATGGTCACCCCAATCAATCCGACAATCTTGTAAAATGCTGATTTCTTTTTCATCTTGAATCCCTTTGAAAATTTACGGTGACGTCATCGCGCCAGGTTGACATTATGATTGCGGCGTTTATTGCCAATTTCAAGCGGGAGTGCATTATGGGATAAAATTGTCCTTTCATCGTTTGTAAGAAAGTAATTTTTTGATGAATGTCAAGTCTCTGTACAATAATTCTTGTCCGCTTTATTGGGATCTTACTTTTTCTTGCTACCTCCTCATCAGCGGCTGCCAGAACGGCAAGCGCAAACCGGCCTGCGCGGGCACGCGCTTTCACCAAAAGCTCCACTGCGCGGTGCACAAAACATAGATTCCGAGCGCCAGGTTGGTGACCCCATGCGCCAGGACGCACGGCCAGAGCTTTTTCTGCTGATAAAGGAGTCCGTTGTAAATGGCCCCGGCCGCCAACCCGACCAACCAGCGATGGTGCTCGAGTCCGAAGAACACAACGGTCAGACCGAAGGACATCCAGGTGAATCTGCCAATTGGCACCGTCTTGAACTCCTGGTCCACGATCCAGCGGATGAGAAAGGAGCGCCAGAACAGCTCCTCGAAGAGTGGCACCACCAACGCTGCCCCGGCCAACCGGAAGCCTATCAGCACCTGCCGTAGCGCCCCATTCTGAACGACAAACGGGTTGAACTCAGACGCTCCCAACTGAGGGTACTTCCCTTCTGGCAAGATCCAAATCACAAAAACGGCCAGGCCGATCAGGACGGCCGGCACGAGCTGGCCCGGCGTGACCCGGCCTCGCAGCTCAGTGTATTCCCTGCGATAATACCACAAGCTGACGGCCACCAGCAATGTCTTCAGCGGATACATGACATAGGCGCCGGTCTCGAAGCAACCGGCAACAAGGCTGAGCGCGATGTAGATTCCAAAGGGAACGATGTAGGGAGACATGGTGCTCTTCAAACTGAGAGAGACCTGTATGATGCAATCATAAACTCGTGAGGCGTGTCATGTCAGTACCACCATTTTTTACAAAAAGGTGCAAAAGAATGGAACACGGATAAGACGGATCTAACGGATCGGAACCGATTGGACTTAATTATCATTCACGTAATGTGTCGAGGTCTGTGGAATGGGGATCGTGTGGCTCATGAAGTTTTTGGTGTTCCCCCAAAATCAGATCCGTGCAAATCCGTTCTATCCGCTAAAACCGCGTTCCATTCATTTGCAGCATTCCAGCGCAAATCCGGTGCGCGAATGTTTCACTGAGTTGGCCCGCCGCATCTCCTGACGCTCCCATGGTTCAAACGCAGGGCTGCTCCCCGGAGCGACCAGAACCGTCTGCGGATACGCCGACTGGCGCCAGTGGCGAGCAATCCGAGACCGAGAAGCAAGAAGCTCGAGGGTTCCGGTATCACCATCAAACCGCCCGGGTTGCCGGGCCCAGGCGTCTGGTTGCTGAGCCAGGAAGCGGGGCTGGCAGGCAATGCCGCACGAACAATGGATTTGTTTTCACTGGCACTGATGTTCCAGGTGGCTATTTTGTTTTCCCAGGCGACGGAATCCAGCAGGGCGTTCGTATCATCAAACAGCTCGAGGAAATCTCCGGAGTTGGCCAAACTGAGATTCAATGTTCCTGCGTCCGGCAGGAAGCCATAGAGATCAAAAAAAGCATCCGAGTCCCTGGCGAAAACCAGGGTCGCCCCTGACGCAAGGGTCGTTGCGGGCAAATGGAAGGTGCCGGCATTATCTTTGATGGTGTAATTCGTCAGATCGATGGTGGTGAGAGTTGGATTATAGATCTCAATCCACTCTTCCTTGCTTTCGTTCCCTGGGGGGTCATAGAAGACTTCTGAAAAAATGAGAAGCGGCAAAGCGGATGCGGGCGTCGTAAGCCCCAATATGGTCGCCACAGCGAACACTCTGCTGGTGTGTTTTCTCATCATCTTCCTCTTCGTCAGATTAGAGTGATTTCGTATCCAAACGCAAATAGGCGGGTTGGGTTGACACCCACCCGCCTATT
>JBHHXT010000455.1:0-2575 GCA_046757165.1 bacterium | reverse complement strand
TTTCGGCCAACGCAGATTGAGACCGAATAATTTGTTTCTTATGCCACGGGTTTTCCCGACTCTGACTTTGATCAAAGCCAGGCGCTGAAGCCAGTCGGAAAAAAACGGCATCGGACACATGGTGCACCAAATTCTAGACATAAACGGCACCATCAGGGCAATCAGCAAAAACCACCATAATATCCAGATAAATACGATAATGATGTTCTTGTTGCCGACCGGCGTGCCGAATATTCCAGCAATAAAAAGTAAATGGAAGACGAGAAGATTGGGCAGTATCATCAAAAATTGAAAGGATCGCAAACGCACAAACCGTTTGAGACCTGGGACCCACTCAAAAAGATCGAGACGGAAGCCTTTGTCAGGCGCCAAGGTCGTAACGGCTGGCGCTGTCGTGCTGCGCTCGGTTCTCTTCTCCGCTTCCGGTATTGCTCTTACTAACTTGCTCATTGTCGCTGCCTCCTCAATCCCTCATTGCCTGTTTTTCTGGCTTCATGCCGCATCGCTCTCATAAGGGTTATTTTTTTATATTCACAAAACCTGGTCCTGGGGCGCCTTCTCCTCAGGATTTGTGGCTGCTGAGGACACCCTTCCCCGTTGGACAAATAGCCACACCATTCCCACAAACAGTCCGAGAACGCCCCCCACGCCAGCATGATAGGGGGTGTTGGGTTGAACGATAAGCTCCCCTTGCATAAACGGGTGCATACTGCCACAGGTATGGGAACAGCGGTACCGGAACTTGCCGCGGCGATTCGTCACAATAACGAGCTCATCCACCTCGGACCAGCTCTCATTGTCAGACAGATGCCGAACGTTAAAGGTTTTCTGATGAGCAAAAATCTCAGCGTCAACATCGTGTCCCTCGAGATAAAATCCATGCACTACATCCAAAGAGACGAGCTTTATGTGGAGGGTGTCCCCACGGTTTACCCTGATGACGGCGGGGTCAAAAGCGTATTGACGTGCTTTGATGAGAACATCCCGTCTGGCAGGGTCCGGCGACGACCAGCCCATAAACCCGCCTACGACACATCCAATTATCGAAGCAAAAATCAAAAGCGGTGCGGATTTGAGTTTAGAAGCCATCTCATTCTCCTTCGTTTACCTATAATCGTAATCTCAAAATCCAGGCTCAGTTCCCGCACTGGCAAACGTGAAACGTGAGAGGTGAAAGGTGAAACGTGCCCTCGACATGGTGTGTAGGGGAAGGGCACGTCTCTCGTTTTACAATAATCAGCCTTATCTCTTCATCGAGAAATCAACCTTGATTTCACCTTTGGCAGGAACCTCTATTTCTATGGGCTTTGCTTTGAGCTTCTTGTGCCAGACCCGCAAGGTATATTTTCCGGCAGGGACATTTTCAATGGTAAAGACTCCATCTTTATCGGTTTTGAAATAGTAGGGATTCTGCAGCACCACTATCCAAGCCTCCATTTCCGGATGCACATTACACAGCATAACCGAAGCACACCCCTTTTCCTTGAATTGATAAGACTTACTTTTACCCTTGGCCCAGGTACCGAGATTGAATTTTTCAGCGCATTTGTCCGGAGTAAACACGTTGTGCAGGACATCGTCGTTGTTCAGATAATTGACGGTGGTCCCCTGGATGATCGGCAAAACATGGGGAATGAAGGTCAAGTTCTTCTGGTCCATTTTTGCGGGTTCATTAGGTGGTTTAAATTCGCCCGGTACTTCGTCGACATAAACTACGACATCCCGCGCATCGCGAGCACCTTTGACGGTGATTTTGCCTTTGATGGTACCGGCTCCCACACTGCCAGCAGTGAAGAAAGCAAATAGAACCAGAAGCGTCATAGGAATAATAGTTGAACGATTCATGCTTTTTTTCTCCATGGGTTGATTAACAATTCGAACGTTTGCTTCCTTGAAAACTTAGCGAGCAAAGGGATCGGAGTTGTTCGGGTCTTCTTCAAAGCTCCTTTTCATTAAGGTTACCCTGCACCATATCGATCACTAACTTCTGAATGGCAGCGAATCTCTCCCCAACAATTTCTGAAATATTCTTCATCAGAATATAGCCAATCCCCTTGTTCCGTTCACACACTCTTTTGATATCACTCGCTTTAAACTTCAATAGCTCGGAATCTTGCATGGCGACAGCCGAAAGCGTATAGATATACGGCTCTGCCAAGGCCGACCAGCCCAGGGTTTCTCCTTTGAACTTCCGATCGAGAACGATTTCTTTTGTGGCATGATAATGAGTGACTCTGAAGCGAAGTTCAACCGCCCCCCTGCCGACGATGAACAAATATTCCGCAGGAGTTTTAGCTTCAAAAACTCGTTCCCCGATCTCAAGAGAAACACTTTGACAAGAGTTCGCAAACTCCTGCAGTTCATCCTCAGTCAGGTCCTCAAAAACTCTCGCTTCCCTGAGCAAGTCGATCATCTGAGCGCCCTTTTCCAAAATTTCGATTCCTATTAGAATCCTAATTGCGCCTGAATAACAAACAGATCCTTGCTTTTACTGGCGTCATCCAGGGGGATGAAATATTCAGCGGTGAATCGGACATTTGCCCTCGCCACAAAGGTGACAGCCGGAATGAGGGAC
>JBHHXT010000454.1:0-2588 GCA_046757165.1 bacterium | reverse complement strand
ATAATATTTCTGCTTTCGGAGTTTGTAGGTCGAACCCGCAGGAATAACTCTCTCCTCACCAAGTCTTTTGGCAACGGATTCCCTTCTGCATAATAGTAATCGCCAGCATTCTCTGGAGCAGCTTCCGAGATCATGATGATGGAAATATCATCGGGTTCAACGTCGATATCGGGTACGGTATAGCACTCGTGTCGTACATCGTCACACGGAAACTTTAGACAACCCACACACTTACTAAATTGCATTTTCCAGGCCTCACTGATATTCGCAAACGATATAGTCCAATGCATCATAAAGTTGATAGAAATTATGCTCATTACACGTGGTGTTACAGGAAGTTAACGAGCAAGAAGGTCAAACGCAAGCAAAAATCCAAACCCAACGGAACCCGTTCTGCGTTGGGTGCTGAGTTTGGCGCCTCTTAAGGGATGCCATCCGGGTGGGAGTGGTTTATCCAACTGGCGGGCCGGGAACGGAGGCTGCAATCCGCCGCGCGTGGAGCCCCGCCCTCAACTCCACGCAGTTCTGATTCTTTTGAAAAGTCACGCCCTGCTACTTCATTTTCAGGGGGAGGAGCATCGACGCGCGCTCTCGGTAATTCTTGTGAACTTCGCCGTGCTCGCGCACCAGATCACGCTCCTCCAATTGGATGGCGATGAGGATGTAGCCTGTGGTGGCCGCGGCAAAGACAAGGTGGCCCACCGTCATCTGCGGTGTGGCCCAAAAAGATCGAAGTGACTGATCAGAAATGTCGAAAGCAACACCGTCAGCCAGCCTTCCAGAACAGCCCTGACAGGACCATGGCGCCAACTGGATGCGTAACATGCCATACAACATCTGGCATTGCTCGCCATTGCCAAAACATGAGCAACAGCAAGAGGCTGCTTATCAGGAAATAGGTGCTGCGCTCGACAGATTTCGGAGCGATTCTTGTGCACCACTTCTTGAAACCCTGCCGCGCCATCACACTGTGCTGGATTGCGAAGATGCTTGTCAGTGTTCTGGTCTGTACCGCGACATTCATGTCGCCGAGTTCAGGGCTAACTGTTTCCGGGATGAAAGTTTTTGCAGGGGTCTGAGAAGGGTGTCGTGAGATATTGAGGAAGAATCACATTCAAAGGCCGAGCGCTGTCAAGCCTTCTTCCCAATAAAGAGCGCGCACCGGGCCAAGCTTCTGTGACGTTGCGTCGAGGGAAAGGAGATAGGGCTCGCACGCCGAAAACTCATGGCAGAAGCTCTCGAGGTGCTTCACCATAGATGGCTGAACCCGGGTAGCCGACTTTATCTCGACAAGCGCCGTGGGCTTACCCGGACGTTCGATGACGAAATCGACTTCCGCGCCGTCGTGTGTCTGAAGATAAGAGAAGCGATAGTCGCGTTTTTTGTATTCATTCTGCCGTTGCATTTCCAGGAAGACGAAATGCTCAAAAGCCCCACCGAACCCGTATGTTTGCGGGAGAAGGGGAACAGTCAGGGTGCGATCGAGCGCCCGTTTTACACCTGTATCGAAAAAATAAAACTTGGGGCTGGTCAACTGCCGCTTTCTAAGGGAGCGATGGAACGGCGGCAGCACAAACCCCAACAGGGTGTCTTCAAGGATTTGAAAATACGACTGCACCGTTTTTGTGTCGACACCAATGTCCCGAGCAAGCTTCGAGAAATTCAGAACTCTTCCGTTCATCTGCGCGGCGACCTCGAGAAAATAACTGAATGGTTCCAGTTTGCGAATGATCTGTTCATTCCAGACTTCTTCCTTCAGATACGTTCTACTGTAAGCCTCGAGGTAACGAATAATCAGATCCGTTTCTTTGAGATTCCAAACTTCTGGCAATGAACCGTATTCAAGAGCTGTCTGTAGGTCAAACACGCCTTTCAGCTCATCTACCGTCAATGGAAAAAGGTGGTAGACGAAAGCACGGCCTGCCAGGAGATTCGCAGCGCCGCGTTTCAGTTTTCTGGCACTCGAGCCGGTCATAATGAACTGAAGCGGCGTGCCTTTTCGTTTTCGTTCTTCGAGTTTTCGGTGAATGACATCCAGGAGCCGTGGGACTCGTTGAATTTCATCTACGACCACGGTCTGAATGGAAGGCGGGAGTCCGTCGACGAAGCGACCAAAACGCTCGGGGTCTCGAATAAAGGCGGTTTCTTGCTCCAGGTCAAGGAGGTCAACAAAGGCGGTGTTTTTCTGGGAACAGGTGTGGTGCAACAGTGTGGTTTTGCCCGTTCCTCTGGCCCCAAAGAGAAAAAAACTATGTTTTGCCGGAAGTTTTGTGATTCTGTGGAACATACTCCATAATATTAGCGAAAATATGGAGTATTGTCAATAGAAAAATCCGCTTTCCAGCACTTCTATCAGCCACAGGATTTCGTCGACTTTGGCCTGGGTCTCTGGTTTGTTGCGATTCCCAGGCCGGAAATAGACCTTTGCACTATCTGACAATTGCATGAGGCGTTTTGATCAAAATAGACTTCCGACAAGCTCCAAACAACCCAAGAAGGAAGAGCTCCGCTGTCGGCTGGAAACATTGTTATACATTGTTAGCAGTAATAAAGTAAAGCACTCATAATAAAGAATAAGTGGGTAAACT
>JBHHXT010000453.1:0-2609 GCA_046757165.1 bacterium | reverse complement strand
CCGTCAGGCGGAGACTGGGGCCCCGGCCTGGAAGCCAACCTCAACAAGAAGCTCTATGACGATGGGACACACGGCGATGCCGTCGCTGGCGACAGCGTTTTTAGCCGTCAGGTGCAGTATTCGCCGGACAGCCTGGCTGTCGGAAGCAAAGGCCGGGTCGGCCAGGTGTTCAAATTCGGAATCTGGGGCGGCGACAACGAAGGTGGATTTGGCAACAACCACGTGGCCAACATCGATGACAGTGAATCGACGTTCACCATTCACGCGCAATTTGGCAGCATCGACCCCAAGAAATACGATCACTGGGATTACACCAACATGAAGCCCGTCGTCACCAGTGTTGAGCTTCTCGACGACCTGTTGCCAAAAAGGTTTACTCTGGAGCAGAACTACCCGAACCCATTCAACCCTGAAACCTCGATCCAGTATTCCATTCCAAAAGCCGCCGATGTCAAGCTAACCATATTCAATGTGCTTGGGCAACGGGTTGCGACGCTGGTCAACAAGCAACAAGTGGCCGGCAATTACCTGGTGCAGTGGAATGGTCAGAATGATGCAGGAAGACCGGTCGCTTCGGGCATCTACGTCTACAGAATCAGCGCCGGCGATTTCGTGCAAACAAAGAAAATGCTGTTTCTGAAGTAACCTGCACTCAGGATTGTAATCGGTGCTTAAACTGGGTTGGGCTGACTGGAGGGTTTCCAGTCAGCCCAACTTTATTCAGACGTCGGCTTCCTTTTCTTGAGAAAAAATGAAATACCTCTGTACAACGCTAATCACGCTGTGTCTGCACGGGCAAATCTTACCGCAGGAGACGATTTTTGAAGATGTGACGCAGCGGGCGGGAGTGGCCGAAAACGGCAGAAATTGGGGCGTGGCCTTCGGCGATTTCGATGGCGACACATTCGAGGACATTCTGGTCACCCGTTTCGAGCAAAGCAATCGATTCTATCGCAACCTCGGCGATGGCACATTCGAGGAGCTGAGCCAGAATGTCGGGCTCAATCTCAACAGACGGAACGGGATGCCACTTTGGGGAGACATCAACAACGATGGTCGTCTGGATCTCTATCTCGCGGGCCTTGACGAACCCAATTTTTTGTTTCTCAACCGGGGCAGCGAGGGATTGACAAATATCACCGAAACAGCCAGCGTAGGAGATAGTCACAAAACGGAAGCGGTGGCTTTCACGGATTTCGATTTGGACGGGTTTGTGGATTTGTTCCTGTTCAATCGCGCAGCCGAAAACGTTCTCTATCGCAACAAGGGCGACCTGACATTTGAACGAATGCTGTCTGCCGGTCTGAGCGGACGACTCAACGCCATGGGTCTCGCTTTTGCCGATTACGACAACGATGGCGATCAGGATGTGTATCTGGTTTATGACGGACACCAAGCAAACAACTTGTATCGCAACAATGGCGACGGCACGTTTACGGACGTGGCGGGCAGTGCCGGCGTGGCGCTGCGGGCAGAAGGCATGGCGCCAGCTTTTGCCGACTTCGACAACGATGGCTTGCTCGACCTCTATGTCACGAATCTCGGGGCGAACGTCCTGTACAACAACAACGGAGACGGTACATTCACGGACGTGACGACCCGTGCAGGCGCCGGCGACCCCGGCATGGGGTGGGGCCTGACCTGGCTCGACTATGACAACGACGGCTGGCTGGACCTCTACGTGGTCAATGCCAGCAGCTTCAACAGCCCACCCGACCCCAATGTGCTCTATCACAACAACCACGATGGCACCTTCACCATCGTCAACGAGAATGACCCGACGCGTAGTCTGGCTTCCGGATTTGGTTCCGCCTGTGCAGACATTGATCACGACGGTTGTTTGGATTTGTTCATCACCAACCAGGACCGTCACAATCAACTGTTTCTGAACAAGGGAGGCGGGAACCATTGGATAGCGGTGCAATTGATCGGCACCACAAGCAATCGCGACGCGGTGGGAGCGTGTGTGACCCTGCGCGCAGGAAATTTGCAACAGACGCGGGAAGTCAGCAGCGCTTGTGGCTGGGTGTCGCAAAACAGCCTGCTTTTGCACGTTGGGCTGGCGGAAAACACGGTGGTTGAGGAAATTACCGTCACGTGGCCCACCAGACCGCCCCTGGTTGAAAGCTTCTTTGATATTCGCGCTGACCAGTACGTCACCATCACCGAGCGAGTGGGCATCGTGACGTCGGTGGAGAAGCGGGGGGCTAAGGCGCTGCCGCAAGAGTATGCTTTGAGCCGAAGCTATCCCAATCCCTTTTATGCCGGGACGGACCGCATCGGCAGCCCAAAAGGCGGCACAACGATTCACTATACGATTGGAGGAAACTCGGCCAGGGTGACAGAAATCGCCGTGTTCAACATCCTGGGGCAGCAGGTGCGGTCTTTGGTTCGGGGCGTGAAGCCGCCAGGAACCCACTCCGTGCAATGGGATGGGAGGAATGCTCATGGCCATGAATCCAGCAAAGGCATCTATTTTGTGAGGATGATCTCTGGCCCTTTCATCCAATCCCAAAAAGTTCTTTTGCTCAGGTGAACCGGAAATCGACAGAGCAGCAGCTTCTGGTTTTCCTGCAAGAGTACGCTTGCAAGAAATGGAGTAATGGAGT
>JBHHXT010000452.1:0-2628 GCA_046757165.1 bacterium | reverse complement strand
ACATACCGGAAGTGCAATCTTGACATTTCTGGCGCTGGCTCTGATGTTCGCGCCAGAGCTTTTCGCTCAGGGCCTCGTCATTGGCCGGGTCACAGACAAGAAAACGGGCGAAGGCTTGCCTGGCGCAAACGTGCAGATTGTCGGCACAGTCATGGGAGCAAGTACCAATCTACGCGGCGCGTTCATGGTCAGGCGTGTGCCGTATGGCACGTACACGTTGAAGGTTTCCATGCTTGGCTATAAGAAGAAGATCTTTCCCGAGGTTCGGGTCGTGGCGGGCGACACCGCCTTTGTTTTTGCCAGGCTCGAGGAGACGTTTATTGAAATCGATCCGGTGGTGATCACCGCCAGCAAGTGGCAAAAGGAAGCCGCCAGCACGCCGGCGACCGTCGAAGTGCTGACCGCGCGCGAGATCATGGACCGCAGTCCCATCAAGATCGAGGATGCGCTGGAGACCGCGGCCGGCGTGCAGATTGTGCAGGAGAGCGTCAACATTCGCGGCTCGGACGGGTACACACGCGGGGTCGGCAGCCGCGTGCTGGTCATGATCGATGATGTGCCGGTGATGAACAGCGACTTCGGGGCGGTCAACTGGTTTATGATTTCCCCGGCCGACATCGAGCGGGCGGAGATCGTCCGCGGGGCGGGCTCGGCCCTGTACGGCTCATCCGCGATGGGCGGGGTGATCAATTTCATCACTCGCGACCCGGCGCCGCAAAGCCGCACATACATCCGCTCCGTTGTTGGCGTTTACGATGAACCGAACGAGGAGGGCTGGGACTGGTCAGACGAGCTGCTCAATTTTCAGCGCACCGACTTTACGACCAGCCGGCAGTTCGGAAATTTCGGCTTCAGAGTTTCTGGCGGGTTCAGTCGTTCCACGGGTTACCATGAAAATGGTGAATTCTTACGGTTCAACGGTTCCGCCAAGCTGAACTATCGCTTCCCCAACGCCTCACGGCTGACGGTGTTTGGCAATTTCATGCACGACGATTCTGACATTTTCATTCGCTGGCAAAGCCAGAGACGAGCGCTGAGCGTACCGGAGACCGAGCGCAACAAAGAGCAGGATCAAAATGGCATCACGGTGTTTGCCAAATACCACTTGCCGATTTCCTCAAAAATGGCCATCGAAGCCCGGGCATATTTCAACCGCTTTTTGCTCGGCACGGCCGTGACCTCTGGCGGCACCTTTTCTCCGGCACTGGGTCTGGGGGGGGCGATCCAGGGCAATTTCATTCCGACGCCTTCCCTCTCCATCGTCTATGGCGCCGACTTCAAACGCGACCAGGTAAAATCCGACACCACGCTCTACGGCCAGCGTGACGCGATTCTGGCGGCGCCCTATGCCCAGATAGAATGGAGCCTTCGACGCAACCTGAATCTCACGCTGGGCGTGCGCTACGACCGGTACGAAATCTTTAGCGACCTGCGCGCTCGATTTGGCGAAGGCCGATCCTACGACCATGTGAGTCCCAAAGTGGGCCTCAACTTCCAGCCATTCGAGACCACGACGCTGCGGGGCTCGGTTGCCAACGGCTTCAAGTTTCCCATCGTGGCTCAGTTGTTTTTGTCTTTTGATGCGGCTGGCTTCACATTTCGACCTTCGCCGGAGTTGAAGCCGGAGGAGTCCTGGACCTATGAGATCGGCTGGCGGCAAAAGATTACGCCGACGTGGTTTTTCGAAGTCAATGGATTTTTCACGGAAGTCGACAATCTGATCGACATCGACCTGAGCGCCAACCTGGAGGCGCGTTTTGCCAACACCGAGCAGGCGCGTATCCGCGGCATCGAATTTGTCACCAACGGCCGCTGGTGGAACAACCGGCTCGGCCTGAAGGGGAATTTCTTACTCATGGACCCTGAAGACCAGGTGCGTGACCAATTACTGCCGTACCGGCAACGATTCCTCGCCTTTGTCGCGCCCTCTATCCGGCTCGGCGACTTCGAGCTGCAGGTGGATTATAAGTATGCCAGCAAGCAAGAGGTCTACCAGCTTTCCTCATTCCCGCAATTGGTGGCGCAGAAAGTGCTGGATGCACGGCTTTTTTATTACACCAACAAATATGCGGTGTATGTTGGGGTGAACAATCTCGGCAACTACAACTACACTTTGCGGGATGAGAGTCTGGAGGAGATCCGGAATTATGTTGTGGGGTATATGATGGAGTTTTGAGGGGCCCGAGAGGGGTCGGGGAAAGATTGACGATTGCTGAGCGGGCGGGGTGACGGGGTTGCGAGGTCGATACAAAGGTGGGTGAGGAATGGAAACTCATTATGCATTCAGGCTTGCTCAACTACGCATAGTATCAACTCTGATAATTCTGCCCAGAACTCTATTTTGTAACTCATTTTGGGAAGCTTTATGTGGATACAATCTTATATTTAGTTCGCCATGTAGAGAGTTCTCCTAATGATGTTGTCACTGAGAGTGGTCTACAGCAAGCGCAATCCCTGGCAAATGCTTTGTCCAAGACTGAGATTGATCTGATTATCTCGAGCCCGTATCAAAGGGCGATTGATACAGTGAAACCCTTTTCTGAAATCGCTCGAGTCCCAATTCAGATAAATGACGGTCTCAAAGAAAGAAAAGTCTCGGAAGGGCTCATTGGAAACTTTCTGGATGTC
>JBHHXT010000451.1:0-2642 GCA_046757165.1 bacterium | reverse complement strand
CGTCTGCCGCCTCACAATTCTCTTGATTTTTCATTTCGCCTGGAGTATTTTGCGCACGTCAGTTGTTTTCCTGAAGCGCAGTCGATGAGAATCACAAACTCAAAAAAGAAAGGAGTGCCAGATGGCCAATCCACAAATTGCTCGAAAGGCTCCCTACGTCATCGAGGTGGAACCCAAGAAATACGCCTGGTGCGCGTGTGGACTCTCGCACAATCAACCTTACTGCGATGGCGCCCACAAAGGGACGGATTTCTCACCGATTATTGTAGAAATCACGGAAAAAAAGATGGTGGCCTGGTGCGGATGCAAGCACAGCGGCAACAAGCCATTCTGTGACGGCACCCACAGCAAACTTTGAACCCAGCACAATCTTTTTGAATAAAATGGCAAAATACGACTACGACATCGTTGTTATTGGCGGCGGTGCTGCGGGCTTGACCAGCTCCGGAATCTGTGCCAGCTTTGGCGCCCGTACGGCACTGATTGAGAAGCACCGGTTGGGCGGGGATTGCACCTGGACGGGCTGTGTTCCGAGCAAATCTCTCCTGCACATTGCAAAGCAAGTGCAGCAGGCGCGAAAAGCGCAAGCTTTCGGCGTCCACTTTACGGACCTCGCGATTGATTTCGAAGCGGTGATGAATTCTGTCCGCGCCACGCGGCAGCAGGTGTACGAAGATGCGGACTCGCCGGAGCTCATGCGCAAGCGCGGGGTTCATATCGTTGAGGGACAGGCACAGTTCAGTGCCCCCCACGAGCTTGAAATCTCCGGCCCGAACGGCACGCAGAGAGTCACATTTCGTTCTGCCATCGTCACCTCAGGTGGCACTGCCTTGACCCTGCCGATTCCCGGATTGCACGAGGCCGGCTTCCTGACCAACGAAACCCTTTTTGAACTCCAGCACCAACCCCGGCGCCTGGTGATCATGGGCAGCGGCCCGATCGGGGTGGAAATGGCGCAGGCGTTCACCCTGCTCGGCTCTCAGGTCACCGTCATCGCTCTCGATGAGAAGATTCTCATCCGGGATGAACCCGGGTGTGCAGAAGTCGTCCACCAGCGCCTCGTCGAGCAAGGAATCACCTTCCACATGGGCGAAACGATTCACTCTGTCGAAAAGCAAAACGGGGAGTACAAGCTTTCCGTCGGGCCTCTGTCAGGCGCAGACAAAACCATCACGGCTGACGCTGTGCTGGTCGCGGTTGGACGCAAACCCAATCTGAAGGGGCTTGGTCTCGACCGTGCCGGCGTTCGATTTGAAAAAGCCGGAATCCCGGTCGATAACGCATGCCGGACCAACGTCAAGCACATCCTGGCGGCCGGGGACATCACTACCTTCCTGAAATTCACGCATGTTGCCGAAAACATGGCCAAGACCGCTGCCGTGAACGCGGTCATGCGCTTGCCGCTTCTCCGATATGAGAAAGTCGTCGTTCCCTGGGTGACGTTCACCGACCCGGAGTGCGCTCATGTCGGCAAGACGGCCGCAGAGCTGGAGGCGAACAACGTCAAATTCGACACCATCGAGTTGCCCTACAGCAAGATTGACCGGGCCGTGACTGAGCATGCCGAAGACGGGGTGGTCATCGTCCACGCGACTTCGAAAGGGAAAATTCTGGGGGCCCACGCGGCAGGCACCCACGCCGGCGAGATCATCAATGAATACGCCCTTGCCATGAAAAACGGCTTGAAGCTCCCGAAGATTTCAGACACCATTCACGCCTACCCGACCTTGCTGCTGGGGGCCCGCCGGGCGGCAGACCAATTCTATGTGCGGTTGCAGAAACGATGGATGGCGAATCTGGTCCGGATTTTCTTCGGGCTGCGAGGGGAGATTCCTGCGTATGTGGGGTCAAAGGAAGTGCTGTAGCGCTTTCGAGCTGTTAGCCTCGATAATTCATGAATCTTGCCTAACAAGGGCCAACACGTAAGGAGTGAAATGCTTTAGCATTTCATTCCGCTTTATCTCGTTAAGATATGCATAATCAAATACTTATACGAATACTTGCTAATCTCTTGTGAATAATCCAGGTTAGCTGTTGGTTGTTGTTGGCTGTTGCCGTAGGCTCAAGGCTAACAGCCAACAGCCGAACAGTCATCAAAAAAGATCAACCGAGGTGACGATAAACCTGACGAGCAGGCTGTCCTCCAGGATATTTCGTCCGATCTTTTGCCGTTCGAACATGCGGATATTTTCCATGATTTGCAAGGAATCAGTCACCGGTCGTTCCAGCGGTAGCGGGGATTCCACGACTGCATTTGGTGCAGGCGCCTCACCGAGGATGAGGAGTCGCTGGACACTCACAAACATCATCAGCAACGCAACAGCGGCAATGGCCGTCTGATAGACCGGGATCTTGAAGCGGAAAAGCCGCCACAGACGAACCGGTCCCGGCTCTTGCAGTTTTCTCAACAGCCGCTGCTTGATGGCTGGACGTGCTTCCAGATTGTTCGCGTTCGCAGGCGCAACCGATTCCGGCAGGCTCGCAAGTAATCTCTCATAAGTACGCATCCGCCCGGAGTTCGCCAGCTCCTCTGACAGAAGGGTTTGTTCTGCCTCAGTGAGATCATCGAATATCAGTTTTCTGAGCAACAGGTGCTCAACATGATCCTTCTTGTCCTTTTTCATCGTCTCACCTCTAACTAA
>JBHHXT010000450.1:0-2657 GCA_046757165.1 bacterium | reverse complement strand
TCCTGTTTTCGTGCGCCCCGACCCTGCCAAAAGTCAAGAAAGTCACAGAGCTGTCCCCGCCCTTTCAGGTCAGCACCACGATCGCAGGGGACTCCCTCATCGTGCGCTGGCAGCCAAGCCCGCATGAACCCCGTCCTGATTTTGCCGGCTACAACCTCTACGTTTCCGGCAAAAGCCTTGTTTTCGCCGCTGTGGCAGAGCTGCCCGTCCCGGCTCTGGTGGGCAAGGAGCGGCATCAACTCGTCTTGCCCACGCCAGAGGGGTCGCCAATCTTTGTGCACATGCGCAGCCGCACGAAAAACGGGGAGATCAGCCTGCCTTCACTGCCAGAGCTGACGATCTCTGGCAGCAAAACGCAAAGTTTGCGCAAAGAACGCCCGGAGAAGAACTAAAGAAAGCGTGGTCGGGCTGATTGATTGCAATCTCATTTCTTGCCACTCAGGCTAATGCCGGCAAAAACCGACGTTCCCGGTCGAGGAAACCCGGCAATCAATTCATACTTTTCATCAAGAATATTGTCGACCGCCGCAAAGATGCTGAAGACACGACTGACGCGATAGCTGCCCTGGAAATCGAGCACCACAAAATTGTCGAGTTTGTTCTTTTTGCTCTCCTTGTTGTAAAGCTCAGTCACCCACTGACCGTTCAGCTCGAAGCTGAATTTCCGGGGCGTAAAGGTGACGCCAAAGGTGTAGACGTTGTGAGGCGCCAGGGCAGTATCATCTTCCAGATCGAGGTTGGTCGCGGTGGCAGACAAAGCCAGGTGTTCCGCTGCCCGGATGCTGATGGCCGCCTCGATTCCCTTGTGTGAAAACTCACCCGAGTTGGCGAATCTGCTGCCGCTCGGCGAGGTATCATCCGGTCTGACGACGATCATGTTGTCGCCTTCCTGCAAAAAGCCGGTCACATCGATGGTGACCCGGTTGGCAAAGGTGTGATTCAAGCCGGCTTCGACCTGCCACAGATCAGCAGCGTCCAAATCGGGGTTGGCGGTTCCACCCAGCGTCGTCTCGAACGCATTTGGCGTGCGAAATCCGTGGGCGACCCTGGCCCGAAGCGCTGTTTGGGGCTGCGGCTTGAACAGAATGCCGAGCTCCGGGGAGATGTCCTCGCCGAATTGTTCATTGTGGGTGAAACGTGCCCCTGCCTCCACGAGCAGCCGCGGCGAGAACCGGTGCGTCAGAAGAAGATACGGCGCAACTTCATTGAACTGACCTTGAGAAACATCACTCGCGGCACTCTCCCGGCTGATATCATAGTTCATCCAATCCAGCCCCAGAATGAGATTCCCGCCAGCGGCGTAGGCGATGTTTGCTTTTGATTTTATGCCAAAGGAGGTATTGGGCTCATCGACGCCATTTCTGAATTTGGCCGTGCCGTCCACGCCCCACACCTTGACCGAAGCCTTGTGTTGCCTGACAGAATAATCCAAATTGAGGTCTGCCATCACCCAATCGGTTTCTCCGCCGGGAAGACCGCCAGGCCCGGGATTGTCCCATTCAAACTGCCCGGCCAGGCCGTTGACAGAAACTTTGAAATGTTCGCTCAGCTCGTACCCCGCCTTGACGCTGCCGTTGAAACCGGTGAGCTCATCATCCGCGTCGTCGCGGTGACCATCTGTGTGGCGGGCATTGCCACTGATTTGAAAGAACCCTTTTTCACCACCATAGCCGAGACGCCCAACGTTCTCGGTCGTGGCGTAACTTCCTGCCGAGCTTTTCAGGTGGTAACTCACTCCGCGCTCCGGAGTCTTCGTGGTCAGGAGAATGGCGCCTGCCATCGCGTTGCCGTAACGAACCGAGGCGGGTCCCTTTATGATTTCCATCTTCGAGATATTATCCACCGCGTGGACATCCGGGAATGGGTGGCCATGCATCTGCGAAAAATCAGGCATGCCATCCACCAGGATTTGGATGCCACGAACTCGCAAGTCCCCGCCGGCTCTTCGACCCAGGCCACGAATCAAAATACGTCCGGCGCCCTTGTTGGCCAATCCAAAGCCAATGGAATGCCCCTGCATCACATGGACCCCGGGTGTATCCTTGAAGATATCGTAAGCGCCGGCATGACGGCTCCCGGTTATCTCTTTCTCCGAAACAACGTCGATGGAGATAGGACGCTCGGCGCGCTCGCGAATGGCCTCAATTCGAATTTCATCCAGCTCGAGCGGCCGCGATTCGAGAGCAAACTCGAGGGTCAGGGTTTCGCCGGTCTGAACGGAAATCGATCGTTGCTCGGTCCTGTAGCCAATGAACGAGACGCGAAGTTGATGGTTCCCTGGTGGAATGCTCCCAATGGAGAATCGGCCTTCTTGTGAGGTTGAGGCGCCAAGATTTGTCCCGACAACGACCACATTTGCCCCCACCAGCGCCTCGTTTGTCACTTTGTCGACCGCTGTGCCCTCGACTTTTCCGCCCTCCTGAGCCGCGACCGGCGGCACAGCCAGGAGCAACAGAAGCCCGAACATACGTGTTGATGATTTTGAGATGATGTTCATTTTGAAACCCTCCTTTTTTATTGTTTTATTGTTTTATTGCTCTATTGTTATGTTGTTATGTTGCTCTCGAAGCGCAGCCCGCAGGGCGCGAAGCTCCCCTCCCAGCACTTCTCGTTACCCACATCTTTCGCTGGACACAGGGGGCTAATATTGCACTCCT
>JBHHXT010000449.1:0-2685 GCA_046757165.1 bacterium | reverse complement strand
CTTCTTCACCGGCAAAAATCTCAAAGTTCTCTGTTCGATACTCGAGACCAAATGCCAGGTTGAGTCCGGAAGCGATATCACCATAGTACTTACTGAAATCAAGCCCTGTGGTGTTTTGTGCAAGGCGATGTCCTCCTGCATCGAAATCGGTGGGGGAGCTGCTGCCCAAAGAAGCATTGTTCGAGCCTTTGATAAAATAGTGGAAATCATTTTTCCCGTACGTGTTGTTAAAATCAACTTGCCAGCCATTATCCATGCTATGCCTTATGCCGCCTGAAGCTGAAACATCTGTAATATTGGAGGTAATTCTCGGCGTGAAGCCATTTGGGTGAATGCTCGGAACGGATCGATTATCCCCGTTCGCAAAACTATCCCTTGAAAAGGCAAAGGCGTCCGTGTCTCGAAAATTTCTGCCTCCAAAGGCATAGATTTCTGTTTTCTCGCCGAGAGGGAGAACAGAATTAATCATAAAGTTGAAGCCATCAATCGCGGCGCTGCCATATCCCTTGCGCCACGACCATCCGGGCCGCAGGGTTCTGTCCTTTGACAAGTACTCAACTGTGAAATTAGCAAAACCTCCCTCATCTCCCAAAGCCACGCCATAGTTGAGGTCTACCTTGACGGTATTGCCATCGAAGCTCTTGTCTTCGCCATCCAGTCGGTTTTTTCCGTCGACATTGAACAAAACGTCGCCGGCCTCGGCCTCGTAATCACCGCCAACAGCCGTACTGTATACGCCATAAGTGACGCCGCCGGTTATGCCATCTTTCCTATCCTTGAGAACAATATTGATGACGCCGGCAATCGCATCAGACCCGTATTGAGCCGAAGCGCCATCTCTCAGTACTTCTATTCGTTTGATTGCCGAGGCCGGTATGGCATTCAGATCCGTACCGGAGTTTCCCCGTCCTCTTGTTCCAAAAACATTGACCAATGAAGATTGATGTCTTCTTTTGCCGTTAATGAGCACAAGGGTTTGGTCGGGTCCCAGTCCGCGCAGAGATGCCGGGTCGATATGGTCCGCACCGTCGGAACCGGATTGTTTTGTTGCGTTGAAAGAAGGCGCCGCGTATTGCAGGATCTCGTTGATTTCCGCCTTTCCGCTCGAGGTAGCTAATTCAGCGATGTCAATCACGTCAATTGCGACAGGAGAGTCCGTGGATGAACGCGCATAACTTCTGGAACCCACGACTTGTATCTCTCCAAGCAGGAGTGTGCTTTGCTTGAAAGTGACATCAACGTTTGACTGCCCGTTTAGAACCACTTCCTCTGTGCCATAGCCAATAAATGAGAATACCAGCGTTACGGAGCCTGAACTCGCACGAAGACTAAATGTACCGTCCGGTGCTGTTGATGTACCCAGATAAGTGCCCTTCTCCGTAATGTTCACCCCGGCCAACGGCTTACCGTCCGGATCGAAAACCGTACCCCTGACATTATGTTGTGCAAAAACGCTCGTTGATAACAACAGGACGAAAAAACAATATGAGTATTTCATGAGACCCTCCGTTTGTTGGTTAGTTGTCGATCTTAACCCCTTTTCTCATGAACAACTTTCACTCCTGGAGCGATTCGATAAGACTTGTGATCTACATTTTTGTCACCTCCTTTGGTCAAACCGGGTTGCCTATCGGATTCAACACGGCAGTGTATTGCGAAGGCACAAAACTGTCCAACCAGTCCTAGCCCTCTCGTGCGCTCAACGCAGAGGATGAATTGTGTTAATCAGATTCGTTCAACAGAGCGTCGATGTGGTTGAGAATGTTCATAATTAGGCCATGTTGAGTATCATCCTTGTTAGTGGTGATTTCATCAGCCTTTTTCCTCAACCTATCTATCTGTTCCTTGATTGTAGCCTCATCTCGTTGCTCAACAAATATCTTAAAAAAATGGGGCCAATACTCTGCTGGAACGCCACATAAAGTTTCTTGCTTAGCGTTTTTGATGTAATGGTCCATACATCCGATTTCCCATCCATGCTTTTGCAATACGGGATGTACAGTAGCCCAACCGATTTCACTATTCCAAAACCACAGTGTCGTAAGCGGTGTTGAGAAACGGGACCATTGTATTATGTGTTGTTCGTACAATGAATCTAATTCGAATGGTGTCGGAGGATCACCTTGAAAGCTTCCCAGTCCGTATGGACCGTCGGATATGATAGCTGTAGGCCCCTCCCACTTTTGGTAGAGGTTCAGCGAATCTCCTTTCGTAATGGTTACTCCGCCCCGTTCATATTCTGTTGTCATGGTAAGAAAAGATAACTATCATGGAAAATAAATTCAACAAGTTTGATTTCCGTCACAATCTTCATTACAGCTAATCGGAAATAGGATGGGACCTCGCGACCCCGCTCCCTTCCCACACCATCCCGAAAACTTTGTCAGCGATTTTGTATCTGCCCATATCGAATCCTGTCAAAAAGGTCTGCTATGCGAAGGGGATTCCCTGGTGGGCTGAGCACGCGGGCGGAAATCCCCATCGAGCGTGGCCTGCCAGCTCCCCGGCACACGCCGACCCGCTGCGCCAGGGCCGGGGGCCGACCCGGGTTGGCCCCGGGGTTTGGGGGTCGGTCGGGGTTCACGGGGCCAAAGTCGACCGCCCCACCAGCGCTTACTTCCTTGATTGTTTTCAGCCATAACGAAAGCATAACCTGCGCTGCCATTCAACGCACTTAAATTGATT
>JBHHXT010000448.1:0-2688 GCA_046757165.1 bacterium | reverse complement strand
TTTTGGCGCTTTGTTCTAAGTTATTTATGTTAATCAATTTAAGTGCGTTGAATGCCAGCGCAGGTTATGCTTTCGTTCGCGGACCAGGCGCCGGGTTTGCGGCCCTACAATCTCGAGCAGCCGTTGTGGGTGTTCGTGGGCAGCAGCGTCAATGCGGTCTATTCGGAGAACCGGGAAAAACGCTCCGACGTCTTGACGGTCGCCCGTTTCCTGCACCATTTCCTGGAAGACAAGAACGATTCCGGCATCGTCATCGAAGAGGATGTGATTTCACAGTCCCTTTTCGACGGTATCAACCGGCCGGGCTCCGGGATAAACATCTTGATCGGCGCGAAGAAATTCATGGAAGGGTGGAACAGTTGGCGCGTGTCGAACATGGGCCTGCTCAACATTGGCCGGCGCGAAGGCTCCGAAATCATTCAACTGTTTGGACGAGGCGTGCGGCTGCGCGGCAAGGCGCACAGTCTGAAGCGCAGCTCCGCACTGGACGGCGAGCATCCTTCGCACATTCGTTTGCTCGAAACGCTCAATATCTTTGCGGTGCGGGCAAATTACATGGCGCAATTCCGCGAATACCTCGAACGCGAAGGCATCGAGACGGAGGGGCACATTGAGCTTCCCCTCGCCATCAAAGCCAATCGCGACTTCCTCAAAAAGGGCCTGGTGCTGCCCCGCATTCCTGAGGACAGAAACTTCGCGCGGGAATGCAGCCTTCTTCTGGAGCGAGACCGTGCCGCAAAAGTCACTGTCGATTTGTCGCTGAAGATTCAGTCGATACAAAGTGCAGCGGTTGGCGTAACCACCGAAGCCCTCACATCTGGCCAGGAGACCTTTATTCCGGAAGAGAGCCTGAATTTTGTCGACTGGCAACAAGTCTATCTGAAGCTGCTGGACTACAAAGTGGAGAAGGGATATTACCGCCATCTTTATCAGCCATTATTGATTGAGCACAATAAGAAAGACGCCGGATTATTTCTTCAAGTACAAAGTATGAAAGAATAGATCGAATAGCAACAACTGTGTTTCTCCTGCTTAGCTTGACTTTTGAAGTTCCTTTGCCTACCTTGATCAAACCTATTTCGTGGAGCCAGCCATGAAAAAACCCGAGCCCTTGCCCTCGATCCGCTTTCTGCTCGTTGTTCTTTTTGCCCTCTCTCCCTCTTCGATCGCAGGTCAACCCGCGGCAGAAAAGGTCGTCGCCGGGGCGCTCGTCTACAATTACCACGGACTGGAGCGGGGTGCCGCCGGTGATCTGGTTTTGGCGAGAGTCAGATTCGGGCGGGCCCTGCAGTACATGCCCTATTTCGCGCGGGCACGACTCAACCTGAGAGTGTGCACCGATGCCGCCCGGGGAATCATCCGCCACAGCCTTGCGGTGAACCTGTTCCGCTCTCTGGAGGAATTCTCCTCAGATTCGCTGCGGGCTCTGGCTCTTGCCAACGCGACATTGAATGAGCGTCCGGACTACGCACCAGGATATCTTTACCGGGCACGGATTTTCGAAAAATTGGGCTTCCTGGATCAAGCCGAGTCGGATTATGACCGGGCAGTTGAGCTCTCAGCGCCGGACGTGGTCAATCACACCTTTCGTGGCAAGTTGTATCTCCGGACCGAGCAATATCACAAAGCGGTCGCTGAGTTTACCACAGTTATCGAGATGGATGCCTCATATGCGCCAGCTTTTCTGCGCAGAGGCATTGCCTATGGCTCAATTCAGGATTATGACAGGGCGATTGATGATTTCGAAGTGGCGCTGGCACACTGGCCGAAATGGCGACAGAATTTCAACATCTTTGCCGCCTATCTGAACCGTGGGATCGAGAACATCCAGAAGGAAATGTACTACGACGCGATATCGGATCTGGACAAAGCCATCGAGCTGAACGCGAGATTCAGCGAATCCTACCTGCAGCGTGGAGTGGCGCATTTGAATCTGCGCTCATATGGTCGGGCGATTTCAGATCTCAACGTGGCGATCGACCGTGAGCCGGCGTCTGCGGAGGCATATTACTATCGCGGCGTCGCGTTGCAGCACAAACGACGCCTCGAGGCTGCGGTGCAAGACTATTTGCAGGCCGTCGCTCTGCAACCCGGCCACGTGCAAGCCCATTACCGACTGGGCGAGGCTTACTCAAAGCAGCACCAACTGGAAAAGGCGATCCTGGAGTTTGACCGGGTTCTCCTTCTGGACCCGGAAGCGTACTGGGCGCACTATTGGAGGGCCATCGCCTGTGACAAACTGCACAACACCCGGCAAGCCATCCTTTCGTACAAAGCCTTTCTGCGCAAAGCACCGTCGAAGCACACGCGCCATGCACAGTTTGCGAAGGCGAGGGTGAAAAATTTGACCAGGCGGACCTCTAAATAAGTGTCGCAAAATGCACTCTGCCTGGAATCGGACGCTGATTTATGATAATTTTGTTTCTTCTCTGCGACCCGTACGACAAGCCGACAACATGGTGTTTTTTGGCAAAGTTTTGACGCTTCAGAACATCTTTTAGCCATGGATTTACACTGACAAAGCACAAATCTTGTCGATATTCAAGACTCATCCTTGTTCGTGCCAATTCGTGGCGGAACCAATTATTGGGCGTCCTCAATACTATTGACACCTCCCCTGAGCTCTGGTTCTTTGCCTGTCGTCTTATAGTGCTGGAGCCATTCCTGTGCCTCTTTCAGCGCGGGCTT
>JBHHXT010000447.1:0-2735 GCA_046757165.1 bacterium | reverse complement strand
CTATGGTCACAAAATTCGGTTGGATTCTGGGGTTTTGGCCTTGTTGTGGAAGAGATTTGCGATGATTTCGGGCAACTGTGGGGCAGCAATGATTCGCTTGATTTTGGCAGGTATTTTCTCTGGATTGTTTCGTGCTTCCCGCAAGTGTTTTCGGACCATGTCGGCATCAATCTCCGCGAAGCGTTCTTCTAAAGTTGCCTTGCCTTCCAGTAACAGATCCATGTATTGAGGGTTCTCCAAATTCCTCACCAGAGGCGTATCGGCCAGCATCGTTTGTAATGTCTTGTTCATGGAGTTATTGCCGGTTTTACGACGTGAGCGACGCCTGAAATCACGAAAGAACCTTTCCATAATGTTGTTGGTTCTTTGCGGTTGAATGGAAACAGTTCCGTCGGGAGTATCCACGATAATCGGATCCGCAAAAAGCTTCTTCCAATATTTGTCAATCTGGGCGATCATTTTCTGGTGATCTTTGCGGGTTGGATATTCGGGGCTGTGGGCCAGTCGCTTGCGGAAATCTTGAACGCTTTTTTCAATGGTATGGATAGGGGTCTTGATGTCATCAGAATTCAGTCCTTCTGATCCTGCCTTCGGAGCTATTCTCATGGCATCACGAAGTTCGTCGAATATCGCTATTTTCGATTCGATCTCTGTCATTGTCCGCTGCAGAATCTTATCAGAAACGACGGCCATCAGATCACGGGATAACTTAAAGAGAGGTTTATTGTCACGCCACCGGCTGCGTAAATGAATATTCGTGAACGCGTCAAGTTGCGAATATATCGCGTACAGCCTTTGGGCAAAGACCACATGGGGTCGATCAAACGGAAAGCCGTATCCCTGCCCCTGGTTCTTGCCGTCCAATGCCCATTGAATGAGGCTGTAGGCACTGACGGCAGGCATCCATTCGAGGGATGAATCGGAGAAGTTCTTGTTTTGAACACCCTTGTAAAACACATCAATCAGGGCAGGGTCCTCATCGATAATCTCCTTCAGTTTCTTTGCCCGATAGTGTAATGGGGTCGTTAGGCCGTGCTTTCGCAGGCGTTTTCTGATCAGGTCATATTCTTCTTCAAAAAGGTCTTTGCCGATATCTCTGAGGAAATGATAGTGGCAAATGAAATCAGGCGTATGGGGAAACACCTTGGCGACGGCTTTGAGTATCCCCGAGCCCATATCGTGAACCAAGGCCATCGGATGACCAAACACCTGTTTGATTTCCTCAAGGAACGGAACGATTTTGTCGGCTTTTTCGGAGGGCAACTTTACATTGCCCAGAACGATCTCTGTAAGCGAATCCAGCCCACTGACCAGAAACGGTCCTTTGCCTTCACAGGTCCCGTCCAAGTGGAAAATATATCCACCCTGACGGCGCATGACTTGTTTAATTCTGCCGCTACATTGCCGATGTGCAATGGCCAGGTAAACGATAAACTTTCTGGCCAGCAGGTCCACTTCACTGGGGCTGATTCGAATGTTCCTGGCCTGTAGTTCGACGGTGATTTCCCGGCTGCGGCGATGTCTCAGGAACAATGCTTTGCCGACATAGACCAGGATGTCGTAGCCGAAGTTGGCGCCGGGAGCAACGAGCTTGGCCAGTTGATCAGACGGATAAGTGCATTGACACGCTGGACAGATCCCTACCGTTTCGGTGGCATAAAATGGTCCAATGTGCAACGTGTTCACCTTGCGGGTATTTGTTTTGCGAACCTTTAACCGACGACCACAGCGATCACAGCCGTCTTCCTTGGACGGGAACTGAATGAGCGGTGGCGCCGGAAAAAGCGATGAGCTGGCCATGCCATCCATAAGATGGTTAACATAATGGCCAAGACACATGATCAAGGCAAACGTGGCGTTTTTTTTATCGGCAATCCATGATAGGCAAAAAGATTCCGCACACTCTGTGGTGTGATTCGATGTCGTTCCTTTTTCAGTTGTACGCAAAGCTCTTCAATGCTCATCTGGGGGTGTTTAATGGCCCCAACCAGGATAGCAATGGCTTCGCTGTCGGATGGCCGATGGGCATGTAAAGTCATTTTGCCGCGTTGCTGGATCTGTCTGCCGCTAAGGGTTGCCTCAGCGGAAAAGTAGACATAATGTCCCTGGTATTGTTTTCGCATCAAGGCCGGATGATCGCGAAAGAGCGAAAGAAATGAGCGCGGTTGAATCCCCAAGAGCTCTCCCATCTCAGAAGCATCAAGCCCGGCAGGTGAGTTTTTGATCAGACCGATCACCGTCTCTGTCAGGTTGCCGTATTGGGAGAAACATATACGGCGATAACGCCACAGCCCGTGGCGGTCAAACTGTGGAACATCCGGCAAGACGTAATAGCGCCCGTTGTGATTGTAACTGGTGTAGGTGTTCCACTGCGTGAGCCTTCTCCTTACGGTAGGGAAGGAACATTGCAGCAGTGACGCCAAATCCAGAACCGTCAGGACCTTGCGTTTGCGAAAGATTCTGAGGGTCTTGTCAGCCCTGCGGGTGGCGGCTTGGTTCATGGGAATCTCCTTGTTTGATAAAGTATATGTTGGTAGATGCGATTGTTACATATACTTTATCATCCCAGGCAGATGAAACAAGCCAAAACCAGGGGAAAACACAAAAAAGGAGAGGATTCACATCAATTGAGGGGGACTAAACAGGCATATACTTGTTCAACGAAAAGAGTATGACATCGCAACTAATTTAATAACAAATACTTATGACATTCCAACCGAATTCTGTGACCATAG
>JBHHXT010000446.1:0-2750 GCA_046757165.1 bacterium | reverse complement strand
TTAGGCGCTAAACGCCTGACCTCCTCAAACCAGTTAAAAACCACGTTCAGACTTGTCCGGCCCTGAGCATCACTTTGGATCATGAGAAACCGCTTGCCATCTTTCGAAACATCGTAGGTTGTATGCCTTCCTACCCGAAGTGTATACTGGTCAGAAAATAGTTGTTTTGGAGATGTCACTGCAAATTCCTTACCTGGTACCACACTAACGGCCATGACATGGTCGGCGTCTCTGTAGAACAGTTCTTTTCCGTTCGGAGCCCAAACCGGCTGAGAACCGCCGTTGGTCGAAACTTGAACTTTATCACCCAAATCAGGAAACGCTTGTATATAGACTTCGTTGCGACCCGACTCGTCAGAGGTGTAAGCGAACCAGACGCCGTCCGGGGAAATTCTGCCGCCAAACTCTGTGAACTGGGTTTGCAGAAGCGGCCTTGCGGAAATCTCGTCATCGAGACGGATAAGCCAGATATCGTCGAGCATGTTGGGATCGCGATTTGTAACGAGAATTGAATGCCCGTCCGTTGACCAGCATTCAACATGGGTATGGTGCTCGCTGGTCCACAATGGCTCCAGGGCACCGCTGCCGTCCGCCCGCTTGCGAAACACCGTAATGGGTTGATCTGCCCCGGAAGAAGCAAAGGCAAGCCATCGCCCATCCGGAGACCAGAATTGGGTTTCCTCAGTAGCCGGGCCAAAAGTGAAGCGGGTAAGGGCGCCCCGGGTCAGTTCGAAAATCCAAATATCCTCGCCAGGCATGTTTATCGCCACCCGCTGACCATTCGGTGACAGCCTGGGATCCCAGTAGACATTGGCCGGCGCCGCAACAGGCGTCATTGCACCCTGGCGGTCAAACCAGATCAAACCCCTGCCACGATTGGCCTCCTCTGAGCGATAGATCAACGTCCCCTCCATCGACACGGTGAAGGATTCATAGGCATCAAGGCCTGTATAAATATCCTCGGAAAGCGGGCTCGCTGGGCCGGTGATAGTGAGGGTCTTGAGATCGAACGGAACGGCCATGAGATCGCCGGAACCAATAAAGATGATATGACCCGTAGGCACATAGCGCGGATTCGCACCTTCCTGGATGAGGGTTCGCTTTTCACCGCTCTCGATCGATTGGACGACAACACTTTCTACGACAGGGTAGCCGGAGGTGAACATGACATGACGGCCGTCCGGTAAAACTTGCGGCCAACGAGCCTGCCTGGTGTCGGATTCGTCAGTCGGTATGGGTTCAGGAAGTCCGCCCTGTGCCGATACGGACATGAGTTCCCAGGGTCTGGTGGATGTGACCGTTTGGCTGAACACTATCTCGTTTCTGGTGCCCCAGCTTGCTTCCCGAACCTGGGCCTCGCAAACAACGATCGGTGAGCCACCGTCCACGGACACTTTTTTCAATGTTGTCAGCGTTCGAAAACCTATCCATTTACCGTCCGGCGAAAAGAACGGCGCTGATCCGTCCTCCGTGCCGGGCAGCGCTACGGCTTCCTCCCTGTTTAAATAACGCAGAAAGAGCTGATTTCGTGCTCCAGACCGACCCTCAAATACCAGCATGGTGCCGTCCGGAGAGATGGCAAAACGCGCGTCCAGGCCATCTGAAGGTGTAAGGGGGAGTATGGCACGCTTAACTCCGGTAGCAGGCTGGTCGGCACTGGTTGCACGCCAACCATACCATAGACCGGCCGCAAGTAACGTCATCAAGCCAGTCATTACCCAGGACAGTAGCAAGCTTCTTTTCAGTTTAATGGGAATTGGCATTGAAGGCTTTGTCGCAATTCTGGACTTACTCAGTGTGCCTATATCAATCGCCTTCAAATCCGCCGGCAGTTCATCCACATGCTGGTAACGGGTTTTCGGGTCTTTGGCTAAAGCCTTGGTAATGATACCATCAAGCGCAATTGGCACGCCTGTGCGCAGAGCGGTCAAAGGTTCAGGGTCTTCATTTTGAATGGAATAAATCACCGCCTGCTCGTAATCCCCTTTGAACGGCATTTGACCGGAAATCATTTCGTACAACACCACACCCAGCGACCAGATGTCCGCGCGGTGGTCGGTGTCTTCCCCACGCGCCTGTTCCGGCGACATGTAAGCGGCGGTGCCCAGGGTTGTGCCGAGTTGGGTCATCTTGCTGCGGTTGGCCAGTTTCGCCAGGCCGAAGTCCATGATTTTGACTACGCCCTTGTCGGTGACCATGATGTTAGCGCTTTTGATGTCACGGTGGGTGACGCCTTTTTCGTGGGCGGCTTGCAGACCGGCTGCGGTTTGGGTGGCGTAGTCGATGGCCGCATCGATCGGCATGGGCTTACCGCCATCCGCCCCTACGATTTCTTCGACAGATTGCCCCTCGATGAATTCCATGGCAATGAAGGTTTGACCCTCTGCTTCATCAATCGCAAAAATGGTGGCGATGTTCGGATGATTGAGCGAGGCTGCTGCTTTTGCTTCGCGTTTGAAGCGTTTCTTTTCGTCGTCACCAATCGAGGTCAAAGACAGAAACTTTAACGCGACAGTGCGCTCGAGCTTGGTGTCTTCAGCTTTGTAAACGACGCCCATCCCGCCTTCGCCCAGTTTATCCAAGATCTCATAATGTAAAACAGTTTTACCGATCATTCTACTTTCCTTCAGGCGCTAACCGCTTGACCTCCTCAAACCAATTAAACACCACATTGAGACTTGTTCGGCCCTGGGCGTCGCTCTCGATCATCAGAAACCGATTGCCATCTCTTGAAACATCGTAGCCTGTAT
>JBHHXT010000445.1:0-2753 GCA_046757165.1 bacterium | reverse complement strand
CTAGTGTCCTGTCAAGCGTGAAATGACGGATATAATTTTCGCAATTTGATACGTGCATCGGCTGTCGTGAACTGCCAGTTGACGGTGGATGCCTGCTGATTGCGTTGGCGCTCCCAGGCTGCGACTTCGGTGACAAGCATCTCTTTTTCGGCAATGCGACGGTCGAGGCACTGGCTGTTGATGACATTCAATTCAATTTCAGCCATATTGAGCCAACTGCCGTGTTTTGGTGTGAAATGGAATTCCAGACGTTCAAGAATGCGCCGTGCTTCGGCAGGTTCAAAAGCTGCATACAAGGCGGCAGGCTTATGGGTGCTGAGATTGTCCTGCACAACGCGAATGACCTCGGCGTCAGGAAAATAGACATCAACCAAGTCTCTCATACAGTGGGCGTAGTCGATCATAGTTCGTTGATCAGTGACCTCAACGTGCCGCCATGCGCTTAAAGGGGCGAAGAACATAAAGAGATTGCAGGTGCCATGCCGTTCATATTCGTAATCGTAACGCAACAGTTCTCCAGGCCCCATCGGCAATGGATTTCTCGTTTCACCGATCAACTGCTTGGTGCCTTCATCGAAACAGACAACAGGACGTGATGGGTCATACGGTTCATGATACAACTCCAATACATCTTCCATATTGCAGACAAAGTCGGCGTTTGCCTGTGGTGGGATTACCCATTGTTCGTTTTGCCAAGGCTTGAGTTCGTTTTTTTTAACACTTGGCGTATGGTCTCATGGGAGACCGACTCGATCTCGACTTGTTCCAATGTGACCAATCGTTTGGATAACAAGCGCAAGCTCCAGCGGGCATATCCTTCGGGTGGCTTGCCACAAGTGAGGGCGATAAGTTGGGCTTCATCAGCGCCATCAAGCTTGCGTTTGTATTGACGACGAGACGCTTTGCGATTGATGGCACTTTCCAGTCCCTCGGTCGCATACCGCTTACGAATTCGCCCCACTGTAGGATGGCCGACATCTAATGCCTTCACGATTTGCTTGTCTGTCCAACCTGCATCCGCCTTGAGTAGAATGCGTACCCGCGTCAATTTGCGTGCTTTTTCCGTCCCGCTTGAGATCAGATTCTCAAGATGGTCTCGCTCTGACTGCGATAGCTTGACCTGGTAATCTTGCTTTCTTGCCATTTTGTCTCTCCTGGTTGTTGGTTTCCAGGAGGATAACCGCAATCAGCGTTTATATCAAATTACGCTTGACGAGACACTAGTTGTTCCAAGTTATAAATCACCTTGTTATCTAAAGGGGTAACCTCTCCAATAGATAAAATAGCTTGACTTCTTGGCCAGATATCTAATTTATCGTCTAATGCCAACGTTAATAAACCACTTGCCACAACTCGACTTTATCCATTTCAGGTGGTGTAGCACATAGAATCCACCAGACCATTGAAAAAAGAAGTTGGAATTAGGACATAGTCCGGGTTTGGGGCAGACTCGATATATTTCCCCCACAGCCCAAACCAGATATGACGGCGTACTATGGCCAACGCATCGGAGAATGTCGGCTCTTTCTTCAAGTACCAGGCAGAAGTGCGTGCCGGGAAAGGCTTATCCCTGGTGAGATGGTAGGCTAAAAGAGTAACCAGAGAAAACAAACCCAAGAGCGCGGGCGTGGTTCGCGCAATGGCCAGATCAGACCATTGGCGTTGCGTTTCCAGGCCCAAGTGAGCGCGGGCTTCCTGAAAAGTCACTTCGACATTCCAGCGTAAGATGAACCAATGGAGGATTTGGAGAGGAGCCGCAGTCAAGTCAGTGCAAAGAAAAGCGGTGGCCTCATACTTGCCGGCCGGGTCTCGGACTAATACCCAGCGAATAGGTAATGGGTCAAAGCCAGCCCTGTGCCAAAGCGCTTTACCGGTGGCATACTCAATGGTGTATTGGCGCCCGCCATACCAATCAATTTCTGTTTTTCGCCATCGAGTACGAGGGTCATCTAAGCGGGCTTGCAGGGATTGGCGTCGTTTCCCCTTTTTCGGTTTTGGTCCTCGTTTGCCCGGGGGCTGTTTACCGGGCCAGGCATACAAACGGGCATCCAAACGCATTCGAGAGACCCAGGTAACGGGTTGGCGCAATGCCCCACAAGTTAAACCTAACTTCACCGCAGTCAAGGCGCCATCAGTCACCAGCACTAATGCACGTCCACGCAACCAACGGCGTACCAGACAGACCATCTGTTGAATCCAATCAATGCTTGTCTTGTGTCGCTTGTCATTGGCCTTGTTGGTAGCTTCACTGGGCGCATTCAAGGTCAGAAAGGGCAACGCCCATGCACGGCTGCTCCAGGGAACAGATACAATGAGCATCAGGCTCACCCAGCGCAGACCAAAGCTATGCACCAGATATTTCTTGCTGGAACGTACCGCGTCCCGAAACACCCCTTTCTGCTTGATGCGATCACCTTTACGCCGTTCCAGCGTTTCATCCACACCCATAATAATCGGAGCATTGGCAGGCACAAAGACCTGGACTAGCAATCCCAACAGGATTTTACTGGCGGTTAAGCCACACCATTGGGCACGGTTGAGGACGCGATGATAATTCTGGTATTGCGGGTCATCTTTCAAGCCCATCACTGTCAGGGCGGCGCTGACTGTTCGCTTGCCAGGAGCTAAAATGGCTCCCATCAACAAGATTTGGGCATAATCCCACACCGTTTCGCTGAACAATGCCACAAATGGTAGAATTACTTTCATCATTTCTTGGGGTAAGGTGAGCATCTATGACTTCTCCTACAATT
>JBHHXT010000444.1:0-2773 GCA_046757165.1 bacterium | reverse complement strand
AATCTTTGCCAACAAATTAAGTTGCTTTTTCACTGCAAAGTTACTACTATTTTACCAGCTTTTAACAATTTTCACCACGCACTGCTCTCTTATTTGGAGTACCCATCACTCAATCTTTTTATAGCTTTCACCCGCGAAGGCGAATGGTGGACAAAATGGATGCTGCCGTAATCATCTTTTTCATTGCAATTCTCTACATCATCGGCGCCTCGATCCGGAAATGGAGGCACTCGACCGAGGAAACTTTTGAAAAGGATTCGAATCAGCTTTATGCAATTGCCAATCAACTGGATCAGGAAAGTGAAAAAGCGGCTCATCCCGGAGACGTATGCGACTATCCGGCTTTCAAGCGCGGAGTCAAATATCTCAATGCTGCCAGCTACTCCACTCAAGATCTTCTGTCCTACTATACCGGCGACAATGTCTACATTGCCTGGATGGCGCTGGAGGCGCTGGCCAGACGAGTCGATGATGAGGACATTCTGAAGCCGCTCCTTGCCGGTCTCAACATTGTCAGCAATTACTGGACGCGCTACTTTGCGCTGCGGACTTTAGATGCAAGATATGAGGATGCAATTGTTGGAGCGGTTCTCGTCAACGTGGACGACACATGGGTTGAACCCATACCGATGCAAACGCTGAAAGAGTTCGTGTCCAACCGCATTAAGGCCGGCGAGAAACTTCATTTTGGGGACTGGTTGACGGGTGTTTCAGAAGAACAGGCAGGCAATATTGATAAAATTCTAAAAGAGCTGGGGGATGAACTCGTCAAAGACCTGAGAGATGAAATTCAGGAATGGCGCCGAACCCGGGTGGATTTCAATTTTCTCAGGTCTGTGGGTCGGGTGTTGGAACCAGGCGAACGGATGGACGAGATCGTTGTGAGACACGACCAGCTTGCGAATTGCGTGGCCACCCTGGAGGCAACTTTGCTGAAGGAGCCTCCCCGCTCTGTCATTCTGGTGGGCGAATCTGGCGTGGGGAAATCGGTTGTATTGCAGATTCTCGCAAGTGGGCTGCAGAAGAAAGGGTGGATCATTTTTGAAGCGGGGGGAGTTGACATCTTGTCGGGTCAGGTTTACATCGGTGAACTGGAGGGGCGACTGCAGGTCTTGACCCAGAACATCACCAACAAACGAAAAATTCTGTGGATCGTTCCGGATTTTCACGATTTGTTGTGGGCGGGCCGCCACAGGTACAATCCCACCGGGGTTCTGGATTATATCCTTCCCTACATTGAGAGCGGCCAGATGACGGTGATTGGCGAGACGCGCCCTGCCGGTTATGAACGTCTTTTGCAATCCCGACTGAAAGTAGCCACAGTGTTCGAAACTTACCGTATCAGCCCGCTGAGTTATCATGCCGCGCTAGATGTTGCCCGGAAGTGGGTGCAGGAGTGCGGGCAGGCGAATGGGCCTGAGTTGGCTTCGGAGCAAACGCTGCAGGAAGCAGCGCAATTAACGCAACAGTATCTGGGGGATAAGGCCTTGCCAGGCAGCCTGCTGCAATTTTTAAAAATGACCCGCAGGCGGCTTGCCACTGGCGATGGCTCGCCAACCACGGCAATTTCACTCGATGAACTCATTGTGACTTTAACTCAACTTACGGGTTTACCGGCAAGCATTCTGGATGACCGGCAGGGGCTCGACCTGCAGGTGCTGCGCGACTTTTTTAACGACCGAATTCACGGTCAGAGCGAAGCTATCGATTGCCTGGTAGAAAGAGTGGCGATGATCAAAGCCGGCCTGACCGACCCGACGCGCCCTCAAGGCGTGTTTCTGTTCGTCGGGCCCACCGGTACGGGGAAAACGGAGGTTGCTAAAACGTTGACCGAATTCCTGTTTGGTTCACCGGAGCGCATGATTCGGCTGGACATGAGTGAATTTCAGGAGCCCGAGAGCCTGGATCGGATCTTTGGCGGCCAGAATGAAGTCGCTGAGGATGGCTCTGGCGCACTTGTCAGGCGCATTCGCAATCAGCCTTTTTCCGTTGTGCTTCTGGATGAATTTGAAAAGGCTCATCTCAATGTTTGGGATGTTTTTTTGCAGGTTTTCGATGACGGCCGACTGACAGATCGAAAAGGCAACACGGCAGATTTTCGTCATTGCATTATTATCCTCACATCCAATCTGGGAGCAAACATCCCGCATGGCGCTGGCATCGGGTTTGCGCAGGACAACGTTAAGTTCACTCCCAGCAGCGTGGAACGAGCTGTCGCACAGGTGTTTCGAAAAGAATTTCTCAACCGGCTCGACAGGGTCGTGGTATTTCGACCGCTGGGAAGAGGCGTGATGAAGGAAATTCTGTACAAGGAATTGCAGCAGGTTCTGAGCCGCCGAGGGTTTCGCAGTCGCGACTGGGCGGTGGAATGGGATGATTCCGCTATCGACTTTTTGCTCGATAGAGGCTTCACCCATGATATGGGTGCGCGACCCCTCAGACGCGCCATTGAACGTTATCTGCTTTCGCCGCTGGCGATGACCATCGTCAATCATCAGTTTCCGGAAGGGGAGCAGTTTCTTTTTGTTCGCAGTGATGGCCATAAAATCGAAGTGGAGTTCATCGACCCGGATGCCCCGGACAAAGAAATCGCCGAGGTAAATGGGGATGAGAGAGGGAAAAGAGCAAAGGATATTCATCTCGAGGAGATCATACTGGATGCTCATGGCACCCTGGACGAGGTAGAGTTTCTGCAAACTGGCTACGATCGATTGCTGGCTGTGGTGGAGGAAGATAGGTGGCAGCAGGGAAAACAAGAAGCGCTGGCGCAGAC
>JBHHXT010000443.1:0-2796 GCA_046757165.1 bacterium | reverse complement strand
CATGAGGTTCTCCTTGTTTGCAATCCCGTCTGCTGCCAGAAGTCCTTTATCGCTGGAGTCAATTCCTCATGCAGTTTCTTACGCCAGAGCAATCCACCCTCGGAATTTCGCATGACAATACCGGGATGCGGCAAGGCAAAGAATACTCCAGCTCGCGGGGCTTCTCTGGTAATCTTAGCGGGCCCTATTAGGGATTTGGCTCTAGGTTCGCTGCAATTCCGCACCAGAGTTAACGGTTCGCACGCGCGTGCCATCAAAGTACTTCTCGCAACTGAAGGGATAAAGATGGTCTGCAACGGGGACGTCCCTAACCGGGCCGATTGCTTGAAAATGCGCGGTCGGGTACGCACCGACAATCATGAAACCATTCCTGGCAGTTTCTATCGGAACGTGGACCTCGATGGGATTGCCATACAAATAAGAATAGTTTTCCAGCAATCCAATTTTCTTCTCATAATGCTGCCAACAATAACGTTGGTATTTCTTGAGCTTGTCCATCCTTGATTCCAATGCCGGCCCTGTCAGGGTTGTCGTTGAGATGCTCTTTGTTTTCGTCACACCCGCTGCCGCAACACAGCCCTCAAATCGCCTCGAAGGTTTCTAAGCGCCCTCTCCGTCCTTTCCCAATCGAGGCAACCATCCGTAACCGAAACGCCGTAGGTGAGCTTGCTTGGATCATCCGGAATCGCCTGCCGGCCCGCTTTGAGATTGCTTTCGAGCATGACGGCGACGATTGAGTGGTTGCCGGCCGCAATCTGTTGGCTGACGTCTTCCAGGACCTCGAGCTGCTTGCCCGGATCTTTGCCAGAGTTGGCGTGGCTGCAGTCGACCATGATGTTGGTCGGCAGGCCTGCTTGCTCGAGCCGCAGCTCACATGATTTGATGCTGTCGGCCTGATAGTTGGGCTGCTTGTTGCCCCCCCGCAAAACAATGTGCGTGTGTGGATTGCCCTTCGTTCGCACCACCGCAACGTGGCCGTGCGGGTCCACACTCAGGAAATGGTTGTCCCGGGCTGCCGAGTGCATGGCGTTGATGGCAACAGCCAGGTCGCCTTCGGTGCTGTTCTTGAAGCCGACGGCGCACGATAATCCACTCGCCATTTTCCGGTGCGATTGTGATTCCGCCGTACGGGCGCCGATAGCCGTCCATGCGAACAAATCCTGAATATATTGCGGCGACACCAGATCCAGGGCCTCACCGGCGGCCGGCAGTCCCGAGACGGCGATGTCGAGCAGGAGTTTGCGCGCGAGGTGAAGCCCGTCCTCTATTCTGTAGGAGTTGTCAAGATGCGGATCATTGATCAACCCTTGCCAGCCGACTTTCGTTCGGGGTTTTTCGAAGTAGACCCGCATGATCAGGAAAAGCGTGTCCGCCAGCTCGTCGGCCAGGTTCTCGAGTTTGAGCGTGTACTCGAGAGCCGCCTCGACATCATGCACCGAGCACGGCCCAACCACAACAAACAATCTGTGGTCTCTCCGGTTCAGGATATTTTTCACGGTTTGCTGGCCATGCATGACCGTTTGCACGGCTTCCTCCGTCAGCGGAAATTTTCTCTTGAGCTGCTCTGGCGTGAGCAGGGGGTCCTCGGAATGGACGTTGATGTTTTCGATGCGTTTGTCTGGCATGACTTTTTGTTTTTCGAAGTTCGTTAGCACCGTCCCCTGCTTAGATAATCCGTTTGCCCAACGCGCTTTCGACCAGCTCAGCGGCCACTTTCGCGGTCGTATTCTCGAGGTCCAGGATCGGGTTGACTTCGACCACTTCCAGGGCGCACAGTTTCTTGCAGGCAGCAATCATCTCCATGGCGGTATGCGCCTCGCGGTAGGTCAGTCCACCGCGCACGGGTGTTCCGACGCCCGGCGCAACCTGGGGGTCCAGCGCATCCATGTCGAGACTGACATGCAGGCAATCTGTGTGCTGCGAGGCAATTTTGATCGCGTCGGACATGGTCTCGCAAATGCCGCGGCGGTCGATGTCTTCCATGGTGAAAATGGTGATGCCTGATTCGCGCAGCAGTTGCTGCTCTTTGGGGTCCAGGTTGCGCACGCCGACCAGCACGGCATCTCCAGGCTCGACCTTGGCGAAGTCGCCACCGACGTGCACCAGCTCCACAATGCCCTTGCCCAGAACGGCGGCGAAGGACATGCCGTGGATATTGCCAGATGGCGTGGTCTCATGTGTGTTCATATCGCCGTGGGCATCGATCCAGATGAGTCCGAGCTTTTGGCCCTGCTGGTTCAAATGTCGAGCGATTCCGCCAACCGTGCCAATGGCAATGGAGTGGTCTCCTCCCAGGACCAGCGGAAAATGGTCGCTTTGCAAAGCCCGGGTGACGGCATCCGCCAACCAGGATACAGACTTTGTGATTTCCGGCAAGTATCTCAGGCGCGGGTCACCGATCTGTTGGACTTCCGGGGTCACAACAGTCAAGTCTCCCTCGTCGATGATTTCGTGGCCGATTTGTCTCAGTTTTTGTGAAATCCCGGCGATTCGGATGGCCGAGGGCCCCATGTCCACGCCCCGGCGGTTGGCACCCAAATCCAGGGGGATGCCGATCAGGTCTACTTTCATATTCTTCCTGGAATGCGGAGTCCTCTTTGCTGAGCAGGATAACGATTTTTTGCATGGTACAAAAAATCCGATTTAGAGTCAACACGAAAGATAACGGTGACGACGCTCAACCTAATAACTACGGCATTTTGTGCCGGGTGCGTGGCACACGACCCTTGCCGGGGTTGTTTTTGTTGACATTTTTCCTGTCGCCAGGGCCAATGGGTGTCAATTCGGCACTCGTAG
>JBHHXT010000442.1:0-2840 GCA_046757165.1 bacterium | reverse complement strand
GCGCATCGATCCGAGGTGGGATGGTTTGCGCGACAAACCGAGGTTCCAAAAGTTGCTGGAAAAATACTCGGAGAGAGGTTAATAATGACCAATAGGCGTATTTTTTCTTGGAGAAAAGTATGAAAAAAGTATTAACCATGGCTGAAATTAGAGCTCAATTCCATTCCGAATGGATCCTAATCGAAGATCCGGAGACAGACGCGGCTTTAGAAGTCCAGCGTGGTAAAGTCCGGTATCATAGCAAGGACCGGGATGAGGTCTACCGAGAAGCCGTAAGGTTACGTCCCAAGCGTTTTGCCATGCTTTATACTGGCACGATTCCTAAAGACACGGCTATCGTACTATGAGTTTTTCATTCGACTCACAACGGGGGCTTATTGTCATACAGGCAGAGTTGACGGGACCTACCGGAAGCGCTGTCCTTCGGCTTGCGCTCGATACGGGAGCCACGGCTACTTTGGTTAACGTTGGAATGCTGGTTTCGATTGGGCACGATCCGGCCCTTTCCTCGGATCGCCAACAGGTAACCACAGGCAGCGGTGTTGAGTTCGCTCCACGGATAAGATTAGATAGGATCACCGCCTTAGGAGAGGAACGGACAGATTTTCCCGTTCTCTGTCATACGCTGCCGCCGAGTGCTGGCGTAGACGGACTTCTCGGTTTGGATTTTTTTCGAGCGCGACTGTTGACCATCGATTTCCGCATAGGACAAATATCGCTGGAGTGAAACACACCTTGATTTGAGAAGACTATGGATTTGCAATTAAACGAAACACAAAAGTCGATTCAGCAGACTTTCAAAGAATTCGTCGACCAGAAGGTCATGTCTGCCGCTGCCCAAATTGACGAAAACAAAGAATTTCCTCTCGATTTGTTCAAAGAGGTTGGCGAGCTGGGATTCTTTGGAATGCGCTATCCAGAAAGCGATGGCGGCAGCGCTGCGGACATCGTTTCGTATTGTCTGGCTGTGATAGAACTGGCGAGAGGTTCGTTGTCACTGGCGGCTGTTTGCACAATGCAATCGCTGATGGCTACCTATTTTCTCTATCGCTTTGGCGACAAAGAAATCCGAGAGGACTATTTCAACGAAGCCTTGCAAGGAAACAAAATCGGCGCCATTTGCATGACCGAGCCCAACGCTGGCAGCGATCTGATGGGCATCAAAACGCTGGCGCAAGTTCAGGACGACGGCTTTGTCTTGAGCGGCCAGAAGACCTGGGTCACTTCCGCGCCAGTGGCGGATTTTTTTACGGTGCTGGCTCGCACGGACAATCACGAGCACCTTTCGATTTTTTTCGTTCCGGCTGAAACCGAGGGCGTCATAATCGGCAAGAATATCGACAAGCTCGGCGTCTGCGGTTCGGTCACCAGTGAGGTTTCGTTTGACGATGTTCGGCTACCGAAGAATTCTCTGCTCGGGGGTATCGGCGAGGGGACGAAATGTCTGCGGGAAATCCTGGCCGAGATCAGGATCATGACCGCCGCCCTCGCCATCGGCGTCGCCACGGCCGCTTATGAGGATGCCCTGGAGTACGCCAAAACCAGAGTCCAGTTCGGCAAACCCATTGGAAAATTCCAGGCCATCAAAATGAAGCTGGCTGACATGGCCGTGCAGCTCGAAACCGCCAGGCAGATGCTGTTCTACGCCGCCTGGTTGAGCGACGAGGAGTTGCCCCGTCAGAAGGAGGCGTCGATGGTGAAACTCTACGCTTCGGAGTGCGCCAATTCCATCTGCGATCAGGCGTCGAGGATCATGGCCTCCTACGGCTACGCCAGGGAATACCCCATGCAGCGCTATTTGCGCGATGCGCGATTTACGCTTATTGGTGGGGGGACGTCTGAAATCTTGAAGTTGGGGATTGCGAAGGAGTTGGGGGTGTGAAGCAACGGCATCGTTCCATTGTTATATTGCTGTATTGCTACGCAGCGTATTACTGTTTTGTCGACTTTCAACAATAGAGCAATAGAACAATTAATTAAAACAACATAACAATGACCAATCTACTATCTTACGGCTACTCCATCCCCCGCTTCCAAATCGAGAACAAGGTCCTGCACCCGGAACTCGGGAAGAGGCCCGGCAGGCGAACCGCTATCTTCGCAGACGAGGATCCGGTTACGCTGGCATTCGAAGCGGCCAGCATGTGTCTCGCGGGTGTTGCAGAGACAGATGATATCGACGCGATCCTTTTCGCCAGCACGACGCCGGTTTTCCGCAACCGGTATCACGCGTCATTTCTGGCCGGGCTGCTCGACCTCCCAGCGGGAATACTGGCGATGGATCTGACGGTTTCGCCGCGATCCGGCACAGACGCGCTTCTACTCGCCCACCATCTGTTGCAAACAAACCAATATCAACGAGTTTTGCTGGTCGCGGCGGATGCCTTCTTCCCCCGTATCGGCGAGGAGCTCACTCTCTCGCCCCGTGATGGGCATGCCGGATGCGCGCTGATGCTGGGCGCAGAAGCCGGTCTCGCGACGATCGAATCCGCCCAATCCTTCAGCAGCTTTGTGGCTGAGGAATTCATCTACAAAGGCGCGACCGTGCAAGTGGATGCCAGATTCAGTCGAGCCGCAGGCTTTAAGGCAAACCTCGATCTGGCTCTGGACAAATTTCTCACAAACGCTGATTGCAAGCCGGAAAGTTTTGGTGCGGTGATTCTCAACGCAATGGCAGCCCAAAGCGCTGCCGGCGCTTTCAAAAAGAGAGGCTTCGAGGTTGAAAAGCAGTTGTTCAAAGACTCGCTCAGAGCGCAGGTGGGGGTCACCGGAGTCTGCCACGCCCTCCTGCTGCTGATCGATAGTCTGGAAAAAAACTCGGGCAGCGTGCTGTTGATAGA
>JBHHXT010000441.1:0-2862 GCA_046757165.1 bacterium | reverse complement strand
GAGGACTAAATGTTAAATCATCACAATCCCGGATTAATTGAAAAGATTGCCGAAAAGTTACGCCTCATCCCAAATCTTCGCGAAGACCTGGGCTCAGAATTACCACGTTTAACAGAGCCAAGTAACCTGACAGATTACCCGCCGCCTGAGCGATGGGATGACTGGGTTGAATATGAAGCTAAGAGTTGGCCAAGACGCGATGCCAGGCATTACATGGTTGTCCCCACCAGTTGTTTCAATTGCGAAGCCGGCTGCGGTCTCCTAAGCTATATTGATAAGGAAACCCTGGAAGTACGGAAGTTCGAAGGCAATCCCTGGCACCCGGGAAGTAGGGGGAGGAATTGCGCAAAAGGACCGGCGACCATAAACCAGATTGATGATAAAGATCGAATCCTCTATCCACTTAAACGCAAGGGCAAACGCGGCGAGGGAAACTGGCAGCGGGTTTCATGGGATGAAGTACTGGAGGAAATTGCTGGACGCATCCGTGAGACGATTCAAGATGGGTGCAAGACAGAAGTTGTTTATCATGTTGGGCGCCCCGGCCATGAAGGCTATATTGACCGTATTTTGAAGGCTTGGGGCGTCGACGGACACAACAGTCATACTAATATTTGTTCTGCCGGAGCAAGATTCGGTTACGCTATTTGGCACGGTTTCGATAGGCCGTCTCCCGACCATGCCAATGCGAAATTTATTCTGCTGATCAGCGCTCATCTGGAGTCGGGACATTATTTCAATCCGCATGCGCAACGCATTATTGAAGGCATGATGAACGGTGCGAAGCTCGCAGTGATGGATCCCCGGCTTTCCAATACAGCCAGCATGGCTAATTACTGGATGCCGACTTATCCTGGAAGCGAAGCTGCTGTTCTGCTGGCCATGGCGAAAGTCATCATCGATGAAGGGCTTTACAATAAATCTTACATGAAAGATTGGGTAAACTGGCAAGATTATCTCAAAAAAGAGCATCCAAAAGTTGCGGTGACTTTTGAAAATTTTATTGGCGCACTTAAAGATGAATATAAAGAGTACACGCCCGAATTCGCCGAACAAGAGAGCGGTGTGCCTGCGAGTGTAATTGTAGACGTTGCAAAACATATCGGAGAAGCAGGAACACGGTTTGCGGCCCACAATTGGCGCAGCGCCGGCAGTGGCAATCTGGGTGGCTGGGCCGTTGCAAGATGTCTCCACTTTCTCAACGTTTTGACCGGCAGCGTAGGTACGGTGGGCGGCACTTCTCCGAGCGCCTGGAACAAGTTCAAACCGAGTATGTTTGATTCCCCGCCAGCGGTGAAATTCTGGAACGAGCTTCATTTTCCAAACGAGTACCCCCTTGCTCATTATGAAATGAGTCAACTTTTGCCGCATTTCCTCAAAGACGGCAGGGGAAAATTATCGGTTTACTTTACCAGGGTTTTCAATCCTGTTTGGACATATCCTGATGGCTTTACCTGGATTGAAGCTTTGACGGATGAAAACAAAGTGGGTTTGCACGCAGCTCTGACGCCAACCTGGAATGAGACCGCATTTTTTGCCGATTATGTTCTGCCCATGGGGCATTCGAGTGAACGCCACGATATTATCAGCTATGAAACGCACTCCGGTATCTGGATCGGGTTCCGTCAGCCAGTCCTGCGGGAAGCGGCGCGGAGAATGGGTAAACCCGTAACCTTCACCTACGAAGCCAATCCTGGCGAAGTCTGGGAAGAGGATGAATTCTGGATCGAGCTGTCATGGCGCATAGACCCGGATGGCAGCCTTGGTATCAAAGAGCATTTTATTTCTCCTTATCGGCACGGAGAAAAAATCACCATCGACGAATACTATCGATACCTCTTTGAAAAGACGCCAGGTTTGCCCGAAAAAGCATCTGAGGAGGGGCTAACCGCTTTGGATTATATGCGGTGGTACGGCGCTTTCGAAGTTGAAACGACTTCCTATAATAAACATCTGAAGGAGCTTTCAGGAGAAGAACTAAAGGGTGCAAAAGTCGATAAAGATACCGGGACCATCACAAGGAATGGCAAAACAATTGGGGTCATGGCAGGCGGTGTTGCCAGTTCGGGATTTCCGACGCCTTCCCGAAAACAAGAGTTTTACTCTCAAACTCTGGTGGACTGGGGCTGGCCGGAATATAAGATCCCCACTTACATAAAAAGCCATATCCATGAAGAAAATCTGGATCGAGATAAAGGAGATTTCCCACTGTTGCCCACTTTCAGGTTGCCGACTCTAATTCACTCGCGTTCCGGGAACGCAAAGTGGCTGACAGAAATCTCTAACCGCAACCCGGTGTGGATGCACACCAGCGATGCAAAGCGATTCGGTATAAAAACAGGTGATCTGATCAGGGTGAATACTGATATTGGCTACTTTGTCGATCGTGTTTGGGTTACTGAGGGCATGAAACCTGGCGTGGTTGCGTGCTCGCATCACCTGGGTCGATGGCGCCGACAGCAGGATACTCCCGGAAATCGCTGGGCGACGAATCTCGTTGATATCAAGCGAGTCGAAAAGGGTATATGGAAAATGCGAGTGCTCGACGGCATCCGTCCTTACAACAGTGAAGACCCGGATTCCTCCCGAATCTTCTGGAGTGACGGCGGCGTACACCAAAACATTACCTTTCCGGTGCATCCGGATCCGATAAGCGGTATGCATTGTTGGCATCAGAAAGTCAGAATCGAGAAAGCTCTTCCTGAAGATAGTTACGGAGATGTGTTTGTCGATACGAATAAATCGTTTGAAGTTTATAAAGAGTGGTTAAAAATGACGCGTCCTGCACCTGGACCAGATGGCTTACGTCGGCCACTGTGGTTGAATCGACCATTACGGCCGGTGGATGAGATGTTTTTTATT
>JBHHXT010000440.1:0-2885 GCA_046757165.1 bacterium | reverse complement strand
ATGGTGAATATATGTCCATCACCCAACTCTCTACTCATCATCCGTCAACGCCATCCCCCAGAACTCAAATCCGAGCGTATTTACCTCTTCCAGCTCTGTGCGGTACTTGTCGAGCAGGGCGATGTTCTCTTTCGGCAGCGCTTCGATCTCTTGTTCCATTTCGGTGGCACTTGTTTTTGCCTGCTCCAGGGCACTTTTGTACGTTTCCATGCCAGAGGTGATGGCTTGCCGCTGCTCGTCGCTGAGATCCTCCTGCTGCAACTGCTCTTTCATCCGCGCGAGCTGCTCGCCATAAGTCTGCTGCGCTTGCGCCAATCCAGCCTGCATCTGCTCGACCCCCGTGGTGGCGGCGGAGGTGAAGTAGGCCTGATAGATTTGCTCGGTCAGGAAGGCGTATTCCCGCGGAGACATTTCATTTTCGCGCAGGGATTTCAAGAAGTCGCGCCGGATGTCGCCCAGGATCTTGTAGGTCTCGGCTACCTCTTTCCAGCCCGCCGAATCCTCAGCCCGCTGCTCCAGCTCCTCGAAGCGGTCCTGGTGGCGCTTCACTCTCTCGACGAACTCCTGCTTGATGGCGATAAACCTCGTCACCTGTTCTTCCGTGATGTGATTGTCCTGCGGCCGTTCAAACTCGTAGTCACGATTGAGGGATTTCACCTTGTTTGCTACCTCAGGAGAGACTCCCACGCCCGTGGCAAAGTCCTGCACCACATCCGTGGTCTTCTTCAGAAAATACACCACGCCGATGAACCCGGCGACGGCAATTGCCCCGAATACCGCCAGGACGACCAAACATCCGCTTACTTTTTTTGCCATGGCTGGCCTCCTTTTTGAAAAATATGGCTGAGTTTTGATCTCCCACCGAAGGACGCCGAAATCACCGAGAGTCACCGAAGTTTTTTTAGTCTTTTTTGAAGATCTTCGGTGAAACTCGGTGCCTTCGGTGAAATTCGGTGGTTTCAGTGTCATTCAGTGGATACAGCCGTGACCATGATCTCCACCAGTGCATCCAGCGGCAGTCTGGCCACCTGAACGGCGGCACGCGCCGGGGGCGCGGTGGTGAAATAGGTGCCGTAGACCTCGTTCATCGCCCGGTAGTGCTCCAGATCCGCCAGGAAAACCTTGCTTTGAACGACGTCCTGGAGTGAAAACCCGGCTTCCTCGAGCACTGCCTGAATGTTCTGCAAAACCTGGTGCGTCTGCGCTTCGATGCCACCCGGCACCATTTTGCCCGTGGCCGGATCGATGGCGATTTGTCCCGAAAGATAGATCGTGTTGCCCACGCGCACCGCTTGTGAGTAAGGTCCGATGGCTTTCGGCGCTTTGTCAGAAGCAATGATTTCTTTCTCGACCGCTTTTCCGTTGTCGTCGCCCGGTGGCGCCATGCAGCCGGCGAGCAAGAGAAAACTCATCAGAGCCATGACGTGTTTCATGATTTCGCGATTCCTTCTTTTAAGATGGTCTCCATGGCATCGCCAAAGCGGTCGAGCTCTTCGAGCGTGGTGTAGACGTTCGGCGTTACGCGGATGCCTTCGAATTCATCGTGTTTGATCCCGACGACGATGATGCGGTATTTTTTCCACAAGTGGCCGGCCAGGTCCACGGAGTCGATGCCCTCGACTTGCACCGTCGCCAGGCCGCAAGCGAAGCCCGGTTTCAGGCTGGTATGCAGGCGCACGCGGTCGTGCTGCAGCAGCCGCTCCGCCCAGCGGTTGCGCAGATAGGTCATACGGGCCTCTTTCCGCTTGGCGCCGATGCCCTGGCTGAAGGTGAGCGCCTCGGCAATCGCCAGATAGTTGGCGGCCGGATGGGTGCCGATTTCCTCGTACTTGCGAATGTCATCTGCCATTTTCTCCGGTGCAGCCATCATGGGCCAGAGAGCGGGAATCTTGTCCCGGCGCACGTACAACATGCCGGTGCCCTGGGGTGCGAACAGCCACTTGTGTAGGCTGGTCGCAAAATAGTCGCAATCCAGGTCGGCATGGGTGAAGTCAAAATGTTCAAACGAATGGGCCCCGTCGACGATGACAGGGATGCCTTTGGCGCGCGCCATCTGCACCACCTGCTTCACCGGCAGGATTTGCCCGGTGATGTTGATCATGTGGCACATGAGAATGACTTTGGTTTGCGGCGTGATGTTCTGCTCGAACAGGCGGACCACTTCATCGGGATCTTCGGCAGGAATAGGAAGCGCGAATTGCCTGAGCTTGATGCCCTCGCGGCGCGCGCGCTGCTTGAATGTGGTGATCATGCGCGGATAGTCGTGCGTCGTGGTCAGCACCTCGTCGCCGGGCCTGAAGTCGAAGCCAAGCTGGCAGATTTGCAATCCCTCCGAGGCGTTGCGCGTCAGGGCGATTTCCTCCGGGTCGCAGGCGAAGCGGCGGGCCAGCCGTTTGCGCACGGTTTCGCGCTGCGGCTCCAGGATGCGCCACATGGTGTAGACCGGCGCCTCGTTGGAGTAGTCCAGGTGGCGCTTCATCGCCTCCTGCACCATCTCTGGCGCCGGGCTGACGCCGCCGTTGTTGAGATTGATCAGGCTGCGGTCAACGGTGAAGGCTTGCTGAATTTCAAACCAAAAGCTTTCGTCGCGGGCGATTTCCTCTGGTGTGCCTTCGTGGTTTGAAATCGCTGCCAGGGCACGGCGAACACCCAACGGCTGCAGGACAGCCAGGGTCGCCGCTGCTGCCGCGGGTTTGGCGATAGCGCCCAAGAATTCACGTCGGTTGAGCATGGTCTCTCCTCCTTTCTCTTCATGAGTTTCCCTGAACTGCTGGTGTCAGGTGATATTACACCAGAGCCTTGCCGTCTCTGCCCGCCACTGTTACCTGTTAACACTTACTCTTTTTATGAATTTACTTCTTTTCTATATTGAACATGTGGTATAT
>JBHHXT010000439.1:0-2892 GCA_046757165.1 bacterium | reverse complement strand
ATTTCCTGGAATCTCACCAAGCGCTGCAATCTGCAATGCGACCATTGCTATCTCGACGCCGATTACCGCGCTGGCCGTAAAATCGATGAGCTGACGACGCGCGATTGTTTCGACATCGTCGAGCAAATTGCGGAAGTGAACCCGAATGCTTTGCTCATTCTCACCGGCGGCGAGCCCCTGTTGCGGCCCGACATCTTTGACATCGCCAAATACGCAGCCGAGCGCAACTTCTTTGTTGTCATTGCCACCAATGGCACAACCGTAAATGAGCGAAATGCTGAGCGAATGCTCGAGGCTGGGATCAAAGGTGTCAGCATCAGCCTGCATTCGCACCGGCCGGAGCTGCACGACCGATTCACGGGGATTTCCGGTTCGTGGCAGGGCGCGGTCGATTGTGCTGAACATCTCCAGCGGACCGGGTTGGAATTCGTGATTCAGGCTTCGGTCATGAGCTGGAATGTCGGGGAGATCCCGCAGGTAATCGATTTCGCCCACGGATTGGGCGCCAGGTTTTTCAATCTCTATTTTCTGGTCTGCACCGGGCGTGGCCAGGGGGTGACCGACGTTTCTTCGGCAGTGTATGAGCGTACTCTGAAGGAGCTATTCGAACAACAAAAAGAATATGTGGGCAAGATGCTCATCAGCGCAAAATGCACGCCACAGTACAAACGCATTATCTACGACGCCAATCCCAACTCTCCGTTTCTGAAAAGCTATGTGGGCGGTTGCCCGGCGGCGACTCATTATTGCCAGATCAATCCGGAAGGGGAGGTCACGCCGTGTCCATATCTGCCCCTGGCAGTGGGAAACCTTCGGGAAACCTCGTTTGTGAAGATTTGGCGAGAAGCGCCTTTGTTGAAGGAGCTTCGGGACCGTGCCTTGTTGGAAGGGCGCTGCGGCGTTTGCGAATTCAAATCCTTGTGCAGCGGCTGCCGGGCGCGCGCCTACGCCGAGACGCAAAACTACCTGGCGGAAGACCCCTCCTGCATTTACGAACCGGGAAAATTCGGCTTCGAGGAAATTGTTCTGGCCGAAGATGAGACCCTGGGGACAGAGGTTGGTTTTGGCATGCCGTGGACCGAGACGGCCAGAGAACGCCTAAACGCTATCCCGACGTTTGCGCGCGGCATGGTAGTGAAAGGGGTCGAGCATTTTGCCCGCGAAAATCGGCTGCCGTCCGTCACAGTTGAAGTCATGAAACAGGCTCGTGAGGCCTTTTCTGCCCGTAAAGGTGTGATGGTGCCGGCGATGCCGGACAAAGATTGAATTTGCAGGCGGACGCCTTTTGTTGAGAGTTCAATTAAGGTGCTTGACGCTGCAGAAAACAGACTTTTTCGTTCTTATATTGCATGGCACAGCATTTCTAATTTCCACTACCTGGTGGATTCCTGGATTTTACTTGTAAGAATCCAGCAATTTTTGTATCGTTTCTTTTCGAGTTTGGTGATAAAATATAAGAGAATGATGAGACTGAAGCATCCCATTTTTACCTGCTTTATCTTCTTATGTCTGGTTCAGCTCAGCTATGCCCAAAAAAGCACCGAAGAGCCGAAGGTAGAAAATACATTGCGGGATATTTATGAGAAGCTGGAAAAGCTTGATGAAGATATTGATAAGAGATTTAGTGAAGTGGATAAAAGATTTGATAAGATTGAACAAACCCTTGCCCGGCATGATGAACAGCTCGAAGCGATAAACCAACGTCTGGATACTCAAATTCAGACTTTCTGGACGACTATCGTTTTGTTGGTTACTCTTTTGGCGGGGATATTTACATTTAACTTTAACAAACTCAACCAAGTTGGTGAGAGACTCTCGAGTTTAGAAACATTGCTCACAGGGGATATCAAACCAGCAAGACAACAAGTCATGGAGATGGCATTTCAACGGACAGAGGAGTTCAAGAGAATGCACCAAGATGCTGAAGTATTGAAACAGGAAAACAAAGAGCTGAAAGAAGACATCGAAAAATTGAAATCGGCTCTGGCAAAAGCCAATCTTCTGTAGTGCCAACCGAGCGTTTTGCGGGGAGGGCGTCAATGAACTTTGGAGGACATATTCACGCAGATAGAAATAGGCCCACAGAATGGCAGGCGGCAGGTCATGTCAGATTCTAATGCCAGCGAACCGATCATTTGGGAGCAGGAAGCGCTGGCGCGAGTCGAAAACGCACCTGCATTCGTTCGTGCCGGCATTTTGAAACTGACCGAAAAGCGCGCTCAGGAGCGCGGCTATCGTGTCATTACCTCAGAATTCCTCACCGAGATTCGCAACGAGTCCATGCTGCGGGTGGCCAAGGTGATCAAAGCTTTTGGATTTGAAGACCTCACGCTGGACGCGTTTGACGTCGCCAAGCAAAAAATGAAAAAGAAGGCCCGCAAAGTGGAAGTCATTGGTGAAATCGAGAACTTTCTTGCAGCGCGGACCGGGAAAAAAGACGAGATTATTGAAAAATTCAAGAGGTATATCAACATGATTCCTGAGCGAGGTCTGCCCTGGACCGAGGAAGCCCTGCAGCGCATCGAGCGCGTCCCCGGCTTCGTGCGCAAAATGGCTGAATCGACAATTGAGGAGGAAGCGAAAAAGCGCAAAGAGAAGGTCATTACCCGGGAAGTCGTGGAGGCAGCGCTTGCCACACTGGGTTCAGCCAACGCGCCAAGAGCAGACCTGCCAGTCATGCCAGCTTTCGGCGACCCGGGAGCGGGCGCCGCAGAAGCTGAGGGTGAAACGGTGACAACGCTTCCGTGGTCTCCGGAGGCCCTGGAGCAGCTCAATCGCATTCCCATCCCCTTCGTGCGCAAGCGCCTGATCACGCGCGTTGAAACGTATGCCGGAAAGAACCGGCACAGCCGGGTTACGCTGGAGGTTTACGAAACGGGCAAGGATTCTTAG
>JBHHXT010000438.1:0-2923 GCA_046757165.1 bacterium | reverse complement strand
CATCAGGTTTGCGCATGGTTTCCCTCCTTTTTGGTTTGGTTAAAAACCCAATTGCTATATTAATACAAGAAAAACTCGCTTTAGTTGGCTCATTTTGACTCGACGTGTCAGCGAAACTTCGCGAGTTCTCTTATTGCGCACAGTTAACGATTAACATTTGAAAATGCTCTAACGCCTATTGGGATTTATGATAGCATAAATGTCTGAAAGGCTTTCTTCCCTGGAGTAGACGACCTGATCACTTTCCTTTGACCAACCGCCATTATGAACATGCCATTTGCCGTGCCCATCTGTCAGGCGCCTCGGTTCCCCAACTGGCGTAGGTAATTCACCTTTCTTGCCGGATTCAGCAAGCTGCAAAATGTACAAGCTTTGATCGAAATGACTGGCTGACCGACAGTAGGAAATGGCTTTGCAGTCCGGGGCAACTGTAACTTCCGATGTCAACCCTTTAACCAATACTACTTCTTGCCCTGTCTCCAGATTCGCAAGCCGCATCTCAGTAGCCCCTGAGCCATCCGTGGTCTTGCTATTGTAAACCACATGATGACTATCTCGGTACCAGTCGAAACGCAGGATTCCTGATAGCTGTGATGCTTGTGGTTTCGTTCCTTCTGGATCAATCCACCAGAGGGTTCGACCCTCGCTACCAGCGACGAGGTAACCTATTGCCTTGCCATCAGGCGACCAGCGCGGTGCCACGGTCATGCTGCTCCAATCATAAGCGGGCATTGGGATCGTCTGCTCTGCCAGTCGACGTACGGCTCCTCCGTCAGGATTCATTATCCATAATTGGAATGCACCTGACCGATTCGAAACAAAAATAATGTGTGTACCATCCGGGGACCAGTCTGGGATCCGATCCGTTGCCTGGTGATTTGTCAATTGACGTTCAGCACCCGTTTCGATATCGAGTAGCCAGATTTCATCGTTTCCCGTACGTCTGGACTGATACACGACATTTTTACCATCTGGTGAAATTCGCGGCAGTAAATCAATCCTGGTGTGTGAAGTAAGACGGCGATGCTCAGATGCGGGAGCATTAACTGGCCCAAGGAAAAGATTCGAATTACGCCTAGCAATGGCAAAAACAATTTCACCCTTTTGAGAGTAGACCGGTTTCAAATCATTACCTGTACCGGTTGTCAATTGACGGAGATTTCCAGAGTCAACGTCAATTTCCCAAATATTCAGCAAGCCGGACCGATTTGAAAAAACAGCAATTGTGCGATCATCGGGCGACCAGGCCGGACCATGATGATGATATTCACCTTCAGCCAATACGCGTGCTTCACCGCCGTCCACTGGTTGCAGGATTAAACTACATTTCCCATTAACATCTCTGCTAAAGGCAATCCATTTGCCATCCCATGACCAGCAAGAATGGAAATCGTCCGCTCCCTCTGAGGGGTAGGTAATCTGCCTTTCCTCGCCCGTATTGAGATTCACGATCCAGAGAGCAATTTCTCCAGTCGGTTGCAAGCGTGAGAAAACCAGCTCGTTCCCATCCGGAGACCAAGGCATAGCTCCAATCGCATCAACCGCATCCCAACGCTCAAGGTATGGAATGTGTGTTTCAGTGATTTTTCGCTCCACACCCCCTGTTGCAGGGACCCAGTAGATCGTTGACCCGTTGCCACGGTCTGAGAGAAACGCAATCTTGGTACCATCACGCGACCATCTTGGCATCGTTTCATCATAAGGGCTTTCAGTAATTTCACGCGGCTCCCCTCCCCCGAGGGACATGACGAAAATGTCCATGCTGCCATGGCGTGTATGACCGAAGACAATCTGCGATCCATCCGGCGACCAGCTTGGCCATAACTCGACCCCTTCGAAGCTTGTTAGCGGCCTGAGAGACAGTTGAGTCGGCTTCTGCGTTTGCTTTTGAAGTGTGTCAACAACGATAAATGTCACCAGAACAGCAAAAACCACAATAATTGCAGTCATTACGAAAGCGCGGCTGGACTTGTGCCTCTTTGCTGCAATTGGCGCTACCATTTGGGAGCCACTTTTCTTTTCCCGCTTTAAATCTGTTAGCAAGTCAGCGACATTCTGGTAGCGTGTCTCCTTATCCTTGTCCAACGCCTTGTCAATTATGCGCTGCAAACCTTCCGAAACGCCGGTTTTGTAGCGCGCTAATGGCTCAGGTTCTTCGTGCAAAATAGAGTAGGATACCGCAGCGTCGTAATCCGCCTTGAACGGGAGCTGCCCAGTTATCATTTCGTAAAGTACCACCCCCACCGACCAGATATCCGTGCAGTGGTCCACAGGCGCGCCGCTGAGTTGCTCGGGGGACATGTAGTAGAGGGTACCCATCGTCGTGCCTTCTGCGGTCAGTTTGGTTTGGCCCTGTGCCATCGCAAGCCCAAAATCAGCAATTTTCACGCGCCCTTTAGGATCGATGAGAATGTTGTCCGGCTTGATGTCTCGGTGGAATATCCCAGCTTGATGGGCTTCGTTTAAACCTTCACAAATTTGGCTGGCAATATCAATGATTTTGTCTATTGAAAGTCCCTCTTTGCTCATCAAATCGCTCAGAGACTGACCCGGGACGTACTCCATCGCAATGAAGGCCTTGTCTTCGTGCTCGCCAACATCATAAACGGTTATGATGTTGGGGTGACTCAGGGCAGCAGCAGCTTTTGCCTCACGTTTGAAGCGAGCGTTGACATCAGGATCTTCAGTATATTGCGGCGGTAAGAACTTGAGTGCGATTTTTCGGTCGAGTTCACTATCCTCGGCCAGGTAGACTTCTCCCATTCCACCAGCGCCAAGTTTTTCGAGGACCTTATATCGCGATATGACTTTATCAATCATTCAGTTTTCACTATGATTCATTTATATGAACCTCAGAAAAATAGCCGTATAACGCCAATATCAGCCGCAACCGGGAGTTTTCGGTACTGACTGCATAAAAAGA
>JBHHXT010000437.1:0-2952 GCA_046757165.1 bacterium | reverse complement strand
TGTCGCAGGCAGGTCCTGATGACTTTGTTTATATGGATCCGCCGTATATCGGTAGACATACCGACTATTACAATAACTGGACAGATGATGATGCCATTGAATTGGCTCGCGTCTCCTCAACTCTCGAGTGTGGTTTCGCGCTATCTATGTGGAAGGAAAACAAGTATAGAGAGAATGAACATTTGGATCTGCATTGGAATGGTTTTGTCACAAGAACCTTTTCGCACTACTATCACGTCGGGTCCAGGGAAGAATTCCGCAATGAAATAACGGAGGCGCTCGTTTTGAAAGCTGAGAATGTTGCAGACCCTCAAGAAGAGAAAGTCTCCATCTTTCAACCTACACAGGACAGGCAGCTAAATATTTTCGATAGTTGACCGCCTTCACGAATCCTTGTGCCCTTCCTGCCGAATGATTTTCTCCAGGTTTTCCAGGGCCTGCTCGAAGTTTTTGGTGACCATGCGCTTCATCGTGCGGTTCATCAACCGGCCTGAGATGCCGACGGGTTCCCAGGAGCCAATCATCCGGAAGGTCACTTCGCCGCCGACATTGGTAATGGTGAGCGTGGTTCTGATCTCTTTGGCATAGTCGAATTCGTTGCCGTCGATCACATCCCGCAGGTGCTGCCAGGTGATCTTGTTCGGCGGCTCCCAGGCGATGACCTCTTGCAGGGATTCACCCTTGCCGAGAACCATGTCGGTCTTGAGAATTTGCTGCCTCCCTAAACCCGAGTTTTTCTTCTTCGGTTTGCACTTGACGCGGGCCTCGACGACGCCTGGCATCCATTCCGGGAATCGTTCGACTTCGTTGATGAGTTTCCAGATGATTTCGGGTTCCGCCTTGATGACGCGACTTGTCTTGACGTTGACCATTCCTTCCTTTCCCCTCGATGAATGTCCGCTGTGCTGACTCCATCCATCTCATTTTGTCTGGCAGCGCCAGGCAAAAAATGAACCTCATAGCTCACTTGCACGGGACACGCCATGTAAACAAAATTTGTAGAAAATGTCAAGCATTTTCGCCACCCTCGCCAGGGGTGTCTCGTCGGCTTCAGATTTTGAGTTGCATCGGGAGGCTTGATTGGTTATCTTGAATGACGAATGACGAATGACGAATGACGAATGACAAATGACAAATGACAAATGACGAATGAGGGTGTTCACGCTTTAGCGTGTTTTCCTCCACACCAGCAAGCTGAAGCTTGAACACCAACCCACCGGCAGGAATCGCTGAATTTGGGAAGGCTAACGGCCAACCGCCAACAGCTAAGGAGACCCCGAAGAAAATGGAGATCATCTACGGCCGCAATCCGGTTCTGGAAGCGATTCGCGCTAAGCGTGAGATTGGAGAGATTCACCTGGTCGCGGACCTGCGGCACGCGAAGCTGGCAGAGATTTCGCGGTTGGCGCGCAAACAGGGCATTCCGGTCAAGAAGGTCTCGAAGCAGGCCGTGCTCAGGGTTGCAGGGGAGGCGAGGACACAGGGGGTGGTGGCGTTTGTGCGCGGATCAGGCTACGTGCCCGTGGATGAGATCTTGCGCCAAAGCGAAACCTTGAACGAACCACCGCTCATCGCATGCCTGGACAGCATCGAGGATCCGCACAATCTGGGGGCCATTCTGCGCAGCGCCGATGGCGCCGGCTTCCACGGGGTGATTCTGCCAAAACGACGTTCGGCCGGGTTGACGGCCACGGTGGCCAAAACCTCGGCCGGTGCCTCCGCCCACATTTTGACCGCGCAGGTGGCGAATCTCAACGCGGTCATGGAAGAATTGAAAAACAAGAACATCTGGTTCGTCGGGGCAGACCAGGACGCGAAACAGGCCTATACAGAGGTTGATTTGACCGGTAGCCTGGCGGTTGTGGTGGGCGCCGAAGGAAGCGGGCTGCACCGCCTGGTGAAGGAAAAGTGTGATTTTCTGGTGAGAATTCCGATGTATGGCAAAGTGAATTCTTTGAACGCCTCGGTCGCAGCAGCTTTGCTATTCTTCGAGATCAGACGACAACGGGAGTCAGGAAGATAATCCGGGTGCTTCGGTGCAAAATTCGACGGAGGGACGGTCCTGAACCAGCACAGATCCTACACAGTCTCCGACCGTGTCTTTACGCCCGGAGTACCAGCGCCAGCACATCAAAACACCATATAGACATTGTGTTGAAACCTGTTCGGGTAAATACGCCTATTCATGCAGGGAAGCAATCGTGCCGAAGGGGATGGGATTCGAACCTTCGTGCCAATTCGTGTCTTTCGTGGCCAAGAATCTGTGAAGGAAGAGTGCCGAAGGTGGGATTCGAACCCACACGGGATTGCTCCCACACGGCCCTGAACCGTGCGCGTCTACCAGTTTCACCACTTCGGCTCGACTTACGAACAATAAATCTAACCATTCCGCCCAACAAAGTCAAGATTTTTCAGGGCCACCTTGACTTTTGTGCCTGAAAGCCGTAATATTTGCCATGGGCGTGAAGATCATCACAAACAACCGCAAAGCCCGGCACGACTTCCATATTCTGGATACCATCGAGGCCGGAATCGTTCTGCACGGCACGGAGGTAAAATCGCTGCGTGCCGGCAAAGCGAACTTGAAGGATAGTTACGCCAATGTGAAAAACCAGGAAGTGTATTTGTGCCGTTCACACATCAGTCCTTACACCCACGGCAACATCAACAACCACGACCCGTTGCGGGAGCGCAAGCTGCTCTTGCACCGGAAGGAAATCAAAAAACTGATTGGCAAGACGCAGGAAAAGGGTCTGACGCTCGTGCCGCTCAAGCTCTATTTCAAGAACGGCAAAGTGAAAGTCGAGCTGGCGGTGGCAAAAGGAAAAAAGCTGTACGACAAGCGGCAAGACATGGCCAAACGCGAATCGGACCGGGAGATGAAGCGCGCTCTCAAGCAGAAGCAGAGATATTGAGCTGAGGGCTGAGGGCCGAGGGCCAAGAGCCAACGGC
>JBHHXT010000436.1:0-2955 GCA_046757165.1 bacterium | reverse complement strand
TTTATCTCGTTAAGATATGCATAATCAAATACTTATATGAATACTTGCTAATCTCTTGTGAATAATCCAGGATAAATAATTACAAGGTTCATGCTCAGGACCGCTGAAGGAGGGCTACCGTAACTTCCTGGAAGTTTTCCGGGTTGAGATTCTCAAACTCACCTTGCCGGACTTTCACGTAGTTCCATGAAATGTCTGTCAGCGAAGTCGCATTCTCACACCAATTGCGCGCCGCCTGGTCCTTCAAGCGCACGGTGATGTCTTCCTGGCCTTTGGTCTCAATCAGCCAGTGTTCGCCGTTTCTGAGCCTCACAACAAAGTCGGGATAGTAGTGCCGGATGTTGGCGCGCGTGTCGGTGTAGGGAATCGAAAAGCCGAACTGCGGCGGAATCTTCGCAAACGCTTCGACATCTTCCGAGCCGTGCAGGAATTGCGCGAACGTCAGCTCGAATTCATTGTCGCAAGCGACATAATTGAAAACGGTTTTGTGTGACTCGTGCAGCTTCCGCGAGAAAGGAAAGGGGGGCGTTTCGGACAGCATCCGCGCCGAGGTCTCGAGCGTGGGCGTGACTTCTTCGACGATCACATCCTTGAGCGCTTTCTCGAATTCCTTACACACGACATAGCTGGCGACGTTCGTGCTCATGGCCTTGATGGTCTTTTGATGGTAGAGATCGACCTCCTGTCCAAAGGCTTTTCGCTGGAAAAATTCGCGAATCTTTGGGGCTAGGGCGGCAAACTGGGCAGGAAGCTTGAGATTCTGCGCAATTCTGCGCGCGTAGTAGCCGATGACTTCCTCCGGCGTTTGTGCCGGTGGAATTTTGAACTCCCGCTCCAGCAGCTTCTCTTTGGTGATGATGTCGATGCCCTCGTAGATAAAGGTGGTGATTTCCTCGTCCTTCTCCACCAAAGGCAGGGGGTTGGTTTTGAACCGCATGACGTCCACCGCCGCAATTTCTTCTGAAAGCGACTTCTTGCGCAGCAAAGATGGCGTCAAATGCGGGATGCCGATATCTACTGCGTGCTTTTCTGCCACTGGCATGATAGTGATGATCTTGAGCTTGTCTTTGCCAAGTTCGAAGGTGTCGAGCTTGATGTCCTCCAGCTTCTCCAGGTCTTCCACAAAGTTGAGAAAAGCCTTGTTGCCAATGATGTCCACCCGTTCCTGATAGCCAAGGCCAACATCCCGGAACATCAGCCGTAAACCGCGTCCGATTGTCTGCTCCGGCAGAATGTTGGCTTTTGCCGTGTATGGCCGCAAGCCTACCACAACGGTGACATTGCGGACGTCCCACCCTTCCCGCAACATGAGCACACTCACAATGGCATTGACGGGCGAGCCATCTTCGTCGACCTCTCTTGACTTCCTGCGTGCCGTGTCCAGGTCTTTTTTCGAGACTTCGCCACTCTTGTCTGTGTGAATCACAAGCGTTTTGTCGGCGGCAAAGAGTTTGGGGTACTTGACCCGCAGCCAGTCGGCCACCTCGTCCGCTTCGCGCGTGCTGTTCATCATCACGAAGAGAATCGGCTTCTTCTTGAGCGGTTGCAGCTGCTCGAAATACTCCTTCCAACGCTCGACCGCCGCCACCAGGAACGCCTCGTAGCGCACCGTGACCAAATCAGATTTGGCCTCCTCGATGCGTGAGATGCCTTTTAAGGGCCGCTTGACTACATTGTCAATGATCGCTTGCTTCAGGGGATAATCCGAGACCGTCCAGGCAAAGAGCGCGCCCTTGCTGTAGCGCGGCGTGGCAGAGAAATCGAGCTGTGCGCTGATAGGCCGGGTTTTGCTTATGCCCCGGAGCACGTTGTTCCACTCGTTGCTTTCGTCGTGAGTGTGGTGAGCTTCATCATTCAGAACCATCAGCAAACCGTCACGTCTGGCTATCCGTTCGCCGAAGTCGGTAATCTCGAGCTTGCTCGTCTGTGGTTTTGGACTCAGCACGCCCACCATCTCTTCTGGCTCATCGTTTGTGCCCTTGGTGGTTCTTTCATAGAACTGTTGAATGTTGCTGAGATACACAGCCCCTCTACTGCCGGCGCGCTCCGAGTCGCCCCGCATGTAGAACTCCATGTCCCAAAAGAGACGGTAGTGCTTCGGAAACAGCGGATCAGTCCGAAAGACTTTGCCGCTTTCGAAGTCGACCCGCAACCGCTCGAAGACAATCACGTTGGGAGCCAGCACCAGAAAGGTTTTGGCGAACTGCTCTTCGTCTTCGCGCAGCGCGTTGAAGTACTGCCAGGCGATGGCCAGGGACATCACTTTGGTCTTGCCGCTGCCCGTGGCCATTTTCACGCAAAAGCGGGCGAAATCGTCAAACGGTGGGAGTCTCAAATCTTTCGTGTCAAAGGCAAACTTTTCCAGGAGCTGTTTCCGGCTGCGGATTTTCTCGACTTCGTAAACGTAAATCAGGGTCTCGATGGCCTCCCGCTGGGAATCATAGTATCGAAACTTGCTGCCATTCGGGAGCCGGTGGTCGGTCTCAAACCAGAAATAGAGCAGCTCCCGGGTGGTGTCAGTCGTTCGCTTGTAGCCGTTCCTTCGCCACGCGGCCACGGCCTCGCGCAGGGCCGGGACACAAGGGGCGGTGGTCAACCGCTGGCGAAGGTCGAGCATGTCGAGCTGGTCGGTGTTTTTGTTTTTTCGTGGCATGGTATTGAACCTTGCGAAGGTTTCAAACCTTCGCAAGGTTGTTGCTTGGTTTACTCCAGGTAATATCTTTCCAAACCATCGATGGACTTTTCCCCTTCGAGATACGACAACACAAATTCCCGATATTCTTCAGCGGTCTTGAAATAGGATTTGACAAACTCGCGGTCGACCAGCGTGCCGTTGCGAATCTCGACCCACTCAGCATAATTCGAGTAGGCCCAACTCTCCGGTTTTGCCACCAACCCCGCTATCGAAAGCATAACCTGCGCTGCCATTCAACGCACTTAAATTGATTAACATAA
>JBHHXT010000435.1:0-2979 GCA_046757165.1 bacterium | reverse complement strand
TGCTTTTTGAGACCAGATGAGACTCATCTCGAAGATGAGTCTCATCTCGCTCACTTGCAAAAAGTCTTGCCAAAAAGTGACAGCAAAGAACTCGTCAGCGCCTAGCCGTCTACAGCCTGAACACCTGAAGAAGCATCATTCAAACTGCTTCTTGAACGCGAGAAACTGGTTTCGCAATTCCTCCATCTCCTGCCGCAACGCTTGCAACTCCCCTTCCAACGTGGCGAGACGCTCATTTTCAGCCATGACCATCTGGCGGGCGGGTTCGAGCTTTGGCGCCACCTCATCTTCCGGGATGTCCGGCTCGCCGGAAAACAAATGGGCGTAGCGCGACTCTTTTCGGCCGGGCTGGCGCGGCAGTTGTACCACGTAGGCGCCTTCGCCACGCGTCATCAGGCCCTGCATGGTATTTTCAACCTCGTCCAAATCGCGAAACTCATACAGACGGCTGGTGCGGCCACGAATCTCGCCGACGGTTTGCGGGCCGCGCACCATGAGGGTGCACAACACCGCGACCTCTGGACGGTCAAAATGGAAGCGGCGGTCAAAGGCGTGCTTGTATTTGGGCACCCGGCTGCCGGCGCCGGTGACCATCAAAACCAGCTTCTTCTCGCGCAAGCTCTCCAGCGCGCGCACCACCGTCTTTTCATCATAAGAAACGACCGGACTGCGATTCGATTTCTGGTTGCAGGCGTTGGTCAGGGCGTTGAGTGTGAGTGGGTAGTATTCCGGGGTCGTGTGCTCCTTTTCGACCAGAGCGCCGAGGACACGCACTTCGACGGGGGTGAGTTGGATTTCCATGCTTGAGTCTGCCTTTGGTCTGATGCGAGTTTTTCTGCATTATAGCCACCTGAAGTGAAATCCTCAAGCAAAAACTTTTCCTTGCATCTTGTCAGGCAACTCGATATTTTTGAGATTCAAAAGTGAAACTCGAGGGAGGAAGAGTGTGACCCTTCTGAAAGCTGTTGCCGCTTTCATCGATGACGTCAACGCAAGAGTCGGGGTTTTTGCCGGCTGGCTGTCCACGCTGCTCGTCCTGGTGGTCTGCTATGATGTGTTCACCAGATATCTGCTCCAAAAGAGCAGCATCGCGGTGCAGGAACTGGAGTGGCACCTGTTTGCGGTCATCTTCCTGCTGGGAGCGGCGTACACCCTCAAACATGACCGCCACGTGCGCGTCGACGTCGTTTATGTCAACTTCTCTGCCCGGGTCAAAGCGTGGATCAATCTGCTCGGCAGCCTGGTTTTCCTGCTGCCGTTTTCGGTTCTGGTCATCATCACTTCAGAGAAATTTGTGCTCAATTCCTTCATGATCGGAGAAACCTCGCCTGATCCCGGAGGGTTGCCGGCGCGTTATCTTCTCAAGGTGTGCATTCCCATCGGGTTTTTTCTGCTCTTTCTGCAAGGGCTTTCGATGGCGATCACCGCATTCCTGGCGATTCGAGAGAAACCCCGGGAAGCGCAGAAATGAAAAAGCTCCGGCAAGCTCCAGTCGAGACTCACGCTGCCAGGCCGCCGGGAGCGCGCACATGAGTGAGGCCATGCCGTTTATCATGTTTGCTTCGCTCTTTGTTCTGCTGCTCCTGGGCTACCCGGTCTCCTTTACGCTCGGTGGCGTGTCCCTGGCCTTTGGCCTGCTGACGTTCGGGTTGAATTTTTTCAATTTCCTACCCCTGCGCATCTGGGGCATTATGACCAACTATGTGCTCATCGCCGTGCCGCTCTTCATCTATATGGGGGTGATGCTGGAAAAATCCGGCCTGGCGCAGGACCTGCTGGAAACCATGGCCCTGCTTTTTGGACGTCTAAGAGGCGGACTCGCCATCTCAGTGGTGGTCGTCGGCGCCATGCTCGGGGCTTCCACCGGCATCGTGGGCGCGACCGTGGTCACGATGGGGCTGCTCAGTCTGCCGACGATGATCAAGCGCGGCTACAGCGCGGAACTCGCGACCGGTGCCATCTCCGCCTCCGGCACCCTGGGCCAAATTATCCCGCCAAGCATCGTGCTCGTGCTCCTGGGCAGCATCCTGAACGTATCGGTTGGGGACATGTTTATGGGCGCTGTCATTCCAGGCGCAATTCTGGTCGCCCTGTATCTCATCTGGATCATTGTCATTTCCATTTTGAAACCGGATGCGGCGCCGAGCATGCCAGAAGCGGAGCTGCAAGCGTTCACAGGCAAGGCCATGGTCAGGAGAGTCTTGCAGGCCTTCATTCTGCCCTTCTTTCTCATGTTGGCGGTGCTGGGGTCGATTTTCGCCGGCATTGCTTCCCCCACGGAAGCTGCGGCCGTCGGGGCACTCGGCGCGACCCTGCTGACGCTGGTGCACGGCAAACTGGACTTGCGCACCCTGAGAGATGTCATGCGTGAGACCACACTGCTGACCTGCATGGTGTTCATCATTCTGGTGGGCGCCACCTCCTTTGGCCTGGTGTTCCGCGGCATGGGCGGCGACCGAACGCTCACTCAGTTTATTCTGGCCGCCAATCTCGGCCCGCACACGTTTCTGGCGCTGGTCATGGTCGTCATTTTCATCGCGGGATTCTTTATCGATTTCATCGAGATCACCTTCATCATTGTGCCGGTGGTGGCGCCTATCTTTCAAAGCCTCGGCATCGACCTGCTCTGGATCGGCGTCTTGATCGCCATGAATTTGCAGACTTCCTTCCTGACCCCGCCGTTCGGTTTTTCGCTCTTCTATCTCAAAGGGGTGGCGCCGGCCGGGATCACGACGGGGCAAATCTACCGGGGCATCATTCCGTTTGTGATCATTCAGCTCATCGGACTGACTTTGCTGCTCGCATTTCCGCAAACGGTGAGCTGGCTGCCGCGGGTGGTGGTGAGATAAAGGGGACGGGTTTGGGCCGAGGGTGGTCGAAATACGCGGGATTCTACACGGATCAAAAACCCACGCGGATTTCTTAAACTAAGATATTTTGTCCAACGCTTGCAGGAGCACCCCTTGTGGGTGCCCTCGC
>JBHHXT010000434.1:0-2996 GCA_046757165.1 bacterium | reverse complement strand
GCCACATCCTGACCAGCACGGATGAAAACCTCTCTCCTGAGCCGATCACCCTACGCCGGATCGAGCGCCGCCTGAACGAAACCATTCAAAAGCTGGAGCATTATCCCCTGGTATTGCAACAGAGGCTGGCAGATAGCGAGCTCAACACCATCGAGTTTTCCGATGTCATCGCCCTGGCAAACGCTTATCGAGGCCAACTCTTAACCAGTGCTTTCGGGGCTGCTGCTCTGTGCTATGATTGGTTTTATCTTTACCAGAAAGACCTGCCGTATATGCATCGCGATTTTTTTCTCGGCACCCCATCGCACAAGTGCTTCCGATGCTGATTTTACGCGCATCGCACAGGAGACGTATGGCCTGTTTTACCGAAACAGGCTGTTTTCAAGGCTTATCCGTTCATCTAAAGCCTGTTTCCCGCCTTTTCCTGTTACAAACGCATCTCCCTATGTCAACAAATATTCTTCATTCGGCCTTTGGTCACATACGCCGCCACCGCATCCCATCAATCCAACAAAAATTTTCACACAATCGGTCGCCGGTTTTGGGAAGGCCCTTCCTTATATTGCCACATTCTTAAAACTATCACTGCTGTGAAACGCCCAATAGAAGATGGCAGACAAGCGCGAAATCATCCCCTTGAGTCTTGAACGGCTCAGCACTGACTTTGCCCACCTGCGGCTTGTACGGCCGGAATTGGTGGACAGCATGGAAAAGTCGCTTGCACAGTTCGGCCAGTTGAGTCCTATCGTTGTCCGGAAAGGCAGAAACGGCTTCCAAATCATTGATGGTTTCAAGCGCTACCATGCGGCAACGGCGCTCGGCTGGGCTGATTTGGAAGCAAACGTCCTGGCTGTCAACCGCCGCGCCGCCACTGCGATGATCTTGACCTGCAACAAGAACAACCGATCTCTGACCGATTATGAAGAAGCTTTGGTACTTTTCTCTCTCAAGCAGGAGCACAACATGCAGCAGGAGGAGATCGCCGCACTTTTGGGCTATAGCGCCTCCTGGGTCAGCCGTCGATTGGCCCTGGTCGAGAAGCTCGATCCGGCGGTCAAAGACGAATTGAAACTGGGGGTGCTTTCCACCACCCAGGCACGGGAGATTGTCCACTTGCCGCGCGGCAATCAACAGGAGATGGCCAAAACGATCATCGACCATGATCTGAATAGCCGCCAGACGGCCCGTCTCATCGATGAATTTCTTAAAACAACCGACCGCGAACAACAGAGATATATTCTCGACCATCCGGCCGAAGTGCTGGAGCGCGACAAAGAGAACACCGATACCGACTACGACGCCCGCCTTTCCGGCCAGGGCAATCGGCTCTTGCGCGCAATCAAAATCGCCCGCCGGCAGATGAACCGGCTTTTAGATGAAGCCGAAAGGGCTGCAAGCAACACTTTAACCGGCATCGAATGGATCATCCTGGCGCCGGAGCTGAGCCGTGTTGTCCAGAGCGCCAGAGAACTGGCCGGTTTCATCGAGCAAATCCTGGAGAAACGAAAATCATGAAAGACGAATTGTTGGCAAACAGTGTGGTCTCGCTTTTCACTCGCGGCTGGGCCATCCGCCGCATCGCCAGGGAGTTTGGCATCAGCCGAAATCGGGTCAAAAGAATTCTCACCCGTAACGATGCGCTCCGGCAAGAAAGCCAACAGCCAGTGAAAAAGCCACAGAAGCGGGCCTCCAAGCTCGATCCCTACAAGGACGATATCAAAGAACTGCTCGAAACTTTCACAAAGGTGCCGCCGACCGCCCAGCGTATCTTCGAGATCATCAAAGAAAAAGGCTACGACGGCGGTATCAGCATCTTGAAAGATTATCTGCTTACCATCCGCTCGAAAAAGAAAGCCGAGCCTATCTTCACCGTTGAGACCGAGCCGGGGCAAAGGGGGCAGCATGATTGGAGCGACTATTCTATTCCGTTTACTCGAACCGGCAAAACCGAAACCGTGATCTTCTTCAGCTTTATTCTCTCCTCCTGTCGCCGGCAATACATCGAAGTCGTGCCGGACAAAACCCAACCGACCCTGTTTCGAGCGCTGATTCAGGCTTTCGAGTATTTCGGCGGTGTGCCCAAAGAGATCAAAGCCGATAACCAGAAAGCCTGTGTCGACCGTTGGGAAGCCGGAAAACCGATCTTCAACGCCAGGTATCTCGAATTCGCCACCCATTATCGCTTTCGGCCCCTGACCATCCGGCCCGGCAAGCCAAAGGAGAATCTCAAGGTTGAAAGGCCGTTCTACTACCTGGAAACCAACTTTCTCAACGCCAGAACCTTTCGCGACACGGACGATCTCAAAAAACAACTGCGAGACTGGCTGGTGGCCAAAAACGACGAGCGCATCCACCGCACCACCCGAAGAAAGCCGGTCGATATGTTCGCCGAAGAAGCGGACAGACTTTTGCCTTTACCCCCCCAACCCTTCGATTCGTCGATGGTGGTTTACCGCATCGTCAATCGGGAAGCGTGTGTCGAGTGGGATGGCTATTACTACGCCGTCCCACCCACGCTTCTGTTCGAGAGCTGTCCGGTGCGCATTACCCACGATGAAGTGCTCATCTACTCGCCCGACTGTGAGCTCGTCACTGTTCACAAGCAAGCAGAAGAGGGTAGACAGGATCGCTATGTCGGCCGTTCGCTGCACCAGCGTACTCGCCCACCGGCGGTCAGCACTGCCGAAGTGGTCGAGCGGCTCAGCGCCTTTGGCCCACAGATGCAAACCTTTATCGAAAAGATCAAAAAAAACAAGCCCAGAAATTATCACTATCATCTCCGAAGCATTCTGGCGCTCAAGCTCTATTACGAGCCGGAAGACATCCTACTCGCTGTCGAACGGGCCACCAAATACCGTGTCTTCGAAGCCAAAGCCATCGAGAATTTTCTCGCCACCAATGCCAAAAAGCGAAATGAACCCGATCTCATGCCCAGGAGAAAAGATCATGATGAAGGCCAACGATAAACCAGCCGATGAGAACCACTTTGTCGAAAA
>JBHHXT010000433.1:0-3015 GCA_046757165.1 bacterium | reverse complement strand
GCGCCTTATTCTTCGACGAAAATGGTCTATGGGATACGGTTTTTCCGCCGGACGTTCCTGAGCGGTATTTTGTACCGACAAAAGGTTATGAATTGATAGGTAAATTAGGTGAGCTGATCCCATGATTGAAATTTCTGACTTGATCGAAGCATATGAAACTGATGTCAATGACCCAAAGGGGTTAGGACGTTTTGAAGTTCTCAACATGTTAACCAACCGTGATGTTCTTGAGGAGCACAGAAGTGAGTTGACAACTCTGCAATCGACTCGCCTGTTGATTGCGGATGAAAAGCTTCTGTCAAACAGAGATCCAGTTATCGCAGAGTGCGGCGGCAAAACTGAGTTTGCAAAGCTAAGGCAACACAATCCAGTCCAGTCTGCGTGGTGGTGGTTTCTCGAACAGATTCCGCTCGAGGAATTGGTTCAGTAAAACGAAAACCAGAATTTCCTGAATTTTTTCTTGACAGTTTTTGTCCCGTTTTGCTACTTCTTACCTGTTCCTATCTTCATCTACGATTTCCACTCTCGACCAGAACATCAATGCCCGAAAACCCGGTGGCGTCGCCGCGTGCCTTGGAGCCATGAACAATGACATCTGATATCAAGCCGGGAAATCTTGCTTGCGCCTGGCGCTTGAACACCTCTAAGATTTTTCTTTCTTTACCGGTTAGCTGCATCGTTTGGATGTATCTTATCGCACGAACATAAAGTAATCATAGAAGCTTCTAATTGCAAAGCTTTTTGACATAGAAAATGTACTCGAACCCCCTCCTCACTCCGCCGTCACATACGCCCCCGTAATCCCCCCATCCACCGAAAACGCCGTGCCGTTGATGTACGAAGACTCATCACTCGCCAGGAACAAAGCGGCGTTGGCCACATCCGTCACCGTCGCAAACCGGCCTTGCGGAATGTGCACCAATCGCCGCTGACGCCTCGCCGGGTCGGAAAGCAGCTCCGCCAGCAAAGGCGTTTCAACCGGCCCGGGACAGAGCGCATTCGCGCGAATGTTCTGGCGCGCGTACTCGACGGCGATCTCGCGCGTCATGGCCAGCACACCGCCTTTGCTGGCAGCGTAGGCAATTTCCGAGGTCGCCGAACCCATGAGCGCGACAAAGGAGGCCGTGTTGATAATCGCGCCGCCGCCTGCCCGCAGCAAAGCCGGAATGCCATACTTGCAGCCGAGAAAGACTCCTTTCAAATTGATGTCGATCACCTGGTCCCAAACGGTTTCTTCGGTCTCCACCGGGGAGCCGTCACCCGGGTGGGCAATGCCGGCGTTGTTGAACAGAATGTCGAGTTTGCCGAAGGTCTTTTCAGCATGGTCCACCATGTTTTGCGTTTCGCTCGCTTTCGCCACGTCGACGCGCACGAATGTGGCCTGGCCGCCGGTCTCCTTGATCGCAGCTACCGTCGCCTCGCCGGTCTTCTCTTGCAGGTCCGCCACGACAACTTTGGCGCCTTCACGCGCAAAAAGCAGCGCGGACTCCCGGCCGATGCCGCTGCCGGCGCCGGTGATCAGAGCGATCTTGTTCGCCAGTCGCATAGTTGTTCTCCTTGCGGTAGGTCACTCTTATTGACAATTTGAATCATACTAATTCTGGGTTTTTGCGATTTCAAAGAACGAATCGAATCCTTCTGCTTTTAGTTTGTTTTTCAGTCTCTTGTCTCCCGTCAGCAAGAGACCGTCAAGTTCTAGTGTAAGCGCAATAAATGGCGTGTCGGTTTCGTCAATGTCCTTGCACATTCGATAAGCCATTTGCCAGTTTGATTTTACAATCAAGTCTTCCTTAAATAGGTTAAGATTTCTGAGTAAGACGTGGAAGATTTTGGTAATTTCGTCTTCAGTGAGCTTGCTGAATTTGACAATTTTCTCTTTGTTGTTGAAAAGTTCGATGATGCTCAACTCACATATGAAGAACCGGTGTTTCCTGGTCAAGAGCAGTTCAAGGAAAGGAGACTTTCGGTGGAGAAGGGCAGAAATAATGACATTTGTATCGACAATGATTGGCTTTTGGGATTTCAACTATTCCTCTAATGCATTCTTCTTGAGTTTATCCCAAACCCTTCTATTGATCTCTTTAGCCAGTTTATCCACCTGCTTTTCAGTGAGCTGACTCCTTCTGCGAATCTGTTCGAATTCGATGAATTCCAGAAAACTTGACAGCAGTTCCTTGTCCACCGCTTTTTTTTCGAAACGGATAATAATCTCTTTGTTATCAAATGCTATGGTGTACATCGCGTCCTCACCAGTTTATGCGGCTGTTCGAGAAATTTAACATCTTAATTGAGATTATCAAGCTCTTTTGCCAAGTTCCGGTGAATCTTTCAGCTTCGCCACCCGGTTTCCTGCCTGTCCGGGCATCAGTCTGCCCTCGCAGCCCTGACAAAATCATCGAAGATCTTGCGTTGGTTGGGATCGCGCAGCGCCAGCTCGGGATGCCACAAAACGGCGGTCATCCAGGGATGGTTCTTTGCTTCCAGCGCCTCGACCACCCCATCGTCGGCACGGGCCACGACCTCCCAGCCCGGCGCAATCCGGTCAAGGGCCTGATGGTGTTTCGAGACGACAGAGATGCGGGTGTGGCCAGTGATCTGCGCCAACCGGCTCTCCGGGCTCAGCTCCACCTCGTGCTCTGTCTGACCGCCGCACTCGTTGCGGTGAGCCACCCTCTGGCCATACTTTTCAGGCACATCGGCAAGCAGGTCCCCGCCTGAGACGATGTTGAGCAATTGAAAGCCACGGCAGATACCCAACACGGGCTTTTCCCGGGCAAGGGCGTGTTTGGCCAGGGAGAGCTCGAAGGTATCCCGCTCCGGGTCCACGCGTGAAATAGACGGATGCGGCTTGCCGCCGTAAACTTCGGGCGCAAAATCCCCTCCGCCTGAAAAAATGAGGCCGTCGACTCGATTGAAGACAGCAGCGGGGTCCGCCTCGCCTGGCGGAAGCAACACCGGCACCCCGCCAGCCATTCGCACCGCATCGACATAATCGCCCGGCAGAAAGAAATTGCC
>JBHHXT010000432.1:0-3025 GCA_046757165.1 bacterium | reverse complement strand
GATAACGCATTAATTATACGCAATAACACACACATGCAAGAGAAAAAGACGGTCTTAGGGTGACAAGGTTCATCCGATAAGTTGCTTAGAATGGTGTTTTTCTGATATGACAGCTACGCGAGAAAGTATTTGCCCCGGCTGCGGTCTAGGGATGCCGGCCAGCAATACGGCGGTTTATGACGGGTACTACAACACCTCACCGGAGTGCTGGGAAGTGTACACAGAGGTTCTCGGTTCTGAGTTCAGCAACGCCGTGTTGTTCGGTCAGGTGCATCAGATGACCGTCGATACCTACGCGATACAGCACGCTGGAGGAACACATCCGGATAAATCGGTCACGGTCCATCTTGTGGGTCTCCATGTTATGTTCGAACGCGGCATTCGTCCACCCAATGTGGCGAGATACCTGCAACGTCTTGCAGCAAAGATTGAGAGATGGCCACATTTCCCCCCGCCCGTTGAGACGGGGGCTCTGACCGTTTTTGATGTCGCACTTTGCGGTTCAGACGAAGAACATGCGAACAAAGTGAAGGAATGGGCAGGTTCGGTGTGGCAAGGATGGTCGCAATACCACGCAGAAGTGGCGGCTCTTATTTCGCACCATCTCGAGAGGGCGTAGAGAGCGGCGGTTTGCTCATAGATTTGGCACCACGCTCGAACTCGAGCAACCATCTTTTCCTTGCCAACCCGCCGCCATAACCTTTGAGCGTCCCATCGCTTCCGATCACCCGGTGGCAAGGAATCAGAATGGCTATCCTGTTCATGCCATTGGCAGCAGCGACTGCCCGTACCGCTTTGGGCTTACGCAGTCTGACGGCCTGCGCTGCATAGGATACGGTCGTGCCGTAAGGAATTTCTTGCAGCGCGGCCCAAACCTGATTTTGAAAGGTGCTCCCGGGCGTCACTAAGGGCACGGTAAAAGATCTCCTTTTGCCTGCAAAGTATTCTGCCAATTCTTTTTGAAGGTGTTCTAAGTGCGGATTCGTCCCCGGCAGAATTGCAGCGTCGAGTCTCTTTTGTAAATCCTTGAATTCCGTTTCCAACATCTTACGGTCCGTGAATTCCACCAGGCATACCCCCTCATTTGTCGCGCAGCCAAACATAGGCCCTAAGGGCGTTGTAAACCGAACGATATTGATCACGCTGTTGTTGGTGGCTCTGGTTGGCGGCATGCCGAAAATGGATTTGTAACGGTCATTAAATCCGCTTAGAGATTCATAACCATGGTCAAAGGCTGCATGGGTGACAGAGTCTCCATTTGTTATCTGATGAAATGCATTGTTTATTCTCAGCATCCTCTGATAAGCATGAAAGGTCATGCCATGATTTTTCTTGAACCACCTTCGAATCAAACTGGGTTCGATTCCTTTGTCCACTAAATCCCCATCCTTTATTTTAGTGTATGGATCATCATTCAATTCCTGCAAAATCCCCTGAATAGCATCCGGAACAAGACCTGAAGGTTGCATGGGTTTGCAAACCTTACAAGGCCTGTATCCATTCACCAGCGCGTCTTTGACATTTTCATAGAAGACAACGTTTTCCGGTTTTGGTTTTCGGGCAGTACAGGTGGGCCGGCAAAAAATCATCGTCGTTTTGACTGCGGTAACGAAAATGCCTTCATAAGAGGGGTCTTTTCTGACGAGCGCCTCGTATTTTTCTTCAAAAGATAACATTATCTGCTCCGTTAAGTCTGTGTGAATTTACGACGCAAGATATGAAAATTGTTTTCTTTGAGCTACCGAAAATTTGACAGCCATATTATTTTTCCGCGCGATGTCAGGGAACCAACACAACTTCAAACGGCACCTTCAGCTTCTCCCAGTGCAGGAACACCGTTGCCGAACGAGGCGTCAGGACGTCAAATCCGTAGCGCAGCCATTCCTGGTGTGAGGCGGCAATCGGCGTGACCTGCACCCGCAGGGCATCCTCTGCTTTGTCGTAGGAGAAACTCCCCCAGGAGGTACTATTGTGACTGAAAATGAGCGTCCATTCTTTTTCGGTGGGAATCAGGTGCAGACCATAGGTGCCGGCCTCGAGCGCCTGCCCTTGCACGGTGACATCGTGGCTGAACGAAATCGTGGTATTCTCATTGGCACCACCCCGCCATGGAAAAGGCTTGCCTTTCGAGAAGGGGATTCCAGGCGCCATGCCATACGGCACCAGCTCACCCCAGATCCGGCGATTTTTTACGCCCGGGCGGCCGTAGTCGATGGTGATTTTCTCGTCACCGATCTTTTGACTGATGGTGGCTCTCGGGCTGATATGCAGCGGATTGGATTGACACCACGCCAGGGTCAGGCCACTGCCTGACAGACCCAGAATCAAAGCGATAAAGATGCTGCTCTTTGGGAATAATTTGAGTTTCATCTTTTTCTCCATGACCGCAAACGAATGTTGCGGTCCATTTAGGAACACTGGGACGACTCAGATTCGATACATGGTTAAAGCGGGCCATCCCGCCGCAATTGAATAGCAAGTATTACGTGTAATTGGACATAAAGGCTTCAAATATTTTCTCAGAAAAAGTTCGGTTTGGTTTGAGGCAGCGCATTGGTAACCCCCCCAACATTCCGGCGCTGCAGTTGCACTTCCGGATACTCCAGGGCCTGTCCATCTAACAACGGCGCTTCGCGTTGTTTAAGGTGCCGGTCAAAAAACGCCAAAGTGTACCGGTTGATGATCTCGAGACCGCGCTGGCCATCGATCTCACCGAGCAAACCGATCAGGCGCCAGAAATCGCCATGAATTGAGATGTCTCCGAAGTTGACATGCCTGGTGCCGGCAATGGTGGCATAATAGGCTGGCCCTGTGGCCCGCTTGAAGAATAGTCGGTCGAGTCCCGCCTTGTTGCCCCGTTCCATAAAAAAGAAAGGCCGCGTCAGGGCCGAATCGAGTACGTCGCCTACCATCGAGCCGTCCATGTTGAGCCCGGCTTTGAAACGGTCGTCCGTCACCATGATCTGCCCGGCGGTGGCGCCGCCAAAGGACCAGCCGAGCACGCCGACTTTTTCCATATCCAACT
>JBHHXT010000431.1:0-3029 GCA_046757165.1 bacterium | reverse complement strand
GAAATCGTCATCGAGCCGGATCGGCTGGCGCACATTGTTCCCCGCTTTCCAGGCATCGTCAAGGAGGTGCGCAAACACATCGGTGATAGGGTCAAAAAAGGCCAGGTGCTTGCGATTATCGAGAGTAACGAAAGCCTGGCGCCCTATGAAGTCAAATCCCTCATTGCCGGAACCGTGACGGACAAGCACCTCTCACTCGGCGAAGTCATTACTGATGATTCCCATGCCTTTACCATTACGGATTTAAGTTCGGTCTGGGCCAATCTCAGCGTTTACCAGAAGGATTTACCGTATGTGAAAATCGGACAGAAAGTTGTCATTTCCGCCGGTCCGGATATGCCAGAGACAAACGGTACGATTTCCTACATCAGTCCGCTCTTAGACGAGGCAACCCGCACGGCTATTGCCAGAGTCGTCCTGTCAAATCCCGACGGCCACTGGCGCCCCGGCTTGTTTGTTGCCGGTCATGTAGAAACTGGTGCTGTGCAGGCGGATGTTGTCGTTCCCAAAACCGCTTTAGAGACCATTGACGAGCAGACCGTAGTTTTTGTGAAAACGCAGGAAGGATATGAACCCCACCCGGTGTCATTAGGCAGGAGTTCGAACACGCATGTGGAAATTCTTTCGGGGCTCAGCGCCGGCCAACGCTACGTCACAAAGGGCGGGTTCACGTTGAAAGCCGAGCTGGCCAAAAGTTCTTTCGAATCGGGTCACGCACACTAATCAAAAGGAAAAGAGCATGAAGAAGATTATTGAATTTTCTCTCCGCAGCCGGCTGCTGATCGTGGTTTTAGGGATGATGGTGCTGGCCGCGGGATTTTATAGTTATAAACAGTTACCTATCGATGCCTTTCCGGACGTCTCGCCAAACCTGGTACAAGTATTCACCGAAACGGAAGGATTGGCGCCGGAAGAGGTTGAAAAATACGTGACCTATCCGGTTGAGGTCGCCATGAACGGGCTGCCCAATCTTAAGAACATACGCTCCGTCTCCAATTTCGGACTGTCGGTGGTGAATATTTACTTTGAGGACGACGCCGACATTTATTTTTGCCGGCAGTTGGTCAACGAGCGTTTGCAGGAGGCCCGCGAAAATATTCCCGAAGGATTCGGTGAACCATCGATGGGTCCCATTTCCACCGGGATGGGCCTGATCCTGTTCTATTATCTGGAAGACGAAACCGGCAAGTACACCCTGGAACAACTGCGCACCATTCAAGATTGGTTGATTAAGTTCAATTTACAGACGGTGCCGGGTGTGACCGAGGTGCTGGGCATCGGCGGTTTTGAAAAGCAATATCATGTTGTCATCGAGCCGAGCGCGCTGCTGCGCTACGATGTCACGATTCAGGAGCTCATTGAGAAAATCAAAGCCAACAACTTGAATGTCGGCGCCCAGTTTATCGAAAAGAACGCCGAGGAATTCATCGTCCGCTCTGTCGGACTGGCTTCCAACATTGAAGATATTGACAACATTGTCATTAAGTCCGAAGATGGCACGCCGGTCTACCTCAAACAATTGGCTGACGTGCAAATTGGCGGGGCGATTCGCCGCGGCATTCAAACCCGTAACGGGATTGGAGAAGTGGTCGCCGGAATGGTGGTCAAGTTATTCGGCAGCAATTCTTCCACGGTCATTGAAGAGGTGGAGCGACGGATGGCGGAAATTAACGCTATGTTGCCCGAGGGAATTAAGATCGTCCCTTACTACGAGCAAAAAACTTTGGTGGAAGCCTGCGTCAAAACGGTGACCGATGCCCTGCAAGAGGGGATTATGCTGGTCATCATTATTTTGATGGTCTTTTTAGGAGCCTTTCGTCCCAGCCTGGTCGTGGCTCTGGCGATACCGTTTTCGGTGCTATTCGCTATGATCGGGATGAAGATTCTCGGCATTTCTGCTAACTTGATGTCCTTTGGTGGTCTGGCTATTGCCATCGGCATGATGGTCGACGGCAGCGTGGTGATTGTGGAAAATGTTGACCGGTTGCAGCGAGAATCGAATTTGGACGCTCCACGGATGCAGGTGGTTGCTCGGGCTTGCTCTGAGGTGGTTCGGCCCATTGCTTTTGCTATCATGATTATCATAATCGTCTTCCTGCCGCTGTTCACCCTGCAGGGCGTTGAAGGCAAAACGTTTCGTCCGTTAGCTTATACCATCGCTCTGGCCATGACCGGTTCGCTGCTCTTTGCTATGTTTCTGGTACCGGTGCTGGCGGATATTTTCATGCGTCGACCAAAATCAAAAAATCCGGGCGAAGGTGACAAGGAACACCAAATCTGGGTGCTGCGTCTGCTCTTGAGAATTTACCGTCCCATCGTCACTTTCTTTGTTAAACGCCGTTCCCTGGCGATTACACTGGCAGCAGTGCTGATTTTGATTGGCGGAATTATCTTCCCACAATTAGGTTCGGAGTTTACGCCGACCCTGCAGGAAGGCACATTGGTACTGCGTCTAACCCTGGCCCCTTCCATTTCGCTCAACGAAAGCAAGCGCATCACCCTGATTGTCGAGCGCCGCCTCATGAACATTCCCGAAGTCACCGGCGCCGTAACCCGCATTGGCCGCGGTGAAGTAGGTGCTCACACCGATCCTGTCAACAGTGCGGAAATGTACATTCTGTTAAAACCGAAAGAAGAATGGCGCATCGCACGCACACAGGAGGAATTGCAAGAAGTGATCCGGGAAGAAGTAGGTCAAGTGCCGGGTGTGTTGACGAACTTTACCCAACCCATCGCTATGACTGTTGACGAACTCTTAGAGGGGGTGCGCGCAGAGCTCGCTATCAAGCTATTTGGCGACGACCTGAGCATCCTGAAAGCTAAGGCCGATGAAATTGTGGAAGTCATTCAACAGATTCCGGGAGCAGCCGATGTGCAGGCCGACCAGGTCAGCGGCACCCCGCAGCTTTTGATCGAGGTGAATCGGCAGGCGATTGCCCGTTACGGCATTAACATTTCTGAAGTGCAGGAAGTTATCCGCGCAGCCGTTGGCGGCGAAACCGCGGGTCAGATTTTCGAAGGAATTCGCC
>JBHHXT010000430.1:0-3044 GCA_046757165.1 bacterium | reverse complement strand
TTGATGCAGCCTCGAATTTGCACGAATTGACACGAATAACTTCAAAAACTTGGTTACGGATCTGAAATCCGTTCCGATCCGTCAAATTCGTCTTATCCGTGTTCCACTAGCAATTAACTTGCTTCTTTGTCCTGCAATCTTTAATTTGATCTCATGGATGAGTCACTGCATACGCTCTTCAAATCACGCTTCGGAGAAGAGGTCACCAGATCTGAAGCGATGCCCATTCATGGTTCGAACCGGAAACGGTTTCGTATTTTCAGCAAGAATCGCACGGTCATCGGCGTGTCCAACGAAGACCGCGCCGAAAACATCGCATTCCTGGAATTCTCCCGTCACTTTCATCAGCTCGGTCTGCCGGTCCCTGAAATTTATGCGCAAGACCTGGACGCCGGCATCTATCTGGAAGAAGATCTAGGCAAACGAACGCTGTTCGATTTGCTTGAGAAACAGAGGCGGACGGCCGCTGATTTCCCTGATCAAATTGAGGCCCTGTACGAAAAGGCTGTTCGACGTCTTCCTGATTTTCAAGTCAAGGCTGGCAAAACGTTGAATTACGCTGTCTGCTACCCCCGCCACAGCTTCGACCACCAGTCGATCAATTGGGACCTGAACTATTTCAAGTATTATTTTCTCAAATTGGCCCGGATCCCGTTCAACGAGCAGAGGCTGGAAGATGATTTTGCGCGATTCACGACCCTTCTGTTGCAAGCGGACTGCTCTTACTTCCTTTATCGCGATTTTCAGTCCCGCAATATCATGATTCGCGATGACGAACCGTATTTCATCGATTACCAGGGCGGACGCCGGGGGGCTCTGCAATATGATATTGCCTCGCTGCTATACGACGCAAAGGCCAACTTACCTTCTCAGACGAAAGAAAGGTTGTTAGCGGCCTACCTCGATGCTCTGGGGAGCCACCTGACGCTTGACCGGAAGGCGTTCATGAAGTACTACACCTGCTACGTGCTCGTACGCATCATGCAAGCGATGGGCGCGTATGGCTTCCGTGGTTTTTATGAACGCAAGACCCATTTCCTGCAAAGCGTGCCGTATGCCATTCAGAACCTCGAGTCCCTGCTGCAAACCACCGAATGGCCGGTCGTGCTGCCGACGCTCATGGAATGTTTGCAGCGAATCGTGCGCTCCACCCGGTTGCGTGAGCTCGGTGATGCGCACCTGCCCTTGACGGTTCGGATTCAGAGCTTTTCCTACAAGGAGGGGCTACCGCAGGATGACACCGGCCATGGTGGCGGCTTCATTTTTGATTGCCGCGCCCTGCCCAATCCCGGGCGGTTGCCGCAGTACGAGAACCAGAATGGCAATGATCCGGAGGTCATCCACTTTTTGGAAAACAAAGAGCAAGTGCACAGTTTCCTGACGCGGGTACGCGATTTGATTTCGCAAGTGGTGGAGGATTACCAGCAGCGCAATTTCAGCCATCTGTCGATTGCGTTTGGTTGTACCGGGGGGCGGCACCGCTCTGTCTACTGTGCCAATCAGCTTGCCAAGTATCTCAGAGAAAAATACCGCGTGAAAGTCGATCTCTCACATCGCGAGGCGGAAAGTTGGCCGGCGTAACCTGGCAACGTCCCGGGTAGACGATGAAAGCTATGGTTCTTGCTGCTGGCCTGGGTACGCGTCTGCGGCCCGTGACCAACACCCGCCCCAAGGCCCTGGTCGAAGTCGGGGGCGTGCCCTTGCTGGAACTCGTTCTGACCCGCCTGATCGCGGCTGGCGTCACGGAGGTCATCCTCAACCTGCACCACTTTCCGGAGCAAATCAACGCTTTTTTGCAGCAAAAAGATCACTTCGGGATTCGAATCGAGTTTTCGCATGAAGAGACCCTGCTGGATACAGGCGGCGGTCTCAAAAACGCTGGCGACTTCTTTGACGACAACCAGCCGTTCATTCTGCACAATGTAGATGTCATCAGCGATATCGATCTCAGGAAAATGGTGCGGGCACACGAGTCCGAAAGCCGGTTGGCGACGTTGGCCGTCAACAAACGGCGCAGCTCGCGTTACTTGATTTTCGATGCCCGCGGGCTCTTGTGCGGCTGGAAATCCGTCTCACAAAACAAAGAGATCAACGCCAGAGAGCCACACGGGACGACTGAAGCGCTCGGTTTCTGCGGCATCCACGTGCTCTCTCCCGCTATCTTCAGCCGTTTGACAGAGGAAGGAACATTTTCGATCATCAACAGCTACCTGCGTCTCGCCGGAGAAGGAGAAGTCATTAAAGCGTTCCGGGTGGATGAGGTTCCCTGGCGGGATGTTGGCAAACTTTCGGAGCTCGGTTGAGAAGCGGGCGGACTGGCGACTGGCGGCCCACACCCGTCAATGTAGCCCTGCCCCCTTGTGGGGCAGCTATGAATGTCCTTTCAGGAGATGAGTGCCACCCACAAGGGGGGGCGGCTACGAGTGGTGACACAGCGGGGGTTGTCCCCCAAAGGCCGCCAAATACCGGTCCGCTCCGTAAGGAAAAAAGCCCAGTCTTTGGACTGAGCTTTGATCCTCGGGTCCCGAAAGCCTTCGGGACAACCTGGTGGTTAATCCCGATGACTATCGGGACTCTGCCGATTGAGCAGATATTCAAGGTATTTTCTGCTCTTCTTCTTTTTGATGCTACGTTCCCGCATCATGGCTTCGGAGCGCGTGGCGTACCGTTGCTGGTAAACCAGCTTCCAGGGACCGTATGGTGTGGTTGCAAACACTTCGCCAGCGTTGTGGCGCGCCAGCCTGGCATCAAGGTTGTCGGTTTGGCCGACGTAGTAGCGATCATGCGTTTCTGAATAGAGGATATAGACGTAGAACACCGGTCCGCTCCGTAAGGAAAAAAGCCCAGTCTTTGGACTGAGCTTTGCTCCTCGGGTAGGACTCGAACCTACAACCTAGTGGTTAACAGCCACCCGCTCTGCCGATTGAGCTACCGAGGAATCTTTGCTTTGGTTTCACCCTTAAGTGGTTAATCCCGATAGCCATCGGGACTCTGCCGATTGAGCTACCGAGGAATCTTTGCTTTGGTTTCACCCTTAAGTGGTT
>JBHHXT010000429.1:0-3059 GCA_046757165.1 bacterium | reverse complement strand
AATCTCTAAACCACCACATTGACCAGCTTGCCCGGCACGACGATCACCTTGCGTACCGGCTTGCCCTCCAGCCGGGTCTGAACTTTCTCGAGGGCGCGTTTTTCCAATTCCGCCTTGTCTGTCACCAGTGCAGTTGGCACCAGCATCTGGTCCCGCAGCTTGCCGTTGACCTGAATCACGATGAGAGACTCATCGCGCTCGAGCGCCGCCTGATCAGCGACTGGCCACCTCTGCTCCAAGATGGCGCTTTCATGACCGATGATGCGCCACAGCTCCTCCGTGACAAAGGGCGAAATCGGCGACAGCAGCAAGATCAAGCTTTCCACCGCGCGTTTCAGCAGCGGCGCATTGAGCGCCTGCCCCGGTTCACATGCCGTGGTGTAATCGGAGAGCGCGTTGCTCAGCTCCATGATCGCCGCCACCGAAGTATTGAAGTGGAACTTCTGAAAGTCCTTCGTCACCGATTCGATCTTCTCATTGACCAAATGCCAGAGATGTTTGTCGCGCTTGTTGAGCCGGTCCAGCTCGATCCGGGTCTCAGGCGCGTTTTTCAGGGTGTCTCTGTATTTCTGCACCAGCGTCCAGACGCGATTGAGAAAACGAGACCCGCCGCGCACGCCCTCGTCGTTCCATTCAATCTCCTTCTCAGGCGGGCCCATGAACAAGGTGTACAGCCGTTCCGTATCGGTACCGTATTTCTCGATAATTTCAGTCGGCGCGATAGTGTTCTTCTTCGACTTGCTCATCTTGGCCAGCTCAGTAGTCAGCTTCTCGCCGCCTTTCGGACAGCGATTGCCGTCCAGGAGTTCATGTGGTGGAATCCAGCCATGGACTTTACACCGGTACGCCTGGTGCGTAATCATGCCCTGCGTAAACAGACGGGTAAACGGCTCGTCAAACTCGACCAGTCCCAGGTCTCGCATGGCTTTGGTGACGAAGCGCGCATAGAGCAGATGCAGAATGGCATGTTCGATGCCGCCGACATACTGGTCCACCGGCAACCAGGCGTTCACCAGGTCCGAGTCGAATATCTTGCTCTCATCCTGCGATGACAGGTAGCGCATGAAATACCAGGCGGAATCCACGAACGTGTCCATGGTATCGGTGTCCCGTCTGGCGCTTTCGCCACACTCGGGGCAGTCGATTTCGTAAAACTCTTTGATTTCGGCCAGCCCTTTCTTGCCCAGAAACTCGACCTCGGGCAGCAACACCGGCAAATTCTCTTCCGGCACCGGGATAACGCCACACTTCTGGCAATGAATCATCGGGATGGGCGTGCCCCAGTAGCGCTGCCGTGAGATGAGCCAGTCGCGCAGGCGGTAGTTGATCTCGCCTTTTCCAACCCCCTCCTGCTCCAGGTGCGCGATGAATTTTCGCAGCGTGGCCTTGCCGGCGGGCAGGCCATCAAACGGGCCGGAATTGACCATGACGCCTTCGCCCAGGTAAGCTTCCGTCATGGTCGCGCCATCCAGGGGCGCGTCCTGCGGCTGGTAGACCGGGATAATGGGCAGCTCAAAGGTACGGGCAAATTCAAAGTCGCGCTGGTCGTGGCCAGGCACCGCCATGATAGCCCCCGTGCCGTAGCCCATCAACACGTAGTCTGCAATCCAAATCGGGATTCGCTTGCCGTTGACCGGGTTGATGGCGTAGCTGCCGATAAACTTGCCGGTCTTGTCGCGCTCAGCCATCTGCCGCTGCACATCGCTCTCCGCGCTGGCTTCCTTGATGTATCTCCCGACCTCGTTTCGGTACTCGTCTGTCGTCAGCTTCCCGACCAGAGGATGTTCCGGCGCCAGGACCATAAACGTTGCGCCATAAACCGTGTCTGGCCGTGTGGTGAACACTTCGAGTTTGTCATCGCGGCCTTCGACCGGGAAGCAGATGGAAGCCCCCTCACTGCGCCCGATCCAGTTCCTCTGCATCAGCTTGACTCGCTCGGGCCAGTGTGTCAGTTTGTCGAGATCATCGAGCAGCTCCTGAGCGTAATCCGTGATGCGGAAGAACCACTGTGTCAGTTTCTTCTTCGCGACTTCCGAGTGGCAACGCTCACACGCGCCGTCCACCACTTGCTCGTTGGCCAGCACGGTATCACAGCCCGGACACCAGTTGACTTGCGAGGCCTTGCGGTAAGCCAGACCCCTGTTGTAAAACTGAAGGAACAGCCACTGATTCCAGCGATAATAGACCGGGTCGCAGGTGGCCAGCTCGCGGCGCCAGTCGAATACGACGCCCCACTGCCGGAACTGCTTGCGAAAAGATGCGATGTTTTTGTACGTCCATTCTTTCGGATGAACGCCCCGGTCAATGGCCGCGTTTTCCGCCGGCAGGCCGAAAGCGTCGTAGCCCATGGGATTGAGCACAGTGTAGCCATTCATGATCAGATAGCGGCAAAAAGCGTCGCCGATAAGCCAGTTCCGCCCGTGCCCAACATGCATCTCGCCAGAGGGATAAGGAAACATGTTCAGGTAGTACATCTTGTTGGTGGTCTGATTCAGGTCCGGCTCAAAGAACTTCTTCTCACACCAGAAGTCCCGCCATTTTGCTTCGATCTGTTGAAAATCATAAATCTCACTCATTTTGCATGTGCCTGGGGTTTATGAAGCGAACTTAATGTGGCGATCTTATGGTATCATCAATAAAATCTAAAAGTGCAAAAAAATAGAACGCGGATGACGCGGATCTAACGGGTCGGAACGGATTGGACTTAACGGACTGTGTCGAAGTTCAGTGGAATAGGACTTGCATGGCTCATGATTCTTTTGATTTTCATCCAAAAACCAAATCCGTGTAAATCCGTTCTATCCGTTAAATCCGTGTTCCATTCGTTAGGTTTTATGTTGAAACTTTCAGTGGCAAATTCTATATTAGCCTTTAGGCTTTTTCAAAACAAACAAAATATAAGAATTAAAACAGAATTTGCAAGCGAATTTCGAGGCGCTCCCGGGCGGGGCGAACGCAAACAAAACCAAAGCTGAGCGCCCGGCAACCAAATGATTGATTTAGCCACGAAATTGCACGAATTGACACGAATATTGACTCAGCGCGACAAATCCGCAATC
>JBHHXT010000428.1:0-3062 GCA_046757165.1 bacterium | reverse complement strand
GCTTTGATGGCCGCAAAAACGATACCACGTTTTTGAAGTGAAATATCGGACCACAAGTGTCAGTTCTTCGCGTTCTTCGCGCCTTTGCGGTGAATGAATTATTCAGGTTAGAGCAGATTGCGTAAGATGGACCCTGCACCCCTATCTTACGAACGGGTCATTCAAATCAGTAATCACCCGTGCGCTTCCAGCCAATTGGGTCCGACCCCGATGTCCGCCTTGATCGGCACATCCAGCGGCACGGCATTTTCCATTTCCGTTTTGACCAGCAAGCGAACCCTGTCGACCTCAGCTCTGGGCACCTCGAAGACCAGCTCATCATGCACCTGCATGATCATCTTCGTGCTGTAGCCGTCTGCTTTCAGTTTGCGCCAGACATTGATCATCGCCACCTTGATCAGTTCGGCTGCGGTGCCCTGAATCGGTGTATTGACGGCGGTGCGTTTGGCGAATTCGCGGATGTTGCGGTTCTTGCTTTTGATCTCGGGCAGGTAGCGACGCCGGTTGAGCAGCGTGGTCACATAGCCGTGCGTCTCGGCCTGCGTGTGCATGCGCAGGATGAATTCCTGCACCTTGCCGTACTGGGAAAAGTAGCTGATGATAAACTCGCGCGCTTCGTCATTGGAGATATGCAACCGTGAAGCCAACCCGTACACCCCCATGCCGTACATGATGCCAAAGTTGATTTCCTTGGCGCGCCGGCGGTGCTCATGGGTCAATTCATCTGCTTCAACGCCAAAGATCAGGGAAGCCGTCTTGGTGTGAATGTCCTCCTCGTTGCGAAACGCCTCCATCAGCACCGGATCTTTCGAAAGGTGGGCCATCACCCGCAGCTCAATCTGCGAATAGTCGGCATCCAAAATGACGTGGTCTGCGTCCCGCGGAATGAACGCCCTCCGGATCTCCCGACCCATGTCTGTGCGGATGGGGATGTTTTGCAGATTGGGATCGCTGGAGGAAAGACGGCCGGTGGCCGCCACCGTCTGGTTATAGGAAGTGTGCAGCCGGCCCGTCTCCGGATTGACCAGACTGGGCAGGGCATCCACGTATGTGGATTTCAGCTTCATCAATTCACGATACTCCAGCAGCGCCTTCGGCAGCTCGTGCACATTGGCCAGCTCATCCAGAACTTTCGCGTCGGTCGAGTACCCGGTCTTGGTGCGCTTCTTCTTCGGCAGCTCGAGCTTCTCGAAAAGAATCTGACCCAGTTGTTGCGTCGAGTTGATATTGAATTCCTCGCCGGCCATGTCGTAGATCTGCCGCACCAGGCCATCAAGCTTCTCCGCCATCCCGGTCGACATGCCGCTCAGAAACTCGAGGTCGAGCGCAACGCCCTCTTGTTCGACCTCCATCAAGACCTCGATCAGCGGCATTTCGACGTCGGTGAACAGGTCCATCAGATTGCCGTCGCGCAACTGGGGCTCGAAAATCCCGGTCAGTTTGAGGGTGATATCGGCGTCCTCGCAAGCGTACTGCGCGAATTTCTCGATCTCAATCTCAGCAATACTCACCTTGTTCTTTCCCTTTCCAAGCAAATCTGAGGTCGATATTTTCACATAGTTGAGATGTTCGAGCGCCAGAGCGTCGAGATTGTGCTGGCGCAACGTTGGATTGATCAAATAAGAAGCGACCATGGTGTCGAAATAGAGGCCTTGCAGATTGATGCCGTGGCGGCGCAGCACCAGCATGTCATACTTGATGTTGTGACCTGATTTTTTGAGGTTGGGGTCCTCGAGCAGCGGCTTCAGGAAATCCGCCAGCGGCAGCGAGCCAAACAGCTCCCCCTCTGACCTCAAAAACATCTCTCGCACAGCTATCGTGCCCCCCTCCGCGCTGGCACGTGTCTCGACCTGCACCGGGAGGTAAAACGCCTCCCCCGGCTGGTAAGAAATCGCAATGCCCACCACCTCGGCTCGCATGGGGTCTTTATCGCTGGCCTCCAAATCCACGACAAAGAAGCCGGATTTCTTCAACGCAGCCACCAGCTTCTGCAACTGTTCTTTCGAGTCGATGATCTGATAATTGACCTGGTTGCCCGGCTGCGCCACGGTAAAGCGGTCCAGCAGACTGCTGAATTCCAGCTCCTGCAGCAGTTTGACCACTTGCTCGCGATTCGGCTCGACGCACTTGAACGATTCCAGCTCGACGTCAAGCGGAACGTGGGTGTCGATTTGCACCAATTTTTTCGAAAGCAGCGCTTCTTCGCGATAGGTCTGCAAGTTTTGCCGCACATTCGCACGGCTGACCTTGTCGGCGTTCTCCAGCACCGCTTCGACGCTGCCGTACTCTTCAATGAGTTTGACCGCGGTTTTGTCGCCGACCCCTTTTACGCCCGGCACGTTGTCGGACGTATCTCCCATCAATCCCAGATAATCGACGATTTTCGACGGCGGCAGACCGACCTTTTGCAGCACACCTGCCTCATCGAGAACCTCGACCGCCTCCCCTGCGCGCCTGGGATTGTAGAGTTTGATGTGCTTGTCCACCAACTGCATGAAGTCTTTGTCACCGCTCACCAGGTAGGCATCGAACCCTTCGGCCTGCGCCCGTTTCGCCAGCGTGCCGATCACGTCGTCGGCTTCAAAGCCGGGCACTTCGATGTGCGGAATATTGAGCGCTTTGATCACCTCATGAATCATCGGGACCTGGTCGCGCATGTCGTCAGGCATCTTCTGGCGCGTGGCTTTGTACGCCTCATATTGTTCGTGCCGGAACGTTTTGCCTTTGGGATCGAAAACGACGGCGAGGTAGTCCGGATGTTCGTTATCATAGATCATGAACAGGAATCGCAAAAACCCGAAAACAGCACTGGTGTTTTCACCTTTTGAGTTGCGCAGGGGATTGTTGATGAAGGCAAAATAGGAGCGGTAGGCGATGGCTGAGCCGTCTATCAGGAATAGCGATTTCGTTTCATTTGTCATGCGAAAATATAGTCGATCCGAATGGGGATGTCAAGCGGTAACTGAGAAAACTTGCAGGCGGTAGGGACCTAACAGCCTAAGCGCCTATTTTTTTTCGCAGACTTCGCTGCGAAAAAAGTCATTTAGCGCTTCGCGCCGTCA
>JBHHXT010000427.1:0-3066 GCA_046757165.1 bacterium | reverse complement strand
AGGAAAACATAAATTGAGCACAGCCAACGTTTACGACAGTTTGAAAGAGCGCGGATTTGTGCGGCAGGTCACCGACGAAGAAGCCGTCAGAAAAGCGTTTGCGACCACCCGCGTGACAGCCTACGTCGGGTTCGACCCCACGGCGAGCAGCCTGCATGTGGGGAATCTGCTGGGCTTGATGGCGCTGGCGCACGTGCAGCGGTTGGGTCACCGCCCCATCGCCATCATCGGGGATGGCACGGCCATGATCGGCGACCCCAGCCACAGGACGGAGATGCGCAAAATGCTCTCCCGGGAGCAAATCGCGGCCAACGCAGAACAGATCAAGGCGCAGGTCAATCGCTATTTCAAAATCGATGGCGAAAACGGGTTCGCGGTCAACAACTCGACCTGGCTGCTCGATCTGAAATACATCGACGTGTTGCGCGATGTCGGGCAGCATTTCAGCGTCAACCGGATGTTGACGGCGGAAGCATACAAGATCCGGCTCGAGACCGGGCTGTCTTTCCTGGAATTCAACTACCAGATTTTGCAGGCCTATGACTTCCTGCAATTGTTCCGGAGCCACAACTGCACCTTGCAGATGGGCGGCGACGACCAGTGGGGCAACATCATCGCGGGCACCGATTTGATCCGCAGGGTCACAGGCGCGCCCACCGAGGGGTTGACCTGGCCGTTGCTCACCACCGCGGGCGGCCAGAAAATGGGCAAAACGGCCAAAGGCGCCGTCTGGCTGGAGAGCAGCAAAACCTCCCCCTACGAATACTACCAGTACTGGATCAACGTTGACGACGGCGATGTCGGCCGCTTTCTGGCCTTCTTCACTTTTCTGCCGATGGACGAGATTGCGGAGCTGGGCAAGCTCCAGGGCGCCGACATTCGCCGGGCAAAAGAGGTGCTCGCCTATGAGGCCACCCGCATCACGCACGGCGAAGAGCAAGCAAACAAAGCGCGCGAAGCCTCCCGCAGCGCGTTCGGCGCCGGCGGCCAGGATTTGAGTGGCGTACCGACGACCCCCATTTCTTTGAGCAGGCTGCAAAAAGGCGTGCTGATCGTGGACCTCTTTGCCGAGGTCGGCCTGGCCAGGTCCAGGAGTGATGCGCGGCGGCTGGTACAAGGAGGCGGAGCGTATGTCAACCAGAAAAAAGTCGAAACCATCGAGGAACAGGTTTCGGCCGCGGATGTCGACACCGGCGCGTTGATGTTGCGGGCCGGGAAGAAGAGGTATCACCGGGTGGTGGTTAACGAGTAAGCCTGTTATCCACCGAAGTTCGCCGAAGTCACCGAAGGTCACCAAGGATTTTTGGGGCTGAATAATTTCATTCACCGCAAAGGCGCGAAGAACGCGAAGAAAATGTTATCGATAGAACTCTTTCCTGTCTTTATGACCTTCTTGGCTCCGAAAACATTTCGGCGAAACTCGGTGTTTTCGGTGTCTTCGGTGGGTTCCTGCAGAGAACGCCGTTCAATCTGTCCCCAGCCCGTTGCACCGAAATAAGACAAGTTAGCCTTTTTCCCTTGACATGTTGAAAGATTATTGCTATATAAATGTAGGGGAGGAAAAAAGGGCTCCCACCAAAATCTTCTGCTTTTGACTTCTGGTTTGTGACACGTGTGAAGGGTACAGGCGACTGCGGACTGCACATCATCTCCTCCTTTCGACTCAAGCTCTAAGATTCTGTTCGTTGTTCTCCAGGTTTTTGGAGCTTAGCATTTCGAGTTTCCGGTTTCAAAATCTATATAAGTATCCTCTCCCTGCGCTGCGACGGAGGAAAAGCAATCCAACGGGACAGCGGCACGGGAAAGAGACGATTCCTCAAGTGGGGTCTATTTCCGGGGTCGCGGGATGCAAAAGTTAACGCCGAGGGAAGATAAAGAACATGGAACACCATCTTCTCATCTTGCTTGGGTTACACCCGAAGGTTTTCACCGAGTCGCTCTACGCCCTTTGTGTGCGGCGGGACATCCCGGTTTCACAGGTGACCGTCATATCCACTGCCAGCGCGAAGCAGAAGACGATTGAGTCCTTGTTGACCCCCGAGACCGGAAAGTTTTATCAGGTGTGCCGTGAATATCCGGATTATTTCGATGAAACCCTGTTTTCCGCAGACAGGATTCGCGTTGCCACCGAGGCGGACAAGGGGATTTGGGATATCGGCAATACCGGCCACAGCCATGCCTATCTCGATTTGATTCTGAAGTGCGTCTGGGAAATCACTGCAGATGACAATACCTGCTTGCATGCTGTTGTCGCCGGTGGCCGGCGAACACTGAGCGTCTATCTGGCCATGGTGATGCAGATGTTGGCACGCAAAGACGACCGGCTCTATCACCTGGTGGTGGATCCCTGGGAAGTGGAAACCCAATCAGATTTTTACTACCCGACCCGGGAATCGTTTACCATGGTCACCTACGGCGGTTCGGCGTTCGATGCCAGGGATGTTTTCGTGGAGCTGGTGGAGATTCCGTTTATTCGCTTACGCAACCGGCTGCCCATCGGCAAACTGGACCATTCCATGGAATACTATCGTCTGCTCGCCTGGGTACAGGAGACACTCAACGGTGCCCTGGTGTTTCCGGAGCTCGTTCTGGACCTGGACACACACTCGCTGAAGATTGGACGGGATACGGTTTGTTTGCAACCGCAACAATTTGCCCTGTACTGGTATTTTGCCGATGTGAGCCGAAGTCGCCGGCAAGAGGTGGCGGCGGAAGAGTATGCAAAATACTTCGAGCCTTCGGGCAGTCCCTATTTCTCCGACAAGATGCTGGATAGCCTGCTGGCGCGCTTCGACGTGCTGGATGACAGCCAGGACATGCGGCGGCGTTTTGTGGGGCAGGTATTGGAGAATCGGCAACTGCCGGCCACGTGGGTGTTGCAAAAAATCTCGCGCATCAACAGCCGCCTCGGTGCACAGCTCTCACAAGCGCATTTGATCCCATACTATCAGATCAGCACCATCGGCCCACGCGGCAACAAGTACTATGGCCTGAAAGTCGATGGCCAAAAAATCCAGACGCCGAGTATGGCGGGGTGAGTTGGCAACGTTGCCAGGGGTGTTTTTT
>JBHHXT010000426.1:0-3097 GCA_046757165.1 bacterium | reverse complement strand
CTGCGGCCGGCCTTCAAACAAGGCCAGTTTGGTCTTGCCCCTGGGGGTGCTGATCATGAGAGGACCGCGGGGATTGGCCGCCCAATGCTCGAACTCACTGACGATTCGCAGACCGAGTTTGCTCTCATACCACCTGGCTGCTTCATAGCGGTCAGGGACAAACAGTTCAATATGGTCAACTTGTTCAACTTGAAATTGATTTGTCATGGTATTTAATACCGGTTGTTAATTCCAGATCTTTTTCGTTTGATAAGGACCGATATTTTGCCTATATTCAGGTCAACAAAAAATGGAGCAATATGATGAAACCAAGTGAATCCATAAAACCCATTAGCTACTTAAAGGCTCATGCATCTGAACTAATCCGTGATGTGTCAGCAAATCAGAAAACCCTGGTGATTACGCAGAATGGCGAAGCCAAGGTTATTTTGCAAGATGTTCGAGTTTATGAACAAACTCAAGACAGCCTTGCTCTACTCAAGATTCTCGCTCAAAGCAGCAAAAGTCTGAAAACCGGCCAGGTCAAACCCGCAAAGCGTGCGTTTTCCCATTTGCGAAAGCGTATCAAAGAACATCAGAAGCCATGAAATATCAAGTTCATATTATCACCGATGCTGAGGATGATCTCTTTGAAATTTGTCAATACGTCGCTAAACATGATTCCATTTCCCGTGCGAAGAAGCTTCTCGACAAGCTCGAGGAGACTTGTCTGAGTCTATCTGAGTTGCCAAACCGAGGTCATGTTCCACCAGAGCTGGAGAGAGTCGCCGTTTATGATTATCTGGAGATTCATTACAAACCTTACCGAATCATCTACCAGGTCATTTCTCACCGCGTGTTTATTTATTGCGTACTCGATGGCAGGAGAGACCTCGGAGAAATTCTGCAAAAAAGACTCCTGCGATGATCACCCCGATGTGGGCCCACAGGAAACGCTCTCCGGCTCAACGCCGGGCCTTCTTGCTTTTCACGTTTTTTGCTTTCTGCCCGCCATTGCCCCCGATTGGAATGCCGTCGACAAAGTCGAAGACAACCGGCAGAGTCAAAGGCTCGGTCGCCTTTTTCAGCAGGGTGGTCTTGCCACACGCCAACGAGCCGTGAGCTTCGCAAGAGGCCAGGGTGCAGTCCATGATCCGGCTGTTCTGAATTCGGAGAATCGCGCCTTTGAGCGTGAGAGACAGTTTGACCTTGAACTTTATTTCACCCAGCTCGATGCGGTTGAGACTCGGTTTCAACGACGGAGTATGCTCAGATACGATCGTATGCTCGGCCAGCCAGAGCAAAGAGCTTTCGTCCGGCGGATAAGCTTTCTTGTCCGCGTATTTCTGCAGAGCTTCAGCTCGGCTCCAGGCTTCCGAGAGTATCGTCCAGATGTCGAGCTCGAGCAACTCGTTGACGTGTCGCATGAGCTGCTGAAAGAATGATTTCGGAATAGGAAGGCCCTGCACTTGCTTCGAAATCTCTTTTTTGACCGCGTCGAATTCTGGCCCGCGGGTCATTTCCGTCAGCTTATCGATAGGGGCCTCATTGAACGCAAAGAAATCATCGAGGGTAGTGACTGCGCGATTCATCTTACCTCCCTGGCTTTGGGTGATTTCATAATGCAACAAAGCTACAAATGAATGGAACGCGGATTAGACGGATAGAACGGATTGAAGTCCAATCCGTTCCGATCCGTTAAGTCCGTCTTATCCGTGTTCCATTTTATTGACCCATTCAGGCTAAACATTCTCTTCTTCTGGCCGCTGCCCACCTTTGAGCGCCTCCTGCAGCGTCTCGAGGTCTTGCCAACGGTTGGCGGCCGCCAGGCTTGCCTGCTCAGGCCAGGTGGCGGGATCTGAGAACCAGATACCTGCCCTGTCCAACATTTTTCGCAGGCGGTCCGGGGCGGTGGCCGCCAGTTGAGCGAAGGTCGTGATGGCGTTGGTTTGCAGCAAACCGGAGATGACAGGGCCAATCCCCTCAATGCGCGTGAGGTCATCCTGAGGTGATTTTGGCAGCGATTCTTCCTTCAAGACCAGCGCCCCCTTGACCTGCACGGCCTGCCGGCCGCGGTCCATGATGGGCTTCAAACGCAATTCAACCCGCGGGGTGATCACACTGCCGGGGGCGATTTGCTGCGCGCCTTTGTCCTTCCTGGGCTCGAATTTGAAGAGCATCGGCGCTTCATCCGGCTGAGGCGGACGTTTGGTGAGCTTGCGCCTGGCCAACCGTCCCGGCAAGAGCGTAACCGTCGAGACAAACGCCACAAACAAGACTACACCCCAGAGCGGGATATTGAAAGGCGGAACAGGCATCATCATAAAATTACCGAGAGGGCGCAGGAATCCGCCTGCCGAGCTGAGCAGGATTTCCTGACCTGCGGGCAGCTCGAGCCAGAGTTCAAATGCGGGGCCAGAGGCCAGGAAGGCGACTTCACGGCCGGTCCGGGCAGTTGGCAAACCCTGCACCGTGAGACGGATCACGCCGTCACTTTCAACACGTGTGTCGAGAACAGGAAGTTCTTCATCGCCGATTTGGATGGCCCGAATCCGGTCTATGAGCGAAAAGTGCTGGCCATGCAGTGTCAGCGTCACGGGCTGGTTCAGGCGGCCCGGCTGCGCTTCAACCCGGTCGAGCGTGGGCTGGTCCGGCTTGGCTGGCCCCACAGCGTCCGGCAGTACATCGATTCCTGCCGGGAGGTCCACGATATCGAGGCTGGTGGTTCTTGCCGGCTCGAGCCGATTGCCAAGCCCATTGCCGGAGACAAAAACCGCGACGGCGTGGCGGCCGGCCGGGATCGTGTCAGGCAGTCGCACGCGAACCCCGATGAGTGTGTCAGAGAGAATCGTGTAATCGAGAACCGGGACCGCCCGGCCTCCGATCTGCACAGAGTCGAGACGGTCGATGTTCAGAAAGCGCTCGCCGAGCAATCGCAGTGGGATTTCGCTTCCGGGACGGCTGCCGGAGGCGGCCACCCGGAACAAAACAGGCTGCTGAACGCGGACTGGTTCAGGCCTCGGCGCTTCTAGCGCAGTGACTGTGCCGGCGACCGTGAAGTCAAAAACGGCCTCGTCCCCGGCGTTTGTTTCAAACTGAAATCTTCCTTGATAGGTAT
>JBHHXT010000425.1:0-3114 GCA_046757165.1 bacterium | reverse complement strand
CAGGTAGATAGGCGGTAGACTTTTAGGCTGTAGGAAAGAATCGCATTTGATTAGAGCGCCTACAGGCTAAACACCTGACAAGTGGCACAACAAACACAACAATATAGGAGAATCTATCATGGCAAGGGTATTTCTTAAGCTTGGCCTGGTCGTTTCTGTGTGCACCGTTCTCTTCTCTTCATGTGGCAGAGACGACACCGCAACCCACGCCGCGGACGCTCAGAAAATGGCGGCGAACGTGCAAAAAGTCACCCTCGAGGTCCACGGCATGACCTGTGCGGGCTGTGAATTCAATGTGGAGTCTGCCGTCAAAAAGATAGATGGCGTTGCCAGGGTGAAAGCGGATTACGCCAACGGGTCGGCGGACATTGAATACGACCCGGAAAAAGCCAGTGTCGAGCAATTGGTTGAGGCGGTCAATGGCGTCGGCTTCAAGGCCAGCCAGTCGAGTCTGAATTAGGGCAAGCGAACGATGTCTGATTGTTGTTCAGGGACCAGTTGTGAGACAAGCAGCGAGGCTGTTTGCCGTGAGTGCGGTCAAAAGGCACAAACCGTTCAAAGGCTCACGCTCGAGCATCTGCTTAAAGCGGACCGCGTTGCTGACCTTCGCACAGGCGATTATTTTTTTTGTGCCACACCAGCTTGCTCAGTGGTTTATTTTTCCAATGAAACCGGCCAGTATTTCGGCAAGCAGGATGTACGCGTCAGGGTGGGGATCAAGGAGACCGAGGAACCGGTGCCGGTGTGCTACTGTTTCGCCTACACCCGGAAGAAGATATTCGAGGAAGTTCAAGCTGCGGGAGAGAGTACCGCCCTGCCTTTCATCACCGAGCGAGTGAAAGCCGGACTGTGCCGCTGCGAAATCGAAAACCCATCAGGAAGGTGCTGTTTGGGAGAGGTAAAAAAGACGGTCACAGAGGCGAAGAAGCTGGTGTGCTGATCGACCCGGACTTCTGGAAATCAACGGACACAACGATGGCAAACGTAAATTTGGCTGAACTGGCGGATCGAATTCGGGCATCTGGCGTCCCGACTCATTTCGCAGCAGACCAGTCGCGCCTTCTGATCGCAGTTTGGAGACAGGTGGTCGAAGGCCTGCCCGTTTCGCTCCAGCAGGTGGAGCGACACGCGAAGCGGCTGAATATGGGTGCGGCCGCGGCCACCGCCTTCATCAAGCAATTGAGCGAGCAGGATGACCAGGGCAATATTGTCGGCATCTTCGGACTCTCCCAGAGGGAGCATCCCCATAAATTTATCCTCGGCCGCAAGACCTTTTCCACCTGGTGCGCCTGGGATGGATTGTTTCTGCCGCCCATGCTCGGGCTGCCAGCGCAAATCGAGTCGGTTTGTCCACAATCACAAGCGCAGGTGCGGGTGAAGCTGACGCCTCGCGGGGTGGAGTCATGTGAACCCACTGGCACGGTGCTCTCCATCGTCGAGGCCGATTCAGCGAGCAAAGGGTTCTCGTGCGTTGAAGAGGTGTGGGCCGCTTTCTGCTGTGACGGGCGCTTCTTCAGCTCGGAATCGACGGCTCGCCAGTGGTTTTCAAACCGGGAGCGGCAGGCGACCATCCTGACCGTGGATGAAGGGTTCGAGCTGGGACGGCTGGCCTTCAGGGAGCTTCTTGGTTATGCGTAACAAAACCTTCCGAGGGTTTCTTGCAAGAAAATTAACCGCAAAGACGCAATGAACGCAAAGACCAAAATATGATTTAATCATTTCTTCACCCCTTTATTCCTTTGCGAGTTTTGCGTCTTTGCGGTTCATGATTCTATTGCCGCTTCGCCGCGCCAGGGGGGCATAGTCAATTATGGAGGCAAGAAATGTATTCTGTCCTTTTCCATCTGTCTCTTGTCAGCGCTCTCCTGCTTCCCGTTTCCCTGAACGCGCAAGTTTTTGGCGAAGCGGCCCGCACGGAATTTATGGGGGGCTTCGGTTTTCGCACATTCTACAGCCGGATCAACAAAACCCGGTTGCTGGTCGACGGGGAGTCGATGCGCGGGCCGGATGCACCGAAGGTTTTTGTCAACATGGCGCCCGTGGCGGTGGTCTATGGCGCCAGACCGGGGTTATCTCTAATCCTCATGGTTCCGACAATTGTCCGCAGTTTCGAGCAGACCCGAAACGGCACCAGGATAACCCAAACCGACGCCGGGGTTGGGGACCTCACCTTCCTGGCCAAATATCGTTTTTACAAGAAAGATTCATTTTTCAAAAGCCGCCAGATTGCTGTGCAAGCAGGGCTCAAGTTTCCCACTGGCCCGGATGACTTGAAGGATGCGCAAGGCGCCCCGCTACCACAACCCATGCAACTGGGATCAGGCTCAGTCGATGGTCGTTTCGCTTTGACGTTTACGGAAGCACGAAAGCGGTGGTTCTTTACCGGAGACCTTGGCTACGAGCTAAATACCGCAGGTGATGATTTTGAATTTGGAGATGTTGTCCGCTATGACCTGGCAGTCAAGTTCCGCTTTCATCCAGCCAGGTTCAAGGATGGGCCGCTCAAGCAGCATTTTGTTTTCCTGGAGCTGAACGGACTCATCAACCGGAAAGCCCGGTCAAAGGGCGTCGAGTTGGCAAATTCCGGCGGGCACCAGATTTTTTTGGCCCCCGGCGTGCAAATCTTCTTGCTTGAAAATGTTCTGCTCGAAGCGGGTATCCAGCTTCCGCTGGTGCAAAATCTGAATGGCCGCCAGCTCGGCACGGATTTTAATCTTCGGATTGGCATGAGATGGGTCATCGTGCCCTGACTTGTCCACTGAAAACCACCGAAGGCACCGAGTTTCACCGAAGGATTTGGCAAAAGGATAGAACACGGATAAGACGGATTTAACGGATCGGAACGGATTGCACTCAATCGTGTGGCTTATGAATTCTTTGATTTCACCGATTTCACCCAAGATTAGATCCGTCTAAATCCGTTCAATCCGTTAAATCCGCGTTCCATTCATAATAGGAGGAAAAGAATGAACAAATCTATTTATCTCTGCATGACGCTTCTGCTTTTCATCAGCACACCTCTTTCGGCCCAGATCAAAGAGGTGAGCATCGCTGTCGACGGCATGACCTGAAGCTTGTGAGCTTTCGGGGTCAAGAAGACCCTCAAGCGCCTGG
>JBHHXT010000424.1:0-3140 GCA_046757165.1 bacterium | reverse complement strand
CAGCGTTTCATCCATGAAGCCAAAACCGCTTCGGCGCTCGACCACCCGAACATCTGCAACATCCACGAAATCGACGAGACCGAAGACGGGCAGATGTTCATCACCATGGCCTATTACGAAGGGGAAACTCTGAACGACAAAATCGCCGGCCAGCCGCTCGAGCTGGAGGAAGCGCTCGATCTCGCCCTGCAGACTGCCGAAGGTCTGGCCAGAGCGCACGAAAAAGGCATCGTGCATCGCGACCTCAAGCCGGCCAACCTGCTGCTGACCAGAGAAGGCGTGGTGAAAATCCTCGATTTCGGACTCGCCAAGTCTCAAAATCAAATCAAGCTGACGAAAGCCGGCACCACACTCGGCACCGCGGCCTACATGTCGCCGGAGCAGGCGCGCGGCGAGGAGGTCGACGCGCGTACGGACATCTTCTCGTTCGGGGTGATTCTCTATGAAATGCTCACCGGCGAGCTGCCGTTCAAAGGCGACTACGAGCAGGCGCTCACCTACGCCATTCTAAATGAGGCCCATGCGCCGCTCTCGGCCGTGCGCCCCGGTTTGCCTGAGGAGCTGGAGAGAATCATCGACAAATGCTTGCAGAAAGAAGCACCGGCGCGCTACCCAAATGCAACGGAGCTGCTGGCGGATTTGAAAGCTCTGTCAGGGTTCGAAGCCGTGTCAGGGTTAAGAAAGCCAAAGTCTCAAAACCTTGCGAAGGTTGTGAACCTTCGCAAGGTTGCTTTTGCCGGAATGGCCGCTGTGATTTTGCTCAGCCTGGGTTATTATTTTTTCATGGATCGCGAGACCGCCGGTCCCACCGAACGCGTGCCCATCGCCGTGGTCGATTTTGTCAATCAGACCAACGAGCCGGAGCTGAACGGCCTTTCCGGCATGCTGATCACCTCGCTGGAACAGTCGCGGCGGCTCGATGTGATGTCGCGCGCCCGCATGTTCGACGAGCTGAAGAAAATGGGCAAGACCGATCTGAGCTTTGTGGATGAGCCGACCGGACGCGAAATCGCCAAGCAAGCCAATCTGAGCGCCCTGGCCGTGGCCACCATCCGGAAACTCGGCCAGATCTACACCATCGATTTTAAAGTCATCGACCCGGAAAGCGGCGAGCATCTGTTTACCGCGCGCGAACAAGGCAAAGGGCAGGAGAGCATCCTCGGCATGATCGACCGGCTGTCGGAGAAAACCCGCATCGATCTCAGGGAAGAGCAAAAGTTGGTTCAGTTCTCCAGCCGTGGCGTCGGGGACGTCACCACCACCAATCTCGAAGCCTATCAACATTACTTTCTGGGCGAACAGTTGATGAACAAGTTACGACACAAGGAAGCCCAGGAAGAGTATCGCAAAGCCCTCGCCCTGGACTCGACCTTCGCCCTGGCCTGGTACCGGCTCGCTTACGCCATTAACTGGCAGGTTGGCAGTACTTCACTTACCATGAAGCCGCTGCAAAAGGCCCTTGCATTGAGCCATCGCTTGCCGGAAAAGGAGAAATATCTGCTGCGGGCGCTCGCAGCACGGGTCGAAGGCGGACAGGCCGCGACGCTCCCAGTCCTGAAAGAGATGGAGAAGATCTATCCGAACGAAAAAGAGATGCTGTACGAGATCGGAGATTACGCCTTTCACGCCAATCAACACAGCACCGCGATTCACTTCCTGAACAAAGTTCTGGTCATGGACCCGACCCATGAACGCGCCTTGATGCATTTGGCCATGACCCACCGGGCCACAGGGGAGTATGAAAAGATTCAGCCGGTACTGGAGCGTTTGGCCACTGTAAACCAGAAGGAGGCCTATGTGCAAGCGGGGGAAACTGAGCTTTCTCTTGGGCATTACGACGGGGCTGTTGATTACTTCAACAAAGCCTATGAGATCGACTCCACGGACCACCAGACGCTTTTTGATTTCGTCCGGGCCTACAATGCAGCCGGGCAGTATGACCAGGCTTTAAGATTCTCCAACAGAATGGTCACCCGGCACGGGTCGCCGCTTGCTTACATATGTTTGGCCTGGACTTACGAATGGAGTGGTGATCTGGACAACGCGCTGCAGGCCTGCCAAAACGGCCTTCAGCATTTCCCAAACGACCACGCTTTGCAGGCCGGAATCGGCCAGCTCTATGCCATGCAGGGAGAGTACGACCGAGCCGAGGCCCACTTCAAAGCCATGACCAAAGCCCCGCGGGAGCGGCTTCGAAGAGAAGGCTTCCGCCAGTTGGCTGGCTTTTATCCCTATCTGGGAAAATATGCCGAAATGATGCGGATGTTCGACAAAGGCATTGAATTCGCCCGGAGCGACAACGACAGCAATTCTGTCGCGCGCCAGACCGCTGCGAAAGCGTACTGGATGTTCTGGGGCCGGGGCAATAAACAGGAGGCTCTGGCTGAAATTGCAAAAGTTGCCGGATTCCGGAACGTTACGGATGATGTGTATTACTGGTCGTTGGCCTTGCTGTACGCTGAGATTGGCGATATGGAAAAAGCCGTAACAGCGGCCAAACTCACCGTTGACCCGAGTTGGAAATTGGCAGCAGAAGCCAGCATCCACGCCGCCAAACAGGAATGGCAACAAGCGATCAACAAACTCGAACGGCTTGGCAGGTTGAGGCCTGCATATCAACCGTTGTCCCGCTATCAAGCTGCGCAATACTATTTTGCAATGAGGGAATATGACAAGGCAGTAGCGGAAATCGCGAAATCCCAGCGCTTTTACGATGCCGGTCGGCAGGGCTATTACGGGAGTGGTCGGCATGCTTTTGCTTATCCACTGGGCTTTCATCTGCTCGGCAAAATCTATGAAAACAAAGGCGACAAACAGCGCGCCATCGAGAATACTGAGAAATTTCTGGACCTCTGGAGAGACGCCGACCCGGAATTGCCGGATTTGATCGATGCGAAAAAGCGGCTGGCGAGGTTGAAGGGCACGTCTTCGAAATGACAACATTCTGATACTTTTGAGACAGCCCAGGGGGCAAGATTGACCTGGCAGAAAACGAGGGGCTCAAGACAGCGAAATTCACACTAATTGGGAACAGATACATGATCGGCAAAACCATCTCCCACTACAGAATCCTCGAAAAAATCGGCGAAGGCGGCACGTTTGCGCGATATCTGCCAACAGGACACCTGGTATTTTCGCGG
>JBHHXT010000423.1:0-3157 GCA_046757165.1 bacterium | reverse complement strand
CGGCGCGAAGCGCTAAATGACTTTTTTCGCAGCGAAGTCTGCGAAAAAATCTAGTTTCTTTCGTGGGTGTATTAGATTAGACAGCCGAAAGGGGAAAAGGTTGGAAAAAAAATTTGGTTAGCAGCTTGTTGAGATCCGGTTTGCCGGAAAAAAGCTCGCCATCCACCCAGACATTGCCGGCCTCGATAGCGGTGCGCTCGGTTTCCGAAATGACCGGCAACAATTTTTTGGCTTGCATGAATTTCACCAAATCGGTGGTGATGAGCGCCCGGCGCACCGGCGGAACGCCGAATACCAGAACCAAAGGGCCAAACACGATCCAACTCCACAACGGCGCGCCGAATCCCGAGAGTGCTGCTGCGCCGGCCAACGCCCAAAGCCAGAACGAGGCGCCGGTGTAGCCGAGTACGAGTAAAACCACACCCGCGCTGAGGGTGAGGACTAACGGGTGGATGCTCGTGAGTCCACCATAGATTGTTTCTATGAATTGCATGTTCTCTCCTTTCAACTCAGGGCCATGGAATGAGGGTGTTGACGTTGGCGTGTTTTCCCCTCACCCCGGCAATTCAAGCAAACACCCTTTGGGTTGCGGCTCGTCCGGGAGGGTTCGCTAAACGGTTACGGAATCAGAAGGGCAGACTCACCCCGCCGGTGAAGACCAACCCATCCTGGCCGATGGCGCCGTTGCCGACAATGCCAATATTGGGACGGTTCAACACTCTCATGCTCATACCGGGATTGATGTTGAAATCCCCTTCGAAGCCGGTGCTGTTAAACACCTGGCCGAAGTCCAGAAAGGGGGCGATCTCCAAATCCATTGGGAATCCCATCATCACCATGTGCATGGCCTGCCAGCGCAGTTCCATGCTTCCGAACACGGCGTGCTGGCCGTAGAAGCGCCCGGAATCGAAGGCGCGCAAGGTGGATTCCCCTCCCAGCGTCGCTTGATCGAAAAAGGGAACCTGCTCGCTGGTCGTCAGTGTCCAGCTATTTCTCAGAAGCAGGGTAAATTTCTGATCGACGGTGGAGAAGTATTTTCTCAGATCAAAGGAAAACCGGCCATAGGTTGAAACCGGACTGGCGTCGCTGGTCACCTGGTTGTATTCGGCGGTCAGTTTCAAGTAGACGCCCGCCGATGTCGTAAATTCCTGGTTGCGACCGTCGTACACGAGATTGACTCTTTCGCCGACAACCGTGGCGCCCCGGATGCCCGGCACGCCCGAAAATCGCGCTTCGTTAATGGTGAACGGGACAACCCCTTCTAATCGTTCGGCGCCGCGCTTCACATCCACCGAGCGGATCTTCCCGCCGACCGAAAAGCGGAGGTTGTTAACCGGCAGCCAATACAGGTCCAGAAAGCCGCCGAACTCTTCGTGCGTGTAATCGCTTTCGTCCTCTTCATCCGTGCCTCCGCCCAGACCGTAGAAGCGAAAACGCGGATCCTGGAGGGCGGTCACCTGAGCTTCAAATCCAAAGCGATCGTTTTTGCCCAGGGTTAGATTTTCAATATGAAGCTGCGCCTGCCGGTTGTGGCTATCTTCGGAGATTTGCCCGGAAAACCAGAAATTGAAATAGGCTGCGGGACAGCTCACGATATCCACGGCCGCCGTCGCGCCGACGTACTCGTTGTAATAGCCGCGCATGTCAAATGTGCCGGTCATGATCCCTTCCCGGGTCACATTCATCAATGCCATGGCGCCGCCCACGCTTTGCCCGAAATGTTCTGTCGAGCCGACAAAAGGGTGCCACACGGTTTGTATGTGTTTGCCGTGATTGTCCGGATCGAGAAACAACGCGTGCAGAAACTTGGGCAGCGGGCCGTTTTCATCCCAGGTGTGAAACATCGCTTTCATCGGTTGTGGCAGATTCAGCTTCTTTTCCTGCACCAAAAAATCTGCCGGCACCCCGCCTCTGGAAGGCTGGGGGACTTTACCCTGAGCCTGGCTGGCAGATAAAGTGACCGTGACGATTGCGGAATACGGTTCGCGTACATGGGTTGTGAGGTGGCCGGCGTTGAGCCCGGGTGTGTAAGTGAGCAAGGCTCGAAGCGTGTAGTCGCCGGGCGGAGCATTATCGGCAATCGTGAAGGGGACGATCACCTTAATTTCCCCTGTGAACACACGCGTGACGCCCAGATGAACCGGTACGCCGTGAACCTCCGGCTGCGGAAAGCGCGGTTGTTCAAAAGTGAAATGACGCTGCGCTTGCACATCGATGACCGTGGCTGCGGGAATCCTCGCCGACCGGTCATTTTCGCCAAGCCAGAAGCCGCGCGGAATGCGAAACGTGAAAACCAAAGCGGAAGATTGTCCCGCCCTGAGCGTTTCTGCAAGGGGGGAAAGAGAGATCTGAATCGGCTGCTTCACCGTCTGGCTGGAGCTTGTCGTGGCGAAAACGAAACACGCCATGAATGGAATTAATAAAGCTTTACGGTTTTTGGCCATTTTGCCTCCCATGCGGATAGTAAGTAAGTATATGACGTCATGATAAACCGACCTGGATTCGGTTCTATTCCACAAATATTTCTGACCTCCCCGACACATACTTCATCAAGGGCACCGGGATGAACATCGTCACAGACCGTCCCATTAAGGCGGCGGCTGCCGCGCGGTCGGTCAAGGTCACTGTTTTTTCGGCATCAAACGAGGTCAGGGGCCTTTTCCACATGAGCCGTTCAGGTTGATGACAAGCGACACAACGTTTTTCAAAGATGTATTTGATATCCTCATACCCCGGCTGCGTGGCGCCGTCTTGCAACCAGGAAAGAAGCGCTTCTTTTTCCCCCGCGACTGGCAGGAATTGCGCCATGCTGCCGCCGTCGATTTTGGAGGCGAGTAAGCTGGTTCCTTTGACCATAAAACGCCCGGCTCCGCGGTGCATTCGGCGCGGGAGGTGGGTTGGACAGGGCAAAAATTACCGGCCGGGAGTTGATCTCGGCCATCAGTTGCACCACTTCCCGGATGAACGTCCCCGGCGCGCCAATCAATACCTGTGGCCGGGGCGACGTGACGCCTTCGATAAAAGGCAAGCTGCACATGATCGTGGGCATAGGGCCGGTTGTGCGATGCAAGGTCTTGTCGCGCTTTGACCACCAGCCGCGCGAGGTCTACGAAACCATAACCTGCGGCGTGCTTCTTGTTCACGCAATCCACAAAGC
>JBHHXT010000422.1:0-3186 GCA_046757165.1 bacterium | reverse complement strand
CTGCCCGCTCATGCTGTCGCCAATCGCCTCGAGGAGAGGCGATGCGGCCGCTTCGATCCGAATGCGATTGGTTTGGTCCCCGGACTCGCGGGCGACATAGAGTCTGCGCGGCAGTTCGATTTTATCCGGAAGCTGTAAGAACCGGCCGGCCTCGAGGAACTTTGGATCGGCCATGATTTCGCCAATCGGGGAGCGTTCATCGATATGCAATTCCGACCCCGGCTTCTGTGATTCACGCTGCGTCATTTGCAACTACTTCCTGACAGAACTTCATCAGTCTTTCTTTATATTCTTCAGGGCCTGAATAGTCGTGACCGCCCTGACGATGGCCGCGGCGACCTTGTCGACTCCATCTTCAGTCTTCGCTCCCACGAGTTCGGCAAGTTCGGGATTCTCGTTCCTGAGATCATCCACAGACATCTCGTGGAGAACCGGAAGAATGACCTTGGTTTCTCCTTCCGAGGCCGAAATCATTTCCAGCTCTTTCTTGGTCCATGTCTTCTTGCGATCGAAGAAACGGGGACTCAGGACGACGACACCGGCTAGAGAAAAGGCGATCCCCCGAACGATGTTCTGAGTGAGTTCGTCGCCGATTGTCAGTTCGTTATCGTCGTACCAGACATCCAGACCGGCGGCTTCCAGCCTCTTGACGAGGTCGACGACGAAGTCCTTTTTGTCCTCGCTCGCATGAGATACGAATACATCGTGCGGGGGAATCAGAAAGTCTTCCCAGACCAGGTCCACGACGCCGCCGGTCACCTCTTCGAGCTTCCAGGTCCAGAGCCACTCGTCAGGTCTGGACGCATCCGGGTCCGGTGAGATCAGGTTCTTCTCGTGACGTTCGGGATTCTGAAGAATCGATGCGGCCCGTTGACTGCACACATGCCCGGGATCGTTCGGAGTGTGCCACAGCCGCGGTTGCGATCCAGCGGATTGACGGAAAGGCCTGTCGCGATTCTTGAAATCGGACAGATCCAGGATGTAGGTCATCCTGCGATAGTGGCGCCTGACGTCAAATTCCTCCTGGTTTGGATCCGTGAGATGAAAATGGGCGTTGCGATTCCCCCTGTCGAATCCTCTGTAAACATCCAGATCGAGATACGGCCACGGCGCTTCGGTCGGTGGAATAAACTTCAGCACATACGACTGGGCATTCCTGAAGAAGGGAGTGAGCTGTTTGCCGTGAACCTTGTTGTCCACATCGTGGTCCACGGTGATCGCTCCGCTTGCCAGCGTGCCGTAACGGATTTCGAACGGTTTTCTGTAGGTGTTGTCTTTGGCGAACTCGACCGTCCGCCGCAGCTTTCCGACGCTCCCTGTGTACACGGATTTCGGTTCGCCCTCGTATCTGCGGCTTTCGCCGGCGTTGAAAAAAATGGCCCGGTTTCCATCCAGCTTCCAGGGCTTATGGCCGGGGTATGGCTTGACCTTGATCTCGGTGAGGTAATGTTCGATCTCGTATGTCGTTCCGCTCATGGCTCGGTCCTCCACTGCAATGTTTTGACTTTGAGATAAAAGTAGCATGTACCACACCCGAACTACCCGACGACAACCACAGACCTTCTGCCCCTGGCCATAGCCCACAAACCTCTTGACCTCGATCCCGAATGTGAGACCTCACAAGCGATCTCGATCTCAATTTCCGAGCCCGGCCAAAGACGGCAAGCCGATGTCATGGGTCTCTTGAAACACCCTGGCAAAAGCCAGCACCGCCTCTTCGCCCATCTGTCTCCCGAGTATTTGCATGCCCACCGGGATCCCGGTCTTGTCCAGACCTGCGGGCACGGTCGCCACCGGCAAGCTGGTCATGTTCAAAACAAAAGTCGGCGCAATCCAGTCGATGTACGTTTCCATTTTCTTGCCGGCGATGGTCTCGGGATAATTCTGCTCGACCGGAAAGGGCGGCACGGCCATGCACGGGGTCAACAGGTGGTCGTACTTTTGAAAGAAGTCCCGGAAGAGGTGCCAGAGCTGTGCGCGTGCTGCTTCGGCCGCGCCCAGCTCTTCCGGGGTGACCGTGAGCCCGTGCTTGATATTGTTGCAAACATTGACGCCAAATTGGTCGGCCTTGCCGAGATAGGGGTAAAGCTGCGCGACGAACCAGTAGCCGCGAAAGGCCAGGAAGGGCTTGCGCATGAATGAGAGGTCGAGATCGATTTCCTCCACCTCGACCCCTGCTTCCTGCATGGCAAATGCGGCCTTGCGACACACGGCCTCCACGTCTTCATCCACGCCGATCCCGGCGATATCTTTGCAGTAGGCGATTTTCAGACCTCTAATGTTGGCATTTCGAACCGCGGCGACAAAATCCCGGCCTTCGGTGGGTTGATAGATTGGCGACGCCGGGTCCGGGCCGGCCACGGCTTGCAGCATGAGGGCCACATCCCCGGCAGCGCGTGCCATAGGGCCGGTGACCTGGTAGCTGTCCCACAGATAGGTCGAAGGGTAGGTCGGCACCAGGCCGGGCTGGGGCCGGAGGCCCACCAGACCACAAAACGACGCCGGGATACGCAACGATCCGCCCAGGTCCGTGCCCTCGGCTAACGAAATCATGCCCGTCACCAACCCGGCGGCTCCGCCACCGGTTGACCCGCCCGGGCTGAGTTTTGGATTCCATGGGTTGAGGGTGACGCCGAAGACGTCGTTCCAGGTGTTGCCGCCGGCGGCGAACTCGGGACAGTTGGTTTTGCCAAGAATGATAGCGCCCGCCTGTCGCAGCCGTTTGACCACCAGCGCATCTTGCGCGGGAATGTGATTGGCGAACAGGGGGGAGCCAAACGTCGTGCGCAACCCCGCTACCGGGGTGACATCCTTGATGCCGACCGGCAGGCCGTACAACAGCCCGGGGGAGTCGCCCGCTGCCACCTTTTTTTCCAGCTCTTTGGCATCGTCGAGTGCGCGTTCGTTGAGCGTCACGATGGCGTTGATTGTGTCGTTGAGTTCATCGACCTGTGCCAGGCAAGCTTCGACCAGCTCGGTCGGGGACAGCTCGCCCTCTTGCAGCAGCCGTTCTTGCTCAGTTGCTGACAGGTGGAGAATTTCATCATGTTTTGCCATAGTCAACCCGTGTCGTTGGTTTTGTATATTGATTGTATGTCAGATGTAATGACATCACGTTTTCATTTTTTTGGCGAATCGATCCTGAAATAAAAACCAGGGCGCAGAGAATCTTAAAAACCCTCAACA
>JBHHXT010000421.1:0-3213 GCA_046757165.1 bacterium | reverse complement strand
AATTGTGGTATCATTGGCACAAGAGTGTCCCTCCGCGTTTTCTTTCACGCCATACGCCTCAGATGAAACCAAAGGGTCTCATAAGAAAGAAATCTGGCATGAATGATCAATTCTTCAAACGACCTATCCTCAATTCCCCCTACGAATATCCTTCACGGCATTGGGAACTGGACGATGATGGCCAGCCCACGCAGCAGATCATTGAACGCCGCCGAGGGGCAGAGTTCATCACGCCCATCCCCAAACCCAGGAAGCGGAAGCAACACCCCCAAATGCAGATCGAAATGGTCATGGATGAAGGCAAAGGGCTTTCGACGAGCGAACAGCAGTATGATCCCACCGGAAACATCAACCTCGTCAGAAATCTTGTAGACCGGTGGCGCATGATTCCCGATCCCAATAACTGGAAGGTAACGCCTGAAACGGCCCGCTTGCTTCAACATTGGCGGCATCACCGGTTTAGCGGCATTCGGCCTTTCTTTTGCCAGCTAGAAGCGGTTGAAACGCTGATCTGGCTCACGGAAGTGGCCCCGAAATCAGGCAAAAGGGAGAAGGAGCTATTAGAACGAATCGTAGGCGCAAACAATGACGCCAACCCGGAACTCTATCGCGTCGCGCTAAAAATGGCGACCGGTTCGGGCAAGACCACCGTGATGGCGATGATTATCGCCTGGCAAACAATCAATGCTGTGCGGCATCCAACCAGTAAGAGATTCACCCGCGGCTTTTTGGTGGTAGCGCCGGGCATCACTATCCGTGACCGGCTACGGGTTCTGCAGCCCAACGATCCTGACAGCTATTACGCCGACCGTGAGCTGGTGCCCAATGATTTGCTCCCGGAAGTGGATAAGGCAAGAATCGTGATCACCAATTACCATGCCTTCAAACTGCGGGAGCGGGTCAAACTGGCCAGGGGTAGCCGTTCTTTTTTGCAGGGCCGTGGGGAGGAACTAAACACCCTGGAAACAGAAGGACAGATGCTCCAGCGGGTTATGCCCGAATTGATGGCCCTGAAGAACATCATGGTTCTTAATGATGAAGCCCATCATTGCTACCGAGAAAAGCCCGAAAAAGATGAGGAAGGAACACTAAAAGGGGATGATCGTACCGAGGCCAAAAAGAACAATGAAGCCGCTCGTCTTTGGATTAGCGGTCTTGAGATTATCAAACGGAACTGTGGCATTGGGCAGGTGGTTGATCTTTCGGCCACGCCTTTCTTCCTCAAAGGGTCGGGCTATGCCGAGGGAACAATTTTCCCCTGGACAATGAGCGATTTCTCGCTGATGGATGCCATCGAATGTGGGATTGTAAAATTACCCCGTGTGCCTGTGGCGGATAATATCCCCGGCGGCGATATGCCCAAGTTCCGCAATTTATGGGAGCATATTCGCCCCAAGATGCCAAAGAAAGGGCGCGGCAAATCAAAAACACTTGACCCGCTCAGTTTGCCGGTAGAATTACAAACGGCCCTGGAAGCGCTTTATGGACACTATAAAGAGACCTATGATCTTTGGAAAAAAGCAGATATTCGCACCCCGCCATCCTTTATTATCGTCTGCCAGAACACAGCCATTTCAAAACTTGTTTATGATTATATTTCAGGCTTTCAGCGGGAAAACGAAGACGGTTCTTCAACCTATGTGCCCGGCAGGTTAGAGCTATTTCGCAATTTTGATGAGCATGGCAACCCTCTGGCCCGGCCAAACACCTTGTTGATCGACAGCGAACAGTTGGAATCCGGAGAAGCGCTGGATAGCAAATTTCGCAAAATGGCCGCCGATGAAATCGAACGTTTCCGCCGTGAGATCATCCAACGCACCGGCGACCAACGCGCGGCAGACAATCTCTCTGACCAGGACCTGTTGCGGGAAGTGATGAACACCGTCGGCAAACCGGGCCGGTTGGGCGAATCGATCCGCTGCGTGGTTTCGGTTTCGATGTTGACCGAGGGCTGGGACGCCAATACCGTCACCCATATTTTGGGCATCCGCGCCTTTGGCACTCAATTGCTCTGTGAACAAGTTGTGGGGCGCGCCCTGCGCCGCCAATCTTACGAATTGAACGACGAAAATCTCTTTGATGTCGAATATGCCGACATTCTCGGCGTTCCCTTCGATTTCACCGCTAAACCGGTCATCTCTACCCCCCAGCCGCCGCGCGAGACCGTGCATGTGCGAGCTATGCGCCCGGAGCGCGACCCGTTGGAAATCCGCTTCCCGCGCGTAGAAGGCTATAGGGTAGAGTTGCCGGAGGAGCGACTGCGGGCAACCTTCAATGAAGATTCCACGCTGGAACTCACCCCTAATCTGGTAGGGCCTTCGATCACCAAAAACGCGGGCATCATCGGCGAAGATATTGATCTAAGCCTGGAACACCTGGATGATATGCGCCCCTCGACCCTGTTGTTCCACTTGACCAAACGGCTGCTTTACACTCACTATCGTGACCCGGATTCCGAACCGGAACTGCATTTGTTTGGACAGCTCAAGCGGATAACCAAAGAATGGGTGAACAACTATTTGGTGTGCAAAGGTGGCACCTATCCGGCCCAGTTGATGTACCAGGAATTGGCGGATATGGCTTGCTCGCGCATCCATACCGGCATCACGCGACATTTTGAGGGGCAGCAGCCCATTCGGGCGGTGCTTGACTCTTATAACCCCACCGGCTCCAGCCTCCACGTCAACTTTTACACCTCCAAAAAAAGCCGCTGGCAAACTGACCCCCACAGATGCCACGTCAATTGGGTGGTGCTGGATGGCGATTGGGAGGCGGAGTTCTGCCGGGTGGCGGAAGCGCATCCCCACGTAAAAGCCTACGTTAAAAATCAGGGGCTGGGATTCGAGGTCCCCTACCGCTACGGCTCAAATATGCGCAAATATCTACCCGATTTTATCGTTCGGGTTGATGATGGCAAGCCGGATTTGTTGAATCTGGTGGTTGAGATTAAAGGCTACCGGGGTGAGGACGCCAAAGAGAAAAAAGCGACGATGGATACCTACTGGATTCCCGGCGTCAATAATTTGGGGTCGCACGGACGCTGGGCGTTTGTGGAGTTGAAAGATGTTTTTGCCATGCAGGATGAATTCGCAGCAATAATTACCAACCTGGTTTAAACCCTCGTTCCAACGCTGGAGCATTGGAACGAGAGGTGGGGGGCTGAAACCCTCGTTCCCACGCTCTGCGTGGGAATGCATACCACCACCGGAAAAA
>JBHHXT010000420.1:0-3225 GCA_046757165.1 bacterium | reverse complement strand
CCTGCCCCATTTTCTGTAACAGCGCTGTGTACCGCTTGTCTGAATTCAAAATCTGGAAAATCGAATGGAAATTCAAAACGGCCGTAATTGGTGAACGCTCATCACAGGCTCTGTCAAGCCATTCAAATGCTTTGTCATTGTCTTTCAAGCCAGTGTAAATGAACGCAAATGAGAAGCAACTAACGAACTCTTTTTTCATTCTTTTCTGCAATTCATCAACCAGTTTTTGTGCTCTATCTTCATCGCCAGCCATGGCGTAGACGTAACCAAGAATACCCAGGAAAGACGGTGCACGAGCGGTATTTCTGACCAAAGCTTCCGCCATCTTGATGGCTTCTTCATGTCTGCCTGTTAGTGAGTGTGAAAAAGCCGAAGTCCATAGTGCTACGAAGTTCGTTGGCTCAATCTCCAGAGCTTCCTTACACTCCACAATGGCTTTGTCGAAATCTCCTGAAGCGTAATAGAGAGCGCCTGCGAAACCAATGCTTGTGGATGAAAGCGGATCGGAGCTTTTCGCAAGCAGGGCTTCTGCTATCGCTTCATCCTTCTTTCCAAGTTCAGCCAGTAATATAGCATAATAACCTCGAGCGTAGGAGAAATCCGGATTCAATTCTAATGTCCGTTGATATGCCTGCTTTGCGCCGTCATAATCGCGGTCATAGAGGAATTTGATCGTCGCCATGACCCCATGCGCTTCGGCGATTTGGCTATCTAATTTCAAAGCCTGCTCGGCTCTTCTCCTAGCATTGGAGAAAGCTTCCTTCGGTTCAATAAATTCGTAACCGCCCACTATCGTGTGCAATTGCGCCAGACCGGCATAAGGCGGAGCAAAGTCGGGATCCAATTCAATAGCCCGCCGAAAGTTTGCTCTTGCTATTTCGATAAAGCGTTTTGGACGATTATTTACAAAATGACGGCCCTTTAAATAAAGCTGATAGGCTTCCAGATTATCTGTGCCACGTTTTTGAATAGCGGATTTGTCTTTGGCCAGAAGCTCGATCTTCAGCTTTTCAACAATCGTCAACGCAATTTCGTCTTGAATTTCGAAGACATCGGTTAATTCGCGGTCAAAGCGCTCCGACCAGAGATGATAGCCGTCGGCAATTTTGATGAGCTGGGCGGTGATGCGCAGACGATTGCCGGCTTTGCGCACGCTGCCTTCCAGAACATGTGCCACGTTCAGCTTTTCCCCCACCTCGCGAATATCCAATTTTTCACCTTTGAAGTAAAAGGATGAGGTGCGCGCGGAAACGTGCAGATTTTCTAAGCGCGTTAAGGCGTTGATAATTTCCTCCGCCATGCCGTCGCAGAAATACTCCTGCTCCGGGTCGGCGCTCATGTTGGCAAAAGGCAGTACGGCGATTGAGGGAATTTTCTTTTGTTCTTTTTTCGTGCTTTCCGAGGTTGGTTTCGCGCCACCTTTCTTGAGATCAGCCAATAAGTCTTTTGCACTCTGATAGCGAGCGTCCGCGTCTTTTTGCAGCGCCTTTTCCAGAGTTTCAACGAGCGGCTCAGGAGCATCATGTCGAAGTTCGGTGACTGACTCTGGCTCTTCGTTCAAGATTGAATATATCACCGCCTGCTCATAATCGCCTTTGAACGGCAGTTCGCCGGTGAGCATCTCGTAAAGCACGACTCCAAAAGCCCAAATATCTGTACGGTGGTCAGTGCTCTCGCCGCGCGTCTGCTCCGGGGACATGTACGCAGCGGTTCCGAGGGTCGTCCCAACTTTGGTGAGCTGCGCACTGCCGCGTACTTTCGCCAGGCCGAAGTCCATGATTTTGACCTGATCCTCATCAGTAATCATGATGTTGGCGCTTTTGATGTCGCGGTGGGTGACGCCCTTCTTGTGAGCGGCTTGCAGACCCTCGGCGATTTGGGTGGCGTAGGACAAACAATTGTCAATTGCGAATGTCGAATTATGAATTATTAATTCCCGCAATTCCTTGCCATCGATATACTCCATCACGATGAACAGTTCGTCATCCACTTCCTCAATGGCATATATGGTGGCAATATTCGGATGGTTGAGCGCAGCCGCAGCCTGTGCCTCGATTTTGAAACGCTGGCGTTCTTCATCGCTGGCAGCAATCTGGCGCGGCAGGAACTTAATGGCGACATCGCGTTTGAGCTTGGTGTCTTCGGCTTTGTACACCACGCCCATGCCGCCCTCGCCGAGCTTCTCTGTGATTTTATAGTGGAGTATTTTTTGTCCGATCAAGTGATTACCTTAGATTCTCTTATTTTCATTTCATACAGTATAACACGAAACTCACCCGCGCCGGATGAATGAGCACTGAACTTCGAGCTAAGAAATAGCCTTGAAAACCCGCCAAACGTTCAAGAGCGCGCCGCCCCCGGCGTCGGGTGGAGTTGATGTTAGCGGCAGATTTCATGTGAAAAAAGACGGTCTCAGTCAACTTGATGTTAAGCATACTCAAATACATCCATCGGAACTGATTTCGTTGGTTTCAACTGGCCGTGTACAATTCGTCGAATTTTCTCTGTTGTTTCACGACTGAAGGTTTTGTCACCACAGCGTACACAAACTTTTGCTGGAATACCCTCAACCAAAACATGTTTTCCGCTTAGATTGAACACTTCACTAACGAATTCTTCACGAGCCTCATTTGAACCACAAATATGACAATGAAACATGATCATCTCCGTATAGAATAATTAATCCATTCCTCTTCATTGGGTTGATAAATTGTGATAATTTTGATCAAACCTTTGGCGGTCTCTATTCGCGTGAGCTGGATATGAATAGGTCGCCCTGACTTTGTGAATCCCAATAGAAGGCAACTTGGTGCATATTTGTCATCTGGATAATCCTCGATAATCTCCACATTCTTTGCTATTTCCCGTATTTCATTTTCGCTTATGTTGCGTTCAACAGCTCGTTTGAATGCATGGAAACTGAACTCGAACTGACCATGTTCCAAGTGCATTCGAATTTCCTCAATGGTCTTCATACAAAGGATATGCTGGCATATCGGTTCATAACTATGTTGCGCCCTATGGCGATAGCTTGAATGTAGATATTACAGAGAATAATCGCAAATAAGATCTCTGGTGGTTCGATTTGGCAACGATTTGTAGCCGCTAACACCCTGCGTCAGGCGCTGAAAACCGCAGCGGATCAGCCCTGACACAGAAAACCAAACTTGCGAATCTCCTGCCAAACGCGCCAAAAAACACGGCGGTTTTCGGTCGCCTGAACGC
>JBHHXT010000419.1:0-3225 GCA_046757165.1 bacterium | reverse complement strand
ACATGGCTCGATACTCGCTCAGAAAAGGGGGAGCTGCTGCTGTTTCATGCGCGTCTCGACCACCTGGCGTGGCGGCGGCCAGCGGACCACCCTTTCGGCGATCAGATTTGCCTCGCCTTTTATGCGCGATTGGATCTTGCCCACAATCGTAAATGGGCCCGGTCCGCGCAGCACGGCGGCGTATTTTTCATAGACCTCCGGAAAGAACACGGTCTCGGCGATCCCGTGTTTGTCCTCCAGGGAGAGGAATTTCATGTACTTGCCGGACACGGTCTCCTGCAGCCTGGCGGTGACATACCAGCCGGTGAACTGCACACGCCGGTTCTTGTGCTGCTCGAGCTCTAAAGAAGAGACCATGTTCTCCCAGGGGATGATGCCGTCGTACAGGCTGAGCGGATGGGCTGTTACGCCAAAGCTGAGCAGATCGAGCTCTGCCAGGATGCGCAGCTCTTTTGAATAGGGTGGCGGATTGATTCCCCGGGTCAAGAATTCGGCTTTGTTCGGGCTGCGGCCGTTTTTGAAGTAGCTCTGGCATTTCATCAGAAGCAGGGGCTCGCTCGGGTGGAGCGAGCGCAGGGCCCCGCAGCGAATCAAGTGCTCGCTCTCTTTCTCGCCAGCGCGGCTCCGCTGCAGAAAATCGTAGATATCTTTGTACGGCTGTTTCTTGCGCTCCCGCACGATGGTCTGCCTGGTTTTGTCCGAGAGCTCAAAGACCGGGGAGAGGCCGATCCGAATGGCCTCCCCTTCTTTGCTGAATTCAACCTCCGAGTGGTTGACATCCGGCGGCAGGAGTGGAATGCCACCCTGGCCGTTCGGCAGCCGCAACCGCCGGCATTCTTCGATATAGACCGCCTTGGTGTAAAAACCGCCATGATTGTTCAGTACGGCGGTCATGTATTCGATCGGAAAATAGCATTTCAGAAAGGCGGTCTGGTAGGCCAGAATGCCGTACGTGGCCGCGTGCGCTTTGTTGAAGCCAAAGCCGGTGAAGTTTCGAAGAAATTGCCAGATCTCCAGGGCCTTCTCCTGGGGCACGCCCTTTTTGAGGGCACCTTCGACGAATTGTTTGCGCATGGAGTTCATCAGCTCCGGGTCGCGGTTTTTGGTCATGGCGCGGCGCAGCGTGTCGCCCTGGGCGAGCGTAAAGCCGGCCACGGCCTGTGCGATGAGCAGCACCTGCTCCTGGTAGATGGTCAAGCCGTGCGTTTCCTTCAGCACCGGCTCCAGAATCGGGTGGGGGTAGCGCGCCGGGTGCACGCCGCCACGCCGCAAGATGTACTCGTCTTTCATGCCGCTGTCCCCGACTCCTGGCCGGATGACAGCGACCGCCACCACCGTGTCCTCCACGTTGTCGGTTTGCATCTTGCGCAGCACGCTGCGCACCAGCGGACTCTCCAACTGAAAACACCCGAGCGTTTGCCCGGATTTGATCATCTTGATGGTCTCGGAATCGTCTTCCGGGATGGCGCGCATATCCAGTGTGGACAGCTTTTCCGACTTCTGCAGAAAAGCGAATTTTTTTGAACGTTGCGAGTCCCGCGTTTCGGGATGCGTGTCGCGGTTCGACGCCCTCGCCCGTTCCAAACACTCGGTGATGATACTCAACGATCGTACCCCGAGTAAATCCATCTTCACCAGCCCCAGCCGCTCGATCGAGTACATGTCATACTGCGAGATGACAATCCCTTTGCCGGCCACCTCCAGCGGTGTGTAATGCGTAATCTTGTCCGGCGCGATGATGACCCCTCCGGAATGAATCGAAAGATGGCGCGGAAAGCCGGCCAACTGCTTGCTGATCCGGATGATTTCGAGAAAGGTTCGGTCGATTTTGCTGCCGTTCTCGAGCTGAGGCACCGTGCTCAGCGTTTTATCGAGATCGACCATTTTGGCCAGGTAGGGAAACTCGCGCGTGAGTTCCCGGATTTCCTCTTCCGGCAGCCCGAATACCTTGGCGACGTCGCGAATGGCGGCGCGGCTCTGGAAGGTGCTGAAGGTGCAAATCATCGCTGTCTTGTCGGTGCCAAAACGCTCGTACACATACTCGAGCACCCGGTCCCGGCTTTTCCAGCACAGGTCCAGGTCGATGTCCGGCGCGTCTGTCCGCTCCGGGTTCAGGAAGCGTTCGAAGTAGAGGTTGAAACGGATGGGGTCGGCGAAGGTGATGCCGAGCACATAGGAGACGATGCTGTCCGCCGCCGAGCCGCGCCCGACGCACGGAATCCCTTCCCGCCGGCAGAACGCCACGATGTCTTTGACGATGAGAAAGTAGTCGGTAAACCCCAGATCATCGATCACTTCGAGCTCATAGTCGATGCGCCTGATGACCTGCTCTTCCAGGGGCTGGTAGCGCTCCCTGGCGCCCTGGAAACAGAGGGTGCGCAAACGGGACTGCGCCGGCTCGTCCCCGGCCCCATTCATGATCGGAAAGACCGGTCTGCCCAGGGTCAGCTCCAGGTTGCACTGCCCGGCAATGCGCAGCGTGTTTTCCACGGCCTCGGGATACTTCGCAAACAAGAGCCGCATCTGCCACGGCGTTTTGAGGCACTGCTCTTTGCTGCCTGCTGTCCGTACCCGTTCTCGCACGGTATTCTGGCCGATGGCGTGCAGCACCTGACGCAGGGGGTGGTCGTCCGGCGAAAGCAGGTGCACATCGTTGGTCGCGACCAGGGGCACACCGCATTTCTGCGCAATCGTCTGCAGCCGCTGATTCAAGAGATTGTCCCAAGGCACCAAACGCTGCATTTCAAGATAGAAGCGCTCACCAAATTGCTCCTTCATCCACCGGCAGTGCCCCTCGCCTTCTTCCAGGTTGCGGCTCATGAGGAGCTGCGAAATCAGCCCGCGCTTGCCGCCTGAGAGGACGATGAGCCCCTCCTGGTGGTCGATCACATCTCTGACTTCACATCGGAAATTTAGATGACCACCGCGCAAATTTGCCTTCGAGATGATCTCGCAAAGATTGCGGTAGCCGGTCAAATCCTTGACCAGCAACACCAGTGACGTGCCATCGACGACGGTCACCTGTGCCCCGATGATGGGCTTGACCTGCAATTCCCGGCAAATCCGGATGAACTCGATGGCACCGTACAGGCCGTTGTGGTCTGTCAAGGCCAGGGCCGGCATGCCGAGCTGTTGGGTGCGCTCCACCAGCCTGCGCAGCGGTATCGTGCCGTCCAGCAGGCTGAAGGTGCTGTGTGTGTGTAGATGAACAAAGGTGTTCATGAT
>JBHHXT010000418.1:0-3246 GCA_046757165.1 bacterium | reverse complement strand
TTTCAAGTACGACATCGGTAGCAGGCGGGCTTCGCCGAGTTTTTCTAATATCCGATAATGTAAAATGGTCTTACCGATCATTGTCTTTGTCCAAATACTTTGTCCATAATTGCAATGTAACGCGGATCGGAACGAACGGGGTCCAGAGCCGGATGTACGCGTGCAAAGGGCAACCAACCGGCTCGCTCTTCATAGGCTTTTCGTAAGCTTTCCACGGAGCGTTCGGTTTCTCCGATGGTCGCAAACAACCAGGATTTGGCCGTATGATCGGTCAAAAAGCCTGCTGCCTTTGCTGCAAGAAGCTCCAGGATTGCCGCCCGATAGCCCGAATTTTTGTAGCTTTGCTCGATGCGCGTAGCCAGCGTTTTTTCATCGATCAGGTGGAGGTATTGTGCCAGCAACGCCATGGATTGGGCCTCGAGCCCAATCTCGTGATAAACAAACACGAGCAGAAAGGTTGCGCTGAGCGAATTCGGGTTGATCTCCAGGCAATCCTGATAATACTTCAAAGCCTGGTCGTAGTCGCGAGCAAGAAAGTAGACCAGTGCCAGCCCTCTGGTCATGACCGGCGAGAGTGGGTCGAGCTGCAACGCCGTTTTCGCTTCTTGAATCGCGGCCTCGTGCCGGCCGGTATTGCTCAACAAGTAGCTGTAATGGTGGTGCGCGTCGATATTGTTCGGGTCGAGTTGGATGGCCCGCTGCAATTCTTGTTCAGCGACGGCAAAATCCCAACTGTAGACCAGAACAACACCAAGCGCGGCATGTGCTTCCGAAAGGGTGTCGTCGATCTGCAATGCATTTTCAGCGGCTTGTTTGGCTTTTGGCAGAGATTCATCAGGCGAAGCGGCCCCGTAAACCCCAAGCAAGAAGTGGGCTTCAGACAAGCCAGCATAGGCAGCGGCATAGCGGGGCGCAACATCGATAGCCTGCCGATAGTATTTGATGGCTGTTCTCAAGTCGTCTTCGTTTCTCTTCCGGGCGAAATACCTTCCTTTCAAATAAGCCTGGTAAGCTTCAGCATTGTCGGTGTAGCGCTTGTTTACTTTCTGACGCGTCTCACCGCTCAACTCGAGCCGCAAACGAGATAAGATATTGTTGCTGATCTCGTCCTGAACCGTCATCAGGTCAGCAAGCGTTCGGTTGTAGGTCTCGCCCCAAATCGTGCTATTGTCCCGGGTGTCAACCAATTCGACCACGATGGCCAGCTTGTCTTTACGCACCGCCACGCGTCCGCTCAAAACCGCTTGCACGTTGAGGTCGCTGCCCACTTTCCGCAGGTCGGGTACTTGCCCCCGATATGCCGACACCGAGCTCAACGACCGAACTTTGAGATCGGGCAGTTGCGATAATTTGAAGATGAGCGTTTCGGCGATGCCGTCGCCGAGGTAGGCCATTTCAGCATCGCTACTTTGGTTTGCGAAAGGCAGGATAGCCAACGTGTCGATGGCTGTTTCAGCAGTTTTGAACAAGTAAAGCGCGCCTGCGAGGATCGCAAGCGCCACACCCATCAGGACAGCCACGTACCAGTACCGCAATCCGGAGTCCTGGTTACGAGGGTTCGCTGGGCGAGGGGCGCCCACCAGCGCTGACTCACCGACTTCCCTTACCGAGGCCAACAGGTCCGTGGCTGTTTGAATTCGTTCTGCGGGCTCTTTTGCCAGCGCTTGCGCAACGAGTTGCTGCAAGCGCTCCGGCGTCTCCGAACGAAGCGAGGAGAGCGGCTCCGGCGCTTCGTTGAGAATCGAGTAAATCACCGCCTGCTCGTAATCTCCTGCGAACGGCAGCTCGCCGGTGAGCATTTCGTACAGCACGACGCCGAATGCCCAGATGTCCGTCCGGTGGTCTGTATCCAGACCCTGCGCTTGCTCCGGCGACATGTAAGCCGCGGTTCCCAGCGTGGTGCCGACTGTGGTGAATTGCGCCCCGCCGCGCACTTTCGCCAGCCCGAAATCCATGATTTTGACCTGGCCCTCATCGGTAATCATGATGTTGGCAGATTTGATGTCGCGGTGAGTGACGCCTTTTTTGTGCGCCGCCTGCAAACCTGCAGCGATTTGTGCAGCGTAGTCCAGAATATCGTCAATCGACAATTGTCGATCTTCGATTATCGATTTGAGTTCCCGGCCATCGATATATTCCATGACGATGAACAGCTCGTCATCGACTTCTTCTATATTGTGAATCGTGGCGATGTTCGGATGGTTCAGCGCCGCGGCAGCTTGCGCCTCGATTTTGAAGCGCGCGCGATCTTCGTCACTGGCCGCGATCTGGCGCGGCAGGAACTTGATGGCGACGTCGCGCTTGAGTTTGGTGTCCTGCGCTTTGTAGACCACGCCCATGCCGCCTTCGCCGAGTTTTTCCAGGATTTTGTAGTGGAGAATGGTTTGGCCGATCATTTTTGAAATCCCATCTTTCGCATTAAGGCCTGAAACCGCGGGTGGGGGCGCAGGTTGTCCAGATCAGGCGCAACTTTTAATCTCACCATACTCCCTTCGCGATCTTGTCTGGCTTTTTCCAGGTAATCCAGAGCCTCGTTTTCAAATTTACGAAGTTAGACTCTATTGCAAAAAATAGATTCGGAACATAGTTACTTTGAACAAGTGCGATTGAATTTTGTGCGAGAGCCCGGTGAACAGCAACATGTCCTGAGGCTGTAGAGACGTTTTCCAGGGCGGTAATATCTTCTTCAGAACCTCCTACCAGGCGAATCCACGTAGTTAGTTCTCGCATTTCTTCATGAAACGCCATAGCGATGAATGTTTGTCCCTCGGCTTCGTTGATTGCATATACGGTGCAAATATTGGGACGGTCCAGCGCTGCTGCGGCCTGAGCCTCGTGCTCTAAACGGGCTTTTTCTTCTTCGCTGGCTATGGTGTGCAGGGGCAGGAACTTCAGGGCGACCTCGCGCTTTAGCCTTGTATCCTCGGCTTTGTAGACCACGCCCATACCGCCACGGCCTAATTCTTCTATTACTTTGTAATGGAATATGGTTGTGCCGATCATGATTTATTTACCTTTCTTGCGCTGAAAATGAAGTCCATGGCGCGTTTAAGTTCTCCTGTTCCTGGCAGCAAGGTTGAAATGGGTGAAGTATTTTTCCCATAGGATTTCAGAAGAACAGAATTCGTTGTTCCCGTAAAAATAGTCCAGAAGCACTTCTCTCAATCTGGTAAGCTCTTTAATGTGAGACGTCACTGTAACGCTATCAATAGTAAGAGCAATAAGTTCTAACGCCCTGACAACCGA
>JBHHXT010000417.1:0-3259 GCA_046757165.1 bacterium | reverse complement strand
TGCGGCGAAATAAACACCGGCAGGTTATTTGCTTTGGCCACCTTTAGCAGCGCTTCGATATTTGCGACCGTATTGTTCTCGGTCACGCTTTTGCCGACCACGCCCCAGGTCACGCCGTCCGGACTCAAAAAATCGTTTTGCGGATCGGTGATGACGATGGCAGTGCGCACCGGGTCGATTTCCATGCCTGGGTTGGGTAGTTGCGCCTGAGCGAAACTGGAGATAATCAAAACCGCAGTCAGGATTGTGAGCAAAAACTGTGTTGATGATTTCATTGTACTCCTCCTTTATCAAGGATTATTGTGATTCTGTCTGATTGATTTGTGATGATCATCGCTGCGGTTTATGGCAAGGGATGTGCCAAAGGAAGAACGGTGTGAATACGATGTATTATAGCTATGTAAAACATTGTGTTAGGAGAAATGCTGGCTATTGGGCGGACCAACGCCTGTAGAGAGAGAATCTATGAAATATCGTGGTGCTTCGAAATATCAAGGAAAAAGTGGCGGTTAGCTTTCTGATATTGTGCCGGTTGACGACCTCTTGATTCCCAGCTTCTGCATCCGCGACCGTAGCGTGTTCGGATTCAGGCCGAGGCGCAAGGCCGCGCCTTTTGGCCCCTCGATGCGCCAGTTGGTTTCTTGCAAGACGGCGAGGATGTAATCGCGCTCGACTTCCTGGAGCGTCCCGCTCATTGCGATGCTGCCGGCCGGTTCGTCAACGGTGCCAAACGTTTCCTCGAGGTGCAAGGTTTGTTCCAGGCTCAGGATCATGGCGCGTTCGACGATGTTCTCCAACTCCCGGATGTTCCCGGGAAAATGGTACGCCCGCAACAGCTGCATCTGTTTTTCGGGCACGCTGCTTATCTTTTTGCCAAAGCGCGCGTTGCCCTTTTGAATGAAATGGTTGACCAGCAACGGAATATCCTCGGGCCGCTCCCGTAGCGGTGGAAGTAAAATGGGAAAAACATGCAGCCGGTAATAGAGATCTTCCCGAAACTCACCAGCTTGAATCGCCTTCTCCAGGTCGCGATTGGTGGCCGCGATGACCCGGACGTCTACTTTCAGCGTTTGCGTGCCACCGACTCGTTCGAATTCTCCTTCCTGCAACACACGAAGGAGATTTGATTGTAATTCAAGCGGCAAATCACCGATCTCATCCAGGAAGATAGTGCCGCGGTCGGCCAGCTCGAACCGGCCTTGTTTGCGCGACATGGCGCCTGTAAACGCGCCTTTTTCATGGCCAAACAGTTCGCTCTCGATGAGATTTGCCGGCAACGCTGCACAATTGACCTTGACCAGTGGCCTGTCTTTGCGAATGCTTAAGGTATGTAAGGCACGGGCAATGAGTTCCTTGCCGGTACCGGTCTCCCCCAATATGAGGACAGTGGCATCGGTCGCCGCCACCCGCTCTACATTTCTCAAGACCTTCTTAAATGACGCACTCATGCTGATGATTTCATCAAAGTTGTGTTCAAGCTTGATTTCCTCCTGCAAGTAAACGTTCTCAGCCTGCAACCGGTCTTTTAATTGTTGGACTTCTTTGAGTGCGTCATGAAGTTCCTTTTCTGCTTGTTTGCGTTCCGTAATATCGCGAAAGGTGACCACGGCGCCCACCAGATTATCTTCATCATCCCGAATGGGCGTGCTGGTATATTCGACCGGCAGACTGGTTCCATCCTTGCGCCAAAAGACCTCATCGGTCACGGTGTGCACCTCCCCGTCTCTAAAAGCAGCGTAAATGGGACAATCCTTGCGGTCATACGGACTGCTGTCCGGTTTGGTGTGATGGATGAGCGCGTGCTGCGGCTTTCCGAGAAGGTCTTCCGGCTCCCAGCCCAGAATCTCCGCGGCCGCCGGATTCACGAAGGTGGTGTGGCCCTCCAGATCCAGCCCGTAAATGCCTTCTCCCGCCGACTTGAGAATGAGGTCGCTCTTCCGTTGCAGCTCTCGTAAAGCCATTTCCGCCGTCTTACGATCGTGGATATCGCTGAGAATGGTGACCAGGGCTTGCTCCTTGTGAAAAATCAGAGGTTGCACAGACATGCTCACCCAGAGCGGCGAGCCATCGAGTTTCTTGACCCGAATTTCATAATCCTGCACCACACCGGATTTCGCGAGTTCCGTCAAGAGTCTCTGCCTGCCATCCGGCTCATAATAGAGGTCAGGCGCCTTGCGACCCAGCAATTGCTCCGGAGCGAGACCGAAGACGGCTCCGAAATGCGCATTCGCATACAAAATCTGTCCGTCCTTTTTTCGGGTGATCAAAAGCGGGTTGGGCGTGGATTCGATGATGGCCCGGCACTCCGTTTCTCTGTCCCTTACCACCTGAAAAAGCTGCGCGTTTTTTATGGCCACCGCAGCTTGGTTGGCAAACACCGCCATCCGGTTGAATTCCTCCTGCGACATCACGCGACGGCTGAACATGGCGATGACGCCCAAAAGGTCGTCTCTAAAAACGAGAGGATAACCCGCAAAAGAACGCAGTTCATTTTCCTTCAACCACGATTTGTTGGGTAACCGTTTGTCTTCTTGTGCGTCATTGGTCACCACCGGTTCCTGATTTTGAGCGATGAGACCGATCTTGAATGCACCGAGTGGAACGCGGCGATACTCGCCGTTTATGCGTGTGTAGATTCCGGCGCTAGCCCGAAGGTGTAGACAGCGTTCTCGGTTTGTGCAGCTATCCGCTTTGCAGCATTCCGCGCACAGATCGCCTGGGCCGAGCAGCCAGATGCGTGCAAACGCCGCGTCAAGCTCATCCACAAGGCCCTGTGTGATGGCGACCAGAACTTCTTCGAGGTTGAGGCTGGAGGTCATTTGGAGAGCGATAGACTCAAGGCTGCTCTCTTTGGTGTTGTGTTTCATAGCCACTTTTCTGTTTCTACTCAATACAATAAACTAAAAAAAATAACCCAGGCTCAATGGCGCGGATTCAGGCATCTGAACATGCTGTTTAAACAGAACTTGCTACGAAGCTCCTGTTGTGAAATTAAGACCAACGGTAACGTCCACTGTCCCGCAAGGCGGGATTAGCAGATTTTTTGTTCTACCACGAAGGGCTAAGTACACGAAAACTTTCTTTAATTAAAGAATCCCGACACGCATCGGGATTTAATTCCACCGTCTTTCAGGAATTCAACGTTGAAATTCATCAAATTCCACTTCGTGCTCTTCGTGTCCTTGGTGGTTTTATTTTCTATCTGCCCACACACTTATTCTTGATTTAGGATCATTTACTTTGTTACTTACTGCTAACG
>JBHHXT010000416.1:0-3262 GCA_046757165.1 bacterium | reverse complement strand
TTGCGTAGGAGTGCAATGCTTCAGCATTGCGGTGTTGGAACAACAAATGAACCCTGAAATCTTCGCGTGGACAATCTTCGGAATCTACCTGCTAGGCACGGCAATCATCGCCCTGTTCGGCAGCCGCAAGACCAAAGATTTCCGTAGTTACGCCCTGGGCAACCGCGACATGCACCCGGCGCTGGTGGGCGTGGCCTGGGCCACTTCCATGGCCTCTACACTGACTTTTGTGATCAACCCCGGGTTCGTTTATGCCTTTGGACTCAGCGCCTTCATCTCGCTTTCCATCCCACTGGTCCTGGGTATGGGTCTGGGGCTGGTGCTCCTGTCGCGCAGATTTCAGGACAGCGGCATTGAATCCAATGCCTTGACCTTGCCACACTGGATCGGACTGCGCTTCAAGAGCCCGGCTTTTCAACGCGTTTTTTCCAGCATGGCCCTGCTCAATGTGTTCTACGTTGTGTTGATTGTGGTGGCTTCGGCTTACGTTATGCAGAACGCCTTGTCCATCAGCTACACGCTCAGCCTGGTCATCATCATCGGGTTTGTCTTCAGCTACACTTTGTTTGGCGGCACCTACGCCCACACCTTCACCAACATGTTTCAGGGAGTGCTCATGGTGGCGGTTACGCTGATGATCGCCTGGTCGGGCCGGCATTTTTTTGCAAACGGCGTGGACGGCTTCATAGAGATGATTTGCGCCAGGAATGCCGTGCTAATGGGGTTTACCAATCCCGAATCGCCATTCTACGCCACCCATTTCGAAGTGTTGATCTGTACATTTGTGATCGGCTTTGCCCTGGTCGCGCAGCCGCACCTGCTGACCAAAACACTTTACCTGCGCAAACGCGAAGATTTGCACACGTTCATCTGGACCGGCCTCTTGACCTACGCTTCTTTCACCATTATTTTGCTGGGCGGTTTTTACGCCATCTTGACCTTGAAACCGGGTTTGAATCCCGACGCAGCTCTGTCCTATTATATTGTCTCCGTCTTTCCTCCGGCCCTGGCAACGTTCATTTCCGTTGCTATCCTGGCGGCTGCGATGAGCACTCTGGATGGCATTTTGGTGGCGGTCTCAGCCATCGTTGCCTTCGATCTGTTCCGCAACTGGATGGCGCCGGCACTACTTCACATCACCGATGAAGACCGATTGAACAGATTGGCCATGCGAGCATCCAAAGTTATCATCATCGGCATGGGCATCGGCGCCTTTTTCCTGAGTCTGAATCCGCCGAAGTTTGTCGGCATCTTTGCCAGTATCGGGCTGTACGGGATTCTGGCGGCCAGCGTCGGCCCGATTCTGGGGGGCTTATTCTTGCGAAATCTCAAAGTCTGGGTCGCATTTGTCGGCAGCTCGCTCGGGTTGTTTGTCCACCTGGCTTTGTACTACGGCGGTTATTCGCCAAATACGGCCAAGACAGCGACGATTTCCACCTTTATCAACGTTGCTTTTATTTTTGCCGCAAGCTGGTTCACCCCTAAAATGAGCCAACAGCCAACTAAATTCAGGAGGACCTGTGCCAGATCCGATCTTCGATGAAAAAGACTACTCCATCGGCGGACGCACATGCCACTACGCACACATGGAGGGGGACGAATCTTTGCCCCCGATTGTGTTTCTGCACGGCATTACGACCTTTGGTCACTATTTTGATGAAACGGTCAAACACTTGAACCTACATAACTCGATTTATCTGATGGATTTACGCGGTCACGGGAAAAGTGACCCTGGCGAAGGGCTTTACAAGATAAATTCGTATCTCGAAGACATCCATTTTTTCCTGCAATTCATCATCTGCAAGCCAGTTCACGTGGTTGGGCACTCGCTCGGTGGAAGAATAGGGATAGCCCTGAGCGCAACGCAGCCAGAGCTGGTGGCCAGCCTCGCCATCATAGATGTGGCACCGAGTGTGGATCAGAGAGGCTTTGCCCGGCTTTTCAACGCCATCACTAAGATGCCGCGCCCCTTCAGAAATCTCGATCATGTCTATGAATTTTTTACAACGACCTGGGGAGGGGCGCAAGATTTGTTCATTGAATTGATGGTGAAGTATGGCATGATTACCCATTCTGACGGGACGATCTCGCCACGATTCGATCCGCCCATATTCTCGCTTCCGCCTGAGGTGCTGATTTCAGAAATACAAGAGCTGTGGGAATGCTGTGCCAAAATAAGTTTGCCCACCCTGATCGCCAGAGGCGAAAACAGCGATGTCCTCAGTCCGGAAATCGCTGAGCGACTCCAAAAGGCGATTCCGGGAGCAAGAGTCTCTCTGATAAAGGGTGCCAGCCATTCTGTGCCGGCCGATGCGCCCGTTCAATTAGCTGAAGTTCTGAATGGCTTTATTCCATGGGCTGAACAGAAGTCACTGTGAAGAATCAGAAAGCCTGGACACAAAGAACATCGACACGAGGGAGGTGATTGCATGCCCAGACACCTTATTCGTAACTCTTCAGGCCAAAAGCCGGAGTGCACAATCAGTTCCGCCAGGAACATATTTTTGCAACATATCCGGCCAGTGATGCTGCAAAAATACGTTCACTCCGTTCACTGATTTTTGCACGCCAATTATACCTGAATAGTTGCCGTTATTCGGAATTAAACAATTGAACCACAATTTTCTACTGAAGGAGGATAGAATGAACAAGTATCTGTACTCCATTTTCCTGGTTTTGACTCTGGCGACAGTGGTCTCTGTCTCCCGGGCACAAACCGGTACCATCACCGGCCATGTATCTGACGATGACGGGAGTCCGCTTCCGGGCGCCAATGTGGTGCTGGAGAATACGACCTATGGAGCCGCGACGGGCTCAGATGGCCACTTCGAGATTAAGTATGTGCCTCCTGGCACGTACACTGTTACGGTCACCATGATAGGCTTCGAACAGAAAAGCAGTTCTGTCCAGGTGACCGTGGAGACTGCAGCAGAAGTGACGTTCACCCTGCCAGAGACCATTATCGAAACCGAGGCGGTGGTAGTTTCGGCTTCTCGCAAACCTCGGAGCGGTTCAATGTCGAAGCGCAATACAATAATACGTTTGCGGGCTTTAACACAATCGTGGGGATAAATTACGAAAACAACAACCCGGTTAGCAAAGGCACATTCCTGGCCGACACCGGCAATGTGGATATCACCATCGAACAGTTCGGTCTCTACGGCTTGGTTTCCGAAAGAATATTTGTCGATTTCAACGCTTATCGCACACGTTAGCAGTAATAAAGTAAAGCACTCATAATAAAGAATAAGTGGGTAAACTG
>JBHHXT010000415.1:0-3283 GCA_046757165.1 bacterium | reverse complement strand
TTAATTCAGGCCCGATCCAACATCCCGCCTTTGCGGGACAACCGTGTTTTGCGCACAATCCGGGCGCAAATCAAATTCTGTTTGGAGAAGTAGCAAACTTTGAATATATTCGCTAATGTAATTTCTCCTCCAAAATCCCCATGGCTACATTTCGTCTAAGTCTTCGCCGCAAAGCCATTCTCTGCATCGGTTTAACCTATGTTGTCATCGTCGCCGTTTTTGCCTTTTCGGCCATCAACAACGAACAAAAAATCGTCAAGGAAGAGATGATGAACAGCTCCATGGGGTGCACGCGGCTGTTCGCAAGAATGGTGACCGACCCCCTGCTTAACGACGACGTTGCAGCCATCCAAATGCACGTCGAGCAAGCCGGTCCTATGGCTAAATTCAGCCACGGCCGCAATGTGAGTTACGTAATCATACAAGATGAAGTGGGTAGGGTCGTGGCCAGCAGCGGTGAAGAGAATTTGCAGCAGTTACTAAACGGAGAAACGAACCGCAAGGCTTATGAGGCCGATTCGGAAATGATTCAGAGTGTGGGGTCGGTCTTGGATGTGGCGATTCCAATTCTTGTAAGCGGAGACAAAAAGGGCGTGGTTCGATTAGGAATATCGACCAAAGAGATGGAAGCCAAAATTCTGCAAAGCCGGCGCTGGGCCCTGCAATTCATGCTCGCGGCCATCTTTGTCGGGGCCCTGGTAGGACTTTTCATCGACCACAAAGTGAAACGGAGTTTGAGCGATCTAACTGAAACCGCAGCGCGGATGGCGGACGGGGATCTGAGCCAACACGTCGATATCACCACTGGCGACGAAATGGAAGCCTTTGCCCATGCATTTAACAAAATGGCCGACGAGCTCAGGGAATCTCATGAAAACCTGGAGCAAAAAATCGCGGAGAGAACGCGGGAATTGCGGGAATCGCAAGCCCAGTTGGTTCACCACGAAAAGATGGCCAGTCTGGGCGTTTTGGCGGCCGGTCTGGCGCATGAGATTGGCAATCCCCTGACCTCCATATCATCAGTCGTGCAAATCATGCAGCGCAAATCCAAAGATGAAAAATTCAAACAACAACTGAAGCTTTTGAATGAACATATCAATCGTATCTCGAGAATTGTGCGAGAATTGGTGGATTTTTCAAGACCGGTGGATTCCAAGCCGCGGTTGGTTCAGATCAATGATCTGATTCGCAGGACCATCGGCATTCTCAAATACGACAAAAGAGCAAAAAACATCAAAATCGAAGCCCACCTGGACAATGAGATCCCCCGGCTTACGGTCATCGAAGACCAAATCCTGCAGGTTTTTATCAACCTCATCCTCAACGCGTTCGACGCGATGGACGGCAGCGGGGTGTTGACCATCGTTACCGCTGTCGATTCTGACTTCATCAGAATCTCTTTTGAAGACACAGGGGACGGCATTCCCGACGAGCACCGGGCGAAAATTTTCGAGCCCTTTTTTACGACCAAGCCAGTCGGAAGAGGGAGTGGCCTGGGGTTGTCCGTGAGCTATGGCGTGGTTCAAAACATGGGCGGGAGAATTGAGGTGGAAAGCGCCGAAGGGAAGGGAGCGAGGTTTACGATTTTGCTGCCTCCCAATTAGGGCTGCATGCGTATTACCGGGTTTGGAAATTGGTTGTTTCGAGTTTCGGATGTGTTTGGGATTTAGTGCTTGTTCATTTGGCGCTTCTATAACTAAGGAGTAGGTGTGTCTGCCAAGCTGTTGATCATTGACGATGAAAAAACCATTCGCGATACCCTTTCGGAAGTCCTGAGCGAAGAAGGCTACCTGTGTGAAATCGCCGGCGATGGCGAGCAGGCGGTCAAAAAGATTTCCAGGGAGAGCTTTGATCTGGTGATTTCCGATTTGCGCCTTCCCGGAATCGATGGACTCGAGGTGCTCGAGAAAACATTAGAATTGAGCCCGCAAACTTTGGTGGTCATCATTACAGCCTACGCTTCTGTAGATACCGCGGTTGCCGCGCTCAAAAAAGGCGCATCCGACTATCTGGTCAAGCCACTCATCCTGGACGATGTTATTTTCAAGATAAAACATCTGCTCAAATACCGCCGCCTGGCCATTGAAAACCAAATCCTACGACAAGAGGTAGAGGAGAAATATGATTTCGGCAATATCGTCGGTGAAAGCCCAAAAATGAACGAAATCTTCAAGCTCATCAGGAAGATTGCGCCAACCAACAGCAACGTCCTGATTCTCGGAGAAAGCGGAACCGGCAAGGAATTGGTCGCACGCGCCCTGCACTTCAACAGCCTGCGCAAGACCAACAGGTTTTTGCCGGTCAACTGCAGCGCGGTTTCTGAGTCGCTCATGGAAAGCGAATTCTTTGGGCACAAGAAAGGCGCGTTCACCGGGGCGCTCCAGGATAAGGCTGGATTCTTCAGAGCGGCGGATAAGGGGACGCTTTTCCTGGATGAGATCAGTGAAATCCCACTGCACCTCCAATCCAAACTGCTGCGGGCCATCGAAGAAAAAGAGATCTATCCGGTGGGAAGTGACAAATCGATAAAAATCGATATCCGCATCATTGCGGCCTCCAATCGCAATTTAGAAGACGAAGTGCAGAAGAAGAAATTCCGGGAAGATTTGTTCTATCGCCTGGACGTGGCAGAAATAAGATTGCCGCCCCTTCGTGAGCGTAAGGAAGATATTCCCCTGTTGGTGCGACACTTCATCGGGATTCACAACCTCGAGTTGGGTAAAGGAATCAAAGGGGTCGACAATGCGACGATGAAAATCCTGTTAAACTATGATTGGAAAGGGAATATCCGCGAGCTGGAAAACATGATCGAGCGAGCCATTATTCTGTGTGAAGATGTGTTCATAACGACCCACGATCTGCCAACGGCCCTGACTTCCCGTGCCGACAGTGTTGATGCCGGGGACGATCTGAAGAAGGCGATGAAAAGATATGAACGGGATCACATTTTGAAGGTCTTAAGTAAAACCGGTAATAATAAGCGTCGTACTGCAAAAATGCTGGGCATCAGCGAATCTTCTTTATACAGAAAAATGGAAGAGCTGGCGATTGTTTTGAATTAGCCTGAATAATTCATTCACCGCAAAGGCGCGAAGAACGCGAAGAGAAAGCGATATACCTGTCATTTGTTTTTCTGGGTTCAAGTGGTTAAGCACTTAAAGAGATTACGATACCATGCAACACAGGTCATTTCTTGGTTACGAGCTTTCTTGCATCCCTTCTATCTTGCTGGATGCCCCCAAAAGTTCTTTTCAACAGTCATCTCCTAAGTGCTTAGTCTCTA
>JBHHXT010000414.1:0-3287 GCA_046757165.1 bacterium | reverse complement strand
TTTCACGTCTCCCGTCAATCCCAGCTTTTCCGCCAAACCGATACGCTGCAGCTTGCCGGTCGGGCCTTTCGGGATTTCGTCCAGAAAAACCACCTTACGCGGCACCTTGAAATCGGCCAGGCGGCGGCGGGCGAATTCCCGAATCTCAGACTCGGACACGGTGACGTCCTCTTTCAAAACGATCGCCGCCGCGACTTCCTCTCCCAGTTTGGCGTGCGGCAGCGCGAACGTCACGGCCTGCACCACCGCCGGATGGTCGATGAGAACCTCATCCACCTCGCGCGGTGAGATCTTTTCGCCGCCGCGGTTGATGATCTCTTTCAGTCGTCCGGTCAGACGCAAGTAGCCATCTTCGTCTATCACCCCCTGATCGCCGGTACGAAACCAGCCGTTTGCAAAGGCCGTGGCGTTGGCTTCCGGATTGCTCTGATAGCCCGAGGTGACGTTGGCCCCACGAATCACCACCTCGCCCACACTCGCGGCAGGCAGAAGCTGACCGGCCTCGTCCATGATGGCGACCTCCGGTCCTGCCGCAACACCCACGGAGCCGGGCTTGCGCTCCAGGGGGGGCAAGGGATTGCTCGCCATTTGATGTGCCGCTTCCGTCATGCCATACGCCTCGATCACCGGCGCGTTGAACGTCTCCTCGAGCGCCTGCATCACCTGCGGCGCCAAGGACGCCGACGACGAGCGCACCAGGCGCAGCCGGCCGCTCTTGATCACCTCCAGGTTCCGCGGCGCACGGTCCAGAATTGCCTGATGCATGGTCGGAACGGCAGTGTACCACGTTGGCCTGGCTTCTTTCATCCACGCAAAGAATTTGAGCGCGTTGAAGCCTGGCGTACAACAAACTGAAGCCCCGCTGCCCAGAGTACTCAGCACGGCCGCCATCAACCCGTGGATGTGGAACAGTGGCATGATATTGAGACAGCAATCTTCCGGAGTCAGGGCCAGGCTTTCGGCGATATTGCGCGCAGAAGCGCAGATGTTGCGGTGGCTGAGGGGAACAATCTTGGGACGCGAGGTCGTGCCGGAGGTGTGAAGCACGAGAGCAATGTCATCCGGCTGCGCAACTCCCTCTGATCGCGGGGCCGCACTCACTGCCTCGCCAACCAGGTCGAACAGGCCGGCTTTGTCGCCGGCATGCAGCTCAGCTACAGCGACGCCCAGCTTCCGGGCAGCAGTCCGGGCCGGCGACTCGCTCCCCGCGGCAACGATCAGCAGCGTCGCCTGCAAATCAGAGAGATAGAACTCGAACTCCTCTGCCCGGTAGACCGGATTGAGCGGTGCGGTCGTGGCACCTGCTGCAATGGCGACAAAAGCGGACGCCATCTCGGGACCGTTCGGAAGCACAATCGCCACCGGGTCGTTGCGGCCAATTCCGAGACGGTTCAGGGTCGTGACCGTATTTGCTGTGTGCCGGCGCAAATCATCATAAGTCGCAGGCTGGCGCCCAGGCGCAGCAATGGCGATGGCGGTGCCCCTTCCTCGTTCGAGTAACCTGATGACCGTCTCTACCTTTGACATGGTGAACATTCATCCCTCTTTAATAATAGGCGCTCGCGCCAGACATCTGGTTCCCATGCTCCGCGTGGGAACCAGAAATTGACGCTCCGCGTCAAGTGACGAGACGCAGAGCGTCAAACCCCAGGGTTCCAGACCTACCTCGGTCTCTGACTGGGCTTTTTCTGGGAACCAGAATTTGACGCTCCGCAAGTAACGAGACGCAGAGCGTCAAACCCCCTGGTTCCAACGCAGAGCGTTGGAACCAGACCTCAGACCTAGTAGGTGCCTCGCGCCAGACAGACATCAGGGTTCCAGACAGACAACACGAGGACGCTGAAAGCGTCCGACAATACAGCCCAGGGTTGAGCACACGCGAAATCCTGGGAAAGCGAAAATCTTACAAAAAACAACCCTGTAGGGGTTGTACAAGCCGCACCCAACACCCCCCAGGCAGGCAGGACGCTACACTACATTCTCTCTATCTAATAGAGAACAAACTTTGCAGCCTTTTTGTTCTGATTTGACCAGAAAGGATGTTCTAGACGAGCCAGTCCCCATAAAGCTCGGGTCGCCGGTCGCGTAGAAAGAGGCGGCGCGCGTGCGATTTTTCCACCTCATCGAGATCGAGATCCGCAAACAGAATCTCCTCGGCGCCCCCCGCTTGCGCGACCACCGTGCCCGCGGGGTCGCAAACAAAAGATTGACCGGCGAAGGTCAGCCGTGGCTCCCGGCCGACGCGATTGCACAACGCCGTGAAAAAGCCGTTCTGAAAAGCCGCCACCCGCATCTCCGCCTCGAACAGCCCGTCGGGCCATTCCCCGACCGCGCCGGCCTGGGGCACAAAGACGACCTGTGCTCCGCCAAGGGCCAGGGCGCGCAGGTACTCCGGATAGTGCCGGTCGTAACAGATGGCGACGCCTAGCCTGCCAAAAGCAGTTTCGTAGACGGACGCTCCGTGGTCGCCCGGCGCGTAGTAGCCCTGCTCGTGGAAGCACGGATACTCGGTAATGTGAACCATGCGCGTCGTGCCAAGCAGCCGGCCATCGGCATCGATGACGGGAGAGGTGTCATAGGTGCGGTCGCCGTCCCGTTCAAACAGATTGAGCACGAGCACGACCCCGAGCTCTGCTGCACATGCCGCGAACGCCTCGGTGGTGGGCCCCGGGATGGGTTCTGCCAGCCGCAAGGTGTTTTCCGTCGCGCGCTCCTGTGGATAGAAAGGGTCGAAGGCGAGCTCGGCAAAACAAATCACTTGCGCGCCCTGCTCGGCGGTTTTTGCGACTGCGTCCAGCCCCCGGTCACGATTGGCCTGCCGGTTCTCTGAGACGTTTTGCTGCACGAGTGCGATTCTCATGGTCGTCCGACTCCTTTGGGAACAAAAGCTATCCTGTGGCGAATTTACAACTCAGGGACACTTTTTTGAACTCTTTAATGGGATCATGTCTTCAGGTTCACGCTCTAGCGATGTCCAGGCAAGGCGCAGTTTTGGATGGCGGCCAACCGGAGTGTCCCAACAGCCCGGTAAGCTGAAGCCTGACCAACGGCCCGGCCCGGTTCGGAAACGTGTTTGTTTCCCCCCTACCCCAGCAAGCTGAAGCTTGAACACCGGCCGCCCCCCAGGAACCGCTCAATTCAGGGAAAGCTCTTTGGGTTCCTGCTCGTTCGGCCTAAGACATTTGAGGGGAATACTTCTCGAGAAATTTCGCCGCTTTTTTTCGGGTTCCGTCTCTTGCATTGGTGAGCTGCCGTTGGACCAGCTCGAGAACAGGGCCCTTGTCTTC
>JBHHXT010000413.1:0-3295 GCA_046757165.1 bacterium | reverse complement strand
CAGCAAATGACGAGCGACGCTCAAAATGACGGTTTTCTCAGCAAACGATTGACCCCTGTGTCCAGCAATACTTGTGGGACACGATAAGACTCACAAGGGGTGGTGGCTACGAGTGGCGGCCATACTTGAACCATCTAGCCAGGGCCGGAACATTAAATCATAGCCACATCTAAAACCTTTTATTCATAACACTTAAGTCCCGTTCAGCCAGGCCGATATGTCAGCGGAAGGTAAATAACGGCCTTTCTCGGAATTCGCAACTTCGAAAGCAGGGACAGAACATGGGACTATCTCTTCAGACCACGGAGCAGGTCAATGCACGGCGTCGGAAAGCAGCCGGCAGAGCGACAAGCAAAGATGAGGGCTCATCTCTTTGCACGCTCAAGCAACAGCTCTACCGACTCTTTCTCCAAGCACATCCGGCTGTTCAAGATATCGTTGAGGAGCGGGTTGACTTTTCAACTTTTGCCGAGTTTGATGCTGAGATTGTCGATACTGACAACTTGCCGCAGGTGCGAGCGCTTCGCAACCACTACCTGAGGTTGTTTGTCAATATGCACCGCATCAACGATATGCGGTGGCTAAACAAATACTTCCTGACAGTGCATGAACACCTGAGACGAGGCGGCATCTTCATCGGGATGGGGGACACCCTCGAAATCCGGAAAGACAAGTTCTTCAAACGCTATCCTCCCTTCGTGGCCCCGGTGCTGTTTGTCTTCAACTTTTTCTATGCCCGCATCATGCCCAAGCTGCCGGGGCTCAAGAAGGTCTATTTCACGCTTTCCCAGGGACAGAACCGAGCCCTTTCGAAAGCAGAAATTCTTGGCCGGCTCAGCTACTGTGGCTTCAAGATTCTGGCGATCACGGAAACCGGGGATAACTTTTACTTCATCGCCAAAAAGGACAGAGCGCCGAGTACCGATAAGAATCCCTCCTATGGCTTCATCATCAAGCTTCGCCGCATCGGCCGGGGAGGCAAACCTATTTACATCCGTAAGTTCCGCACAATGCATCCGTACTCCGAGTATTTGCAGGAGTATGTTTTCGAGCAGAACCACCTGCAGCTCAACGGCAAGTTCAAAGATGATTTTCGCATCACAAGCTGGGGCCGGGTGATGCGCAAATACTGGCTCGATGAGCTGCCTCAGCTCTTCAACTACATCAAAGGCGACATCAAGCTGGTCGGCCCACGTGCTCTGAGCGAGCACTATCTCACCCTGTACCCGAAGCAGTTGCAGGCGCTCAGGGAAGAGTTCAAACCCGGCCTGATCCCTCCGTACTATGTTGACCTGCCGCAGTCGTTCGATGAAATCATCGAGTCAGAAAAAAGATATTTCGAACGAAAACTCAAGCACCGGTTTCTGACCGATGACATCTATTTCTGCCGGGCTATGTTCAACATCCTTATCAGACGCGCCCGCAGCGTGTAGACACGCCTGTAGATCGTCAATCGTATATGGTCTATAATCACATATACTCGAAAACATAAGATTTGCGATCTACGATTTGCGGTTTCAGAAAGAGCCTGACTTCTCAACTCATGCCCCCCTCCGACCGCATCCCTGTTCCATGAAACACAATCTCATTCTCTTGCTCCTTGCACTGGCGTGCTGGCCTCCTGTGATGAGTCAGGAAGCAGCGCCGAGGCAGTACGTTTATCTGGATGACTGGACCTATGAGCTGGTGGACTACTGGATCAACAGTGGCGCGCTAAGCCACCGGTTCGTTTTGAACCAGCCATTTACTCTGGCGCAAATAAAAGGCGGCCTGTCGATCCAGGACGAATGGACCCGCCGGGTGTCCACCTACTTCGATGAGTACTATGGCGCCAACGAGGTTGGCAAACTCATTTTGTATGGCCGTGACAATATTTCGCTGGTTTCAAATGGAGACTTGCCCCTCCGAAAAGGCGAGCAGGCCGCCCCTGTCGACGACCTCATTCTTTTTGACAATCGCAGCAAGAACCACTACAGTTTCGTCGCCCAAGTCAATCTGGCCTTGCCGCATCTGAGCCTGGTAAATCGCACGGCCATCAACAGCGAGTTTCTCGATGACCCGCTCTACCCCGGAGACACGGGAGAGTGGATCTATGGCCGGCTGGAAGATGCCTACATGAACGCCAACTTTGGCGGGTTTGATTTCTTTTTCGGCCGAACAGACCGCAATTGGGGGACGTTGTCCTCGCCCTCGCTCATCCTGTCGAACAATCCGTATTCGTACGACCATGCGCAGTTCTCCTATACCTCCAAGAAGATCAAATTCTCGATGGTCGTTGCGCGGCTGGAGGACATGCCTGGTCAGGATATCCAGGGTTCATTCCCGGATTCTCTTCTCGAATCGCGCAGATACCTCTCGGCTCACCGCCTGGATGTTTCGCTGTCGCAAAGATTTCAGTTTGCGGTGACCGAAGTCGCGCTCTATGGCGGCCCTGACAGAGACCTGGAGTTTGGGCTTCTAAATCCGATGGGCTTCTTTTACCTCGTGCAACGGAATGACAGAAAAGAGCTCAACGGCGTCTGGGCGCTCGACCTGTTTTGGAAGCCTCGACCGAGGTGGAATCTCTCTGTTCAACTCCTGCTGGACGACTTCATTGTCAACAACGAGCCGGGTCAGAATGACCGGGCACGGTACCCGGACAGATTAGGTATCCATTTCAGGGTGAGCCAGGCCGACGCGTGGCAACGTGGCCTGCAAACCGGTCTCGAATATACGCGCATCGGCAACCGCACCTACCAATCCTTCCGCACCTGGGAGAATTTTCATTATCGCGGCAAGGGACTCGGCTATCCGGCCGCCAGCGTCGAACGGGTCGCGGTGATGGCCAGGTATTTCAGGCTGTTCCCGGCTATTTTGAAATTCAAGGCCAGCTATCAACGGGCCGGCGGGGTGAAACTGACCGAGGTGTTTACGGGCGCCAAAGATGACCGCTTTCCGGCGGGCGTGGTCGAAAAGACGTGGCAGCTCGACCTGGGCATCAGGTATGCGGTACAGCCCTGGTCGCAAATTACGGCAACGGTTGGCTATGAGCGAATCAGCAACTACCTGCACGTCTCAGGCGACAACCGCAGCAATCTCAAGCTTATCCTGGGGATATCCGTCAATCTCGCCCTGGCCTATGGGTTTTGAATGCCGCTTCAGCCTGACGGGTCTCAAAAAATTCTTGACTTTTACGATTAATTCAATATATTTGTTGAATCTTTTTTCTGGCATGATGTCATCCCGATAAAAGCCCTTTTGGGCCAGGTAGCTCAGTCGGTAGAGCAACGGACTGAAAATCCGTGTGTCCGCAGTT
>JBHHXT010000412.1:0-3304 GCA_046757165.1 bacterium | reverse complement strand
GACTGTATATTGAGAATCATTCTCCAACATGAACTCAATGATATCGTAGAAATGGCCTCAATAAAAAACACAAACAGCGCGATGATTCCCAATGGACTCTGCGACCAGGTGGTACATCTTTACTCGATTAGAATCTAATTCCTAGTTAGGAGAATAACAAGAGAAAACAGAACGGTTGATGACAAACATAGAACTTGAAACTTTGCCCCCAAAACCTCTATATTCACTCCCATGATCAAGGTTTCCAATCTCTGCAAGTCCTACGGCAGCCAGGAGTTGTTTCGCAACGCCAGTTTTAATATCAACCCGAAGGAACGTGTCGGGCTGGTGGGCAGAAACGGCCATGGCAAGACGACGTTGTTCCGGCTTATTCTGGGTCTCGAGGCAGCAGATTCCGGGTCGGTTAGCGTCCCGAAAAACTACCGCATGGGCTATCTCGAGCAGCACCTTGACTTCACCAGTGAGACCGTGTTGCAGGAAGCCTGTCTTGGTTTACCTCCTGGCCGGGAGCACGAGGCGTGGCGAGCCGAAAAGATATTGGCCGGCCTCGGCTTTGGGCCGCAGGATATGCACAGAGCCCCATCAGAATTCTCCGGCGGCTTCCAGGTCCGGCTCAATCTGGCCAAGGTGCTCGTCTCTGAGTCGGAAATGCTGCTGCTCGACGAGCCGACCAACTACCTTGATGTGGTCTCGATTCGCTGGTTGACGCGGTTTTTGCATGCGTGGCCGGGCGAGCTGATGCTCATTACGCATGACCGCAGCTTCATGGATAGCGTCACCACGCACACCCTCGCTATCCATCGCAAACGGCTCAAGAAGATCAAAGGCAGTACAGAAAAGTTATATAATCAGATCGCCGCTGAGGAGGAGATTTACGAGAAGACTCGGTTGAATGATGAAAAACGACGCAAGGAAGTGGAACAATTCATTCGCCGCTTTCGGGCCAAAGCGCGGCTGGCAAATCTGGTGCAGTCCCGGATTAAGACGCTGCAAAAGCAGGAGCTCAAGGATAAGCTGGAAAAGATGCAAACGCTCGAGTTCTCGTTCAAGTCCGTGCCTTTTGGCGCACGGATGATGATGGAGGTCAGCGACCTTTCATTCGGCTATGGTGCGGCTGAGCCCAATCTCTTTGCCGACCTGAACCTGGCCATCCACAAGAACGACAGAATCTGCGTCGTCGGCAAGAACGGCAAAGGCAAAACGACCTTGCTCAAACTTCTTGCCGGGGTCTTGAGACCCGGAAGCGGCAAAATCAAGCCCCACCCATCTGTTCAGATAGGTTACTTCGAACAGACGAACTCCGCCACTCTCGATCCCAACAAGACCATTGAGCAGGAGATTATGGCTACCTCCAGAGACTGTACGCAGCAAAAAGCACGCGACATCGCCGGCGCCATGATGTTTAGCGGCGAGCAGGCTTTGAAGCAAGTCTCCGTTCTCTCCGGCGGCGAAAAGAGTCGCGTGCTGCTCGCCAAGCTTCTGGTGTCGCCCTGCCACCTGCTCCTGCTCGACGAACCGACCAACCATCTGGACATGGAAGCGTGCGACTCGCTGATGGCGGCCATCGATTGTTTTGATGGCGCCGTTGTGCTGGTGACGCACAACGAGATGTTCCTTCACACCCTCGCCGACCGGTTGCTGGTCTTTGACCGCGGCAAGCAATTCTTGTACGAAAGTGGCTATCAGAGCTTCCTGGACGATGTCGGGTGGGAAAATGATGAGCATCTTGAGCAGCCCCGAAAGGCGGCCACGTCCCAAACTCTTGCACCTGAGCCGTTTGACAAAAAAACGCTCAGAAAATTGAAAGCGCAGATCGTTCAGGAAAGATCGCGCGTGCTCAAGCCTCTGGAGCAACGAAACGCCGAATTGGAGCGCGCCATTGCAGCGCTCGAAGAGCAGTTGACTGAGGTGAACAAGCAGCTCATCGTAGCCGCGACAAACGGTGACGGCCAGGGGCTCGCGGACCTGGCCAGGAAAGAACGAGAGACGAAAAGACGTATCGACGCTCATTACGCGCAGCTCGATGAGGTCCTCCAGGCGCTCGAAACGAGAGCCCGGGAATTCGAGGAAAAGTTAGAAAAACTGCACCAATCTGCAAAGCAAGCGTGACCACATGCAGAGGGTCGAAAATAGCAGAGAGGCAAAATAACCCTTGCATTTGAAACCAGAATTGTTTTTATTTTAGCCTTGAGTCGGCGCATTCGTCTAGTGGCCTAGGACGCCGGCCTCTCACGCCGGTAACACGGGTTCGACTCCCGTATGCGCTACCACGATGACGATTGTCGAGGGGCAATCGTTGCGTGTTTCAGTTGCGCCCGTAGCTCAATTGGATAGAGCGCTTGGCTACGGACCAAGAGGCTAGGGGTTCAAGTCCTCTCGGGCGTACTACTTTGTTTGACCAACGGAAGGGACGGAATCTTCGGTGCAAATCGCCACTCACGAAACCTGGATGGAGCTAGCGTATCGTGAGGCGGAAAAAGCATATGAGAAAGAGGAAGTCCCGGTCGGCGCAGTTGTGGTTGTGGGTGGGAAGGTGATTGGCAAGGGGCACAATATGGTTGAATCTCTACAAGACCCGACAGCCCACGCCGAGATGATTGCCATCACCGCTGCAGCAGATTTTCAAAAAAGTTGGCGGCTGGACGAGGCGGTTCTTTATGTCACAAAAGAGCCGTGTCCAATGTGCGCCGGTGCAGTCTATCTCTCGCGAATTCCTCACGTCGTTTTCGGAGTAAGTGATTCCCGCATGGGCGCCTGTGGGTCGGCAGTAGATGTGCTCCACAACGCCAAACTCCACTCAAATGTCGCCGTCACGAATGGAATCCTCGAGTCGAAGTGTCTGGGAATTCTGCAAACGTTTTTTCAAAAACGCAGGCGAGTGAATAATCCGGAGAGGTGACCGAGCTGGCCGAAGGTGCACGACTGGAAATCGTGTGTGGGGTCACAAGCTCCACCCAGGGTTCGAATCCCTGCCTCTCCGCTTTGAATCGAGGATCGATGATTGAGGATCGAAAATTGAAAAGGGGGCGCGGCAATCGTCGATCGTCGATGATTGAGGATGGAAGATGGAGAATTGAAGAAGGGATGATGGTGAAGGGAGGCAAATCGTCGATCCTCGATAAAAACAGGAGAGGTGCCGGAGCTGGCTTATCGGGGCGGTCTCGAAAACCGTTGTGGCCTTTGGTCACCGGGGGTTCGAATCCCTCCCTCTCCGCTTTGAATCGATAATTGATGATCGATAATCGACAATTGAGGGGGGACAAATCGTCGATCCTCGATTATCGATCATCAATTGAAGAGGGGC
>JBHHXT010000411.1:0-3305 GCA_046757165.1 bacterium | reverse complement strand
TTTTCTGTGTCAGGGCTGATCCGCTGCGGTTTGCAGCGCCTGACGCAGGGTGTTGTTATACTGTACGAACCTTTACGCTTACATGGATAAGTAAAGAATGACTGGTAAAACAATTTCCCATTACAAAATCCTCGAAAAACTCGGCGAAGGCGGCATGGGGGTCGTCTATAAAGCCCAGGACTTTAAGCTCGACCGTTTCGTCGCGCTCAAGTTTCTGCCGCAGCATTTGAGTCAAGCTGAAGAAGAAAAGAAGCGCTTCATCCACGAAGCCAAGGCTGCCTCGGCGCTCGACCACCCGAACATTTGCACTATTTATGAAATTGATGAAACCGAAGATGAGCAGATGTTCATCGCCATGGCCTGCTATGAAGGTGAATCACTTAAAGTAATAATTGACCGTGGCCCATTTCCGATTGATGAAGCTATAGATATTGCCATTCAGATTGCGCAGGGATTAGCGAAAGCGCATTCAAAAGACATTGTGCATCGGGACATCAAACCAGCCAATGTTTTGATAACAGAAGATAGTCAGGTCAAGATAGTCGATTTTGGCTTGGCAAAGCTGGTCGGTCGCACAATGCTTACTGAGGAAGGGACGACTTTGGGCACCGCTTCGTATATGTCGCCCGAGCAAACACAGGGAACAGAGGTCGACCACCGCACCGATATCTGGGCATTGGGTGTGGTATTGTACGAGATGCTCACCGGCCGACAGCCCTTCGAAGGCGACTACGAGCAAGCAGTGATGTATTCGATCATGAATGAAGATGTGGGGCCCGTAACCGGGTTGCGCACCGGCGTGCCCATGGAGCTAGAGCGGATTATCAATAAGGCGCTGACGAAAAGTCCCGATGAACGCTATCAGCATGTCGATGAGATGATAGTGGATATGAGGAGTGTTGGAAAGGAGATGGAATTGTCCGGCAAAAGTACTGCCGGAACAAGCGCTCCCCCGAAAAGTGTGAAACCAAAAAAGCTCGGAAAGATGGTCATCGCGCCTACCGCTGTTTTGCTGGTCACGATTGCCATTCTGATCTTCGGACCGTTTTTCGAAGAGCAACCTTTGGTTTCAAGTCCAAGGCCGGTAGTGGTGATGCCTTTTGAGAACCAAACAGGCGATGCAGGCCTCGACTACCTTAGGGCCGCCATACCTAACCTCCTGATTACCAATCTCGAGCAGTCGAAATATCTGAATGTGGTGACATGGGAACGAATGCAGGATCTGCTAAGAATCATGGGAAGGGATTCGCTGCAAGTTCTCGGGATGGATCGAGAAACCGGCTTTGAGTTGTGCAAGCTCGAGGGGGTTCATGGTATCGTGCTCGGTAGCTTCACCCGTGCCGGCGACGTATTTGCCACAGACATTAAAGTGTTGGAAGTGGGCAGTAAAAAAATGTTAAGAAGCGCCAACTCGCATGGGAGTGGTGTCGGCAGCGTTATCGAGCGTCAGATCGATGAGCTCACCGAAAACATATGGCAGGTAGTCGCAGCGCTGCCTGAAGCGGCGGAGAAAGAGGAGTTTCGCATTGCTGAAGTGACCACAAGCTCTCTGGAAGCCTATCGCCACTATCTTGCCGGTGTGAAGGATTACCACGAAATCTTATGGAGTCCTGCAAGAGTGAGCTTAGAAAAAGCCATAGGACTGGATTCGACCTTTGCAATGGCTTATTATTATTTGGCTCGTACCAACAGACAGCTGGGAAATATGAAAGGGGTTCGTGTTGCCTTTGAGAAGGCCATGACTTATTCGATGCGAGCCACAGCAAAAGAAGCCCTTTTTATCAAGATGGACTATGCCAGTTTTGTGCAGAACGATGCTGCGAAAGCAACCATCCTTAATGAAAAGCTGGTGGAAAGATTTCCAAAAGAGAAGACAGCTCATTTTTATCTGGCTCGCAAATACCTCGGTGGCAGAAGATATCACGAAGCGATCGCCTCATATAATCGGATCGTTGAGCTGGACCCAAATTGGGCAGCCAGTTATAACGGGCTTGGCTATAACTATGCTGCTATCGGAGAATTAGAAAAAGCCGTTGAGAACCTGGAAAAGTATGCCGCCCTCTCCCCGAACAAGCCTAATGCTTTTGATTCGCTGGGAGAGATATATATGTTAATGGGAAGACTGGATGACGCCATCCTCAACTTCAAGAAAACCTTGGAAATCGATCCGGCGTGGATAGGGGGTCCGTCTCGCCTCGCTTACGTGTATGCGCTCAAAGAGGATTATGCCGAGGCTTTGCGATACGTTGAAGAAGTTTTTTCCTTAGTCGACAAATTTGTTTCAACTGAACAAGAGCCCATCTACCGGTCTTGGGCCTTGAGGAACCAAGCCGATTACTACTTTTATTTAGGAAGATACCGCGAAGCTTTGAAACTGCGTCAAGAGCTCTCAATCCTGATGAGAAGTGCAGGAGCTGCACTCAACGCGGCTGAATCCCTCGAGGCTATGGCTTTCGTTTATGCCGAAAGTGGAAACTTCAATGAGGCTGAATCCAGGTTACAGGAATCTTTAAGATTACGATTGAGCGATTCTCCTCAAGACAGCCTACGCTGGCAAATGGCTCATCAATGTATCTCGGGCTTTTTCGATATCAAAGTGGGCAAGGCAGAATCTGCCAGAAAGAAATTGACACGAGTGAAGGAATTATTTCCGAAAGTGGAACACCCGGCGTTAGAGATCTATGCCTATTGGATTGCTTTGTTGGAAGGCGAAGTCGCTCTTGCAGAAAATCACACTGGTCAAGCGATCGAACTTTTTGGCCAGTCGACTCCCCCGGCTATTTATCATACTATTTATGGCCTTGACATGAACCTGTACCGAACACCAATTCCGAGAGACGGTTTAGCCAGAGTTTATACCGCTGCCGGCGATTTGGATAAGGCGATTATCGAATATCGCAAGTTAACAACCATTGCCGAAAGCCGGGCATTGTTAATTGACCCGAAATATCATTATCACCTTGGAAAACTCTACGAGGACAAAGGTTGGCTGGGACTGGCCCTGCAGGAATACGAGAAATTTCTTGAAATCTGGAAAGACGCAGATGAAGATTTGCCCAATTTGATTGATGCGAAAGCACGATTGACGAAAGTGAAAGAGATGTGAAAAAAGTAAGAGAATCAACCATAGCGAAGTATAACTTGGGCATTAACCTGACAAAAGGTTTTTATTTTATGGGTCGGGTTTCTATCTTCAAGGTGTTTGTGCGGAGTTTCAGCGCACGTTCGTCCTTTTGCAGGTTATGCCAATTGTTGGCCGCGCCATCAAGCTCTGGTGCGCCGGTCGGGCAAAGTTGGTGCGGCCG
>JBHHXT010000410.1:0-3335 GCA_046757165.1 bacterium | reverse complement strand
AACAATAGAACAATAGAACAATAGAACAATGAAACAATTCCTTTGCAAAAAAAAACTTACGGAAAAAAACAATAAGGGATTAAAGCGATGGAATCCAAAGGTAATTTGTTGAGTAGCTTGCGTGTCAAAATCGGTCTTGGATATGCTCTGATGGGAGTGCTTGTTCTGGCGATGGGATTTACGGGTTTCTATGTTGCGGGAAGATTAGGTGACTCGTTGGAGTATCTCTCAGGACCGATCTGGGAGACAGCAGATAATTCCATGGAAACTGCGATGGAGATTGAAGTGCAAATGATTGCGGCGAAGAACATTGCTCAGGGCCTGAACGAGGACGCCAATCGAACGCGGCTGGCAGAGGCGAAGACACGGACCCTTGAAGCTATTCAACGTATTGTGGAGGCGAATCAGCTCAAAAAGGAGCACCTGGATGAATTGAATCAAAGGGAGCACGATTATGAGACTCGTCTCGAGGTATTCTTGCGCGCCAGCAAGGCCTTCAATGACATGCGTCGTGAGTTTCATGAGCATACCACAGAATTCATGCTTCTGAGTGAAGAATTGGAGAAAGTCGGAGACCGGGCGGTAGAAGAGTTGGAAGCCGCGCCCAATCGTGCTATTTCCTGGAATAACGGCTTGCGCACGAAGTGGGAGGCGGCAGACGGCGGCATGGAGAGCAGCATCGCGCTTCTGACGCAATTATACTACCTGCAGCAGATGTTAGCCGGCAGAGACCTGGCTGAATGCAAGGCGGGAATTGAAAAGGCGCTGCAATTTCACGAAAATGCTGCCCTGTCTGTGCTGGGTTCAGAGACGTTCAGCAGAGCCGCAAAACGGGGAGACATGAAAGCCAAACGTCTGGCAGATTCCTATCGCAAGCTGTTTGCGGAACACAAAGAGTTGATGGCTGAGTTTGTGGAGAAATATATCGTTGCTAAAGAAGCAGAAGAGTCCTATGAACAAACGGCTGATGATTTTCTACCGTTTTTAGCTGAGCTGGAAGAAGAAGTGGACCGTATCATGGCAAGGGAAAAAAAGAACGTTGCCAGTACCACAACAACTTCTGAGGTCGCGATGACGACTGTCATTATTGTTAGTTTGCTCATCGCACTCATCGCTGGAGTGATGTTGACACGGTCAATTGTTGTTCCGGTCAGAAAAATCACTCAGAGCGCAAAAGCATTGGCAGAAGGAGATATCCATCAAGACGTAGATTTGCAGAGAAATGATGAAATCGGCGAGCTGGCGGAGTCCTTCCGTGCCATGATCGAGGCGCAAAAATCCAAAGCAGAAGTGGCTGAGCAAATTGCAAGGGGCAATCTCGATGTCAAAGTGCAGGTCGTTTCCGAAAAGGACGCGCTCGGCATTGCCACCGCCGAGATGAAAGAACGTCTGCTGGAAATGAAGTCGGATCTGGAAAAAACCATCGAGGCGCAAAAAGATGGCGAACTGGATGCGAAATGCCACCCCGAAAAGTTTGAAGGTGCCTTCCGCGACCTGTTGACAGGCGTGAATGAATCGCTCGACGCCGTCATCCAACCGATTGTGGAAACCATCGATATTCTCAGTGATTATGCGGCCGGCAATCTCAGCAAGGAAATGCGCGTTCTGCCCGGCAAACAAATCGCCTTGTCAAAGGGACTGAATACGATTCGAGAAAATCTCAATGAATTGGTCAAGGAAGGAAGAATGCTGACCAAAGCTGCAGCAGAAGGGGACCTGGACGTCCGAGGTGATTCCGCCAAATTTGATGGGGGATATCGTGAAATCATTACCGGGATTAACACCACCATAGAGAACCTGCTTGAACCGGTCAATGAAGCCGTACGGTGCCTCGAAAAGCTTGCGGGAGGAGATTTGACCTTGCGCGTGAATGGCGACTACAAAGGCGACCATGAAACCATGAAAAAAGCCCTGAACAAGACGGTGGACTCCCTGAACGAAATCCTCGGCCAGGTGGCGGTAACCGTTGAAAAGGTTGCTGCCGGCACCGGGGAACTCTCCAGTGCCAGCCGCATGCTTTCAGATGGGGCCACCAAGCAGGCGAGCTCACTGGAAGAAATCACAGCTTCGATGAATGAAGTGAGTGCGCAGACCAAGCAAAACGCTGAAAATGCCACCCGGGCCAACAAGCTGTCTGCCGTCGCCAAAAACCAGGCGGATGAAGGCAACAAACAGATGACCAAGATGTTGGCGGCCATGAAGGATATCAAGAAATCATCGGATGAGATCTCGAAAATAATCAAAGCCATTGATGAGATCGCCTTTCAGACCAACCTGCTGGCACTCAATGCCGCAGTCGAGGCGGCGCGTGCCGGGGTTCATGGCAAAGGGTTTGCGGTCGTGGCAGAAGAAGTGCGGAATCTGGCGCAACGAAGCGCCAAAGCGGCGCAGGAAACGACCGAACTGATTGAAGCCTCCATGACCAATGTCGAGGCCGGATCGAAACTGGCCAATGTGACCGCAAAATCCTTCGAGGAAATCGTTCAGGCCATTGCGACCGTGACGGATTTGGTGGGCGAAATCGCCTCCTCCTCGACGGAGCAGTCCCAGAGCATTACGCAGATGGATTCGGGTCTCACTCAGATTGACAACGTCACCCAGGCCAATACAGCCAATGCGGAGGAAAGCGCGGCTTCTTCTGATGAGCTCGCTGGACAGGCGGCACAGCTCGAACAAATGCTGCGTAAGTTCAAGCTCAACAATCACCAGCTCCGGGCCCCAAATACACCAAGACCTGCGGATGAGGTGGTGGTGGTTGCAGATGAGGACGCTTATGACTACTAGTTCGACGAACCCTGGGCTTTGATGTCAAACGCCTTCGGCGTAAACAAAAACGACTACCCAAGACAGCCCCGACTTTCACTGTAATTTAACAAGCAAAAGTCGGGGCTTTTCTGTTTGAAATCTCGGTGGTTCCCTACCTTACCAGAAGCATCTTCCTTCTTTGAACAAAACCCGTCGCACGCAGCTCGAACACATACCCGCCGCTGGGTACTTGCAGCCTGCGTTCATCCCGGCCATCCCACTTCACCGAATATCTGCCCGCGGCGAGCGTTCCGTGCACGAGTGTGCGGACTTTTTGACCCAGCAGGTTGTAGATGGCGAGCGTGGTTCCTGCTGCCTCTGGCAGGTGGAAGCGGATGGTGGTTTCCGGGTTGAACGGGTTCGGATAGTTTTGCTCCAGCGTGAAAGTCTCAGGCAAAGAGCGGTTCTGCCGCACCGCCAGCGGATTTGTCGGCCCTTTGATGCCGTAGAAATGGCAGGTTGTGCCGGGCGGCACCTCGCCAGGGTCGTAACTCTTCAGGCTCGCTACCCCACCGGCGGAGCTGCCGACG
>JBHHXT010000409.1:0-3361 GCA_046757165.1 bacterium | reverse complement strand
AAATCAAGATAGAAGCGCAGCCATTTCAAGTAGGTGTTGTGGCTGTGTCGCGGGATATACGGATTTTTGGTTGCAAGTCAATAAAAAAATTGTAACCATTGGGGAGATAGCGAGAAAACTATGGAATTATTTGTAGGCCATAGCGTTGCTCCAGAACAGCAAAAGGTTGGACAAGCATGCATTATGGGCTGGTTTTCCATTGCGTGGTACTCGAAAATAGAATGTCTTGGCTTTCTCGGTAATAAGAATCGAGATATAAGTATTTTTAACTACCTAGTGTTTTTAGAATACTAAATCAAATGATAAGAAACAAGCGAATTGTAAGCTATCGGGTTCTATTCACATCTATTCAAGACATTCGAGACGGTAACTCCGAACCCTGCGGGGTTGACGGCTCGGGCTCATCTCCCATGAACGGCTTCCAGCTCTCGGGCAAACTCACCACCACCAGGGTTGTGAGCGAAACGAAGCATGCTTTCCGTCCGGACAGGTATGGGGCGCAAGAGAACAACTGTCCATAGTGACTGATTTGAAAGATGTTTCATCTTACTAATGATTTCTCCCTGAACCTAAGAACGGACCAATTCTTATCCAGAGAAATCAATCTAACGGGGCGATATTCAAGTGTTGAAAGCAATTCCCAGCCATTATCTCTGCTTATATCTGTTTGAATCTCAGATGTCTTTTTCGGATAGGCAAACCAAAGAAGACCATCCGTGCGAATCAGTTCAATAGATTGACCAGCGTACCTTTCAATCTCTTTGACGTTTTTCACGAAAATGATAACAAAATCTAAACTTGTTTTCTTGTTTGACAGCAATTCTTTTGGCCAGTCGTCAAAATTCTTCCTAAGATTATTGGGCAGATTAATGATTTTGCCTATCTGCCCGTCTTTGATTTGAAGTTTCTTGATTATTTCTTTCATTCTCGCTCCTTTTTGACGCGCCTCAACGACGGTATCACGGGCGGCCGCCCGTGCTTTTCGTTTTCCGAACATGCACCATCGGCGCCGCGTTAGGCGGCACTAGTCGTCTAGCGGGTCCGCGATCCTTATCGCCCCGATTTCTCCTTTGATGTTGTAATGGTGACTTTGTTAAAATATAGGAAGGATGCGCAGGGAAGTCAAGGAGGAATTCTCGAGCACTGGAATTGTCACGCAGGCGCGAAGGTCCAAACTCGAAAAAAGCCCCGACAGTCATCATAGGCATACAATCAGGACAGTCGGGGCAGCAAAGAACTCGTCAGGGGCTACAACACCACACCCAGTTCCAGAGACAACCTCGCAGACCGCAACCTTTCATCCAGAAACATTCTGTAGCCAAAACTGGAAAACAGGCGACGATTGATGCGGTAGCTGCCGTTCGCTTCCAGCCAGTCGCTGTGCGTCGTGCCGCTGCTGCTTTGATAGACATAGCTCCCCCCGCTGGCGTTGACTGAGAGCCCGCGCGTGACCGGTAGCCGGATGCGGACGCTGGGGCGATATGCTTTTGTAAACAGGGTATTAAAGTAGGAGAGGCGGGCGCTCAACGTCGCCCAACTATTGAAAATGCGTGGGACGCTGAGGCCGAAAGAGGCCGAAGTTGTGCTCCTGAGCTGCCCCGTGCGGAGACGGATGCCCAAATTGCCGGAAAGCCGGATACGATTTGGCAAACGCACGGTGATGCCCGCATGGAAGCCCTGGCGCAGCACTTCGATGAAGAGGCTGTCCGGGATGGAACGAGTCTCGTACACCCGCACACTCTTGCGGGCATCATAGGAGCCGCTGATCGAAATGAATTTTGTCGGATAATAATTGGCGCTGAGAAAAAAGTTGCTGAGCTGGAAACTGGCGTGGCCGGAATCCCTCTTCCAATTGCGATTGAGATCTATCTCAACCGTTTGGTAGAGTGAGAACTTGCCCCCGAAAGAGGTAGTGTTTTGCAGATAGAAAAACTCCCGGCTCACCTCCCCTTTGTGGTATCTGCCCGAGAAGGCAGCAGTCGAAGAGACCCGCTGTTTGCCATACTCGCCCTTCTCGAAATTCAGGAAAATACCGAATTTGTGTTCCGCGGTTTGGAAGGCCAGCGTGCGCAAACTCGGCTGGGTTCCTCCGGCCACACCGACACGCCAGACTCCGTTCATTTTGAGCGAAAACAGGCCGCCATCGATGTAGCCGAGACCTCGTATTCTGTTCGAAAGAACCCGGCCTAGGCCGAATTCGACATTTGCCTCTTTGCTGTTGGAAACCAGCCCGAATTCATAGAAATGATGGCGCCATTCGTCAGTTGCGATCTCGCTGCTCTGGAGGTTCTGGCGGTGATGGGAGCGCGAGCGCCAGCGAACTCTGAGCGCAACGGGAAACCCCATGAAGCGCTCTATTTTGAGCTTGCTGCGAAACGCCATCTGATAGGTGTCGCGATTTGAGGGCGTTTGATCATCAAGGGAGAGCATCTGCATGCTGAAGCGTCCCTTGACGCGGTTATTTTTGCTGGCGACCGGCCGGCGGCGGAGCCGGCGTTTCGGAGACTGGGGCCGTGCGAGCTGGCTCTCAACCCCCTTCTCTTTGGTCGATTCAACCGGCGTTGCGGCCGGCACTTTGTCGCGCATCAGGATGACGATTTCCACCTGGTCACCAATCCTGATGGGTGTGTTTTGAGAGAGGAATTTGCAGGCGGCAGAAAGCCTGGCAATGTTCTGCACGACCAGTTTACCGATGACTCGCCTGTCTCTTTTGACGGTCAGGGTGTCGCCTTTGCGCAGTCCTTGTTCGGACCCCAGGTCGATATAGAGAGAATTCTGCGACAGGTATTTGACTTCCCCTGTTCTTCTCACCAGAGTCTGGCCAAACGATATGGCCGGCAGCACACTCGATGACAAAAAGATCAGGCAGCCCGACAAAACGAGTTTTTCAATCCTATTTGCTATCATCTTCTTTTCCATTTGGGTGACAGTCGTAACATGCGTTGCTTTCATAGGCATAGCCATCCACCTCGCCAAGATGTTTGTCATCCATTTTTTGTTGATCATGCACGTGACAATTGAGACAAGTAAACTCCTGACGGTTCGAGGCGTTCTCGTGACAGGTAGTGCAGGAATCCCATTTATGATTGTGGGGACCGGAAAAGATGGGGAAGAAGAGCGCATCATGGTCCTGGAATTCCCCTTTCTCGCCTGTTGGGTGGCAGAGAAGACATTCGCTGTCCTGATACGCGTAGCCAGGGATGCCCTGGTGTATGGCATCCATCTCGGACCGGCGGTGTTCGTGGCACTCCAGGCAGGTGAAATCCTTGCGATTGCTCGGATTTGGATGGCAGGAGAAACAATCGTCCCATGCGCTGGCGTGCTTTCCGGTGAAAATGGGAAAGAACAGATTGTCATGGTC
>JBHHXT010000408.1:0-3388 GCA_046757165.1 bacterium | reverse complement strand
AAAGGAGACAAACAAATGAACAAAGTAATCCTGGCATACAGCGGAGGGCTGGACACGTCGGTAATTTTGAAATGGCTCATCAACAAGGGGTTCGAGGTGGTCTGCTTCGTGGGCGACGTCGGCCAGAAGGACGACTTTGATGAGGTCGAGAAGAAAGCGCTGGCCATGGGGGCGCGCACGGTCTATGTCGCGGACTTGCGGCAGGAGTTCGTTACCGACTACATCTTCCCTGCCCTGCGCGCAAATGCCCTCTACGAAGGCCGGTATTTGCTCGGCACCGCTCTGGCGCGGCCGCTGCTGGCCAGGAAGCAAATCGAGATTGCCAAAGAGGAAGGCGCGGAATTCGTCGCACACGGCGCCACGGGCAAGGGCAACGACCAGGTGCGCTTCGAGCTGGCCTACTATGCCCTGAATCCGGGTATCACCGTCATTTCACCGTGGAAAGATCCAGAGTTTCTGGAAACCTTCAAAGGTCGCAGCGACTTACTCAACTACGCCGAGAAATGGAACATTCCGGTGAAAGCATCGCGGGCCAAACCCTATAGCGAAGACGAGAATCTCATGCACATCAGTCACGAAGCCGGGGTGCTGGAAGACACCCTCTACCGGCCTGAGGAGCAGGTGTTCTCCTGGACAGCCGCCATCCACGACACGCCGGATACCGAAGCACTCATCGAAATTCATTTCAAGAACGGCACGCCGGTGCAGGTGGTCAACCGCCAGGCTGGCATCGAGCACAGCACCCCGCTCGACCTCTTTCTCTACTTGAACGAGCTCGGCAGTCAGCACGGCATCGGGCGCGTGGACATGGTCGAGAACCGCTTCATCGGCATCAAGTCGCGCGGCGTGTACGAGTCGCCGGCCGCAACCATCTTATGGGCTGCCCATCGCGACCTGGAAGGAATCGCCATGGACAAAGAGGTGACCCATCTGCGCGACATGCTCATCCCGAAATTCTCAGAGCTGATCTACAACGGGTTCTGGTTTTCCCCGGAGATGGATTTCATCATGTGCGCCTTCAACAAAAGCCAGGAGGCCATCGACGGCCGCGTCCTGCTGTCACTCTACAAAGGCAATGTCACCGTGGTCGGGCGGGAGTCGCCGACTTCGCTTTATGACCAGGAGTTATCGAGTATGGAGGTGGAAGGGGGATTCGACGCGACAGATTCGCGCGGGTTTATCAACATCAATGCGATCCGGTTGAAGGCGCACAATCTGGTGCTGCGTGAAGGCCAGCCCTACGAATGGCGGGCGACCTCCACGCCTGCGGCGGTTGACTCAGTGTCCGAAAAAACACGAGCGAAAAAATGAAACTGTGGCAAAAGGGCACGCCCCTGAACAAACAGGTCGAAGCCTTCACGGTCGGCAATGACCCCCTCCTGGACCAGAAACTGGTGGTCTACGACTGCCAGGCCTCGGCCGCGCATGTGAAAATGCTCGGTCAAATCGGTATCTTGACTCAGCGCGAGGTCGAGCAGCTCTGCCGGGAACTGGATCAGATCGCAGAGCTGAGCAGGCAGAATCAGTTTCAGATTTCGCCGGACCAGGAAGATTGCCACACGGCGATCGAAAACCACCTGACCGAGAAGCTCGGCGACCTCGGCAAGAAAATCCACACCGCCCGGTCGCGCAACGACCAGGTGCTGACCGCGCTGCGGCTTTACGCCAAAGATGAGCTCCGGGCGTGCGAAAGGCTCGTCAAGGCGCTCATCTCCGCCATTCGCGCCTGGGTCAAGAAATACGGCCGCGTCAGATTTGCCGGTTACACCCACACGCGCAAAGCCATGCCCACCTCGGTCGCCATGTGGGGCACCGCTTTTGTTGATGCGATGAAAGACAATTTGAAGCTGCTCACAGTCGCCACAACCCTGATAGACCAGTCGCCGCTCGGAACCGCGGCCGGCTATGGCGTCCCGCTCAAACTCGACCGAAAGCTCACCGCGCACGAGCTCGGATTCAAGCGTGTGCAGTCCAACCCAATCTACGCCCAGCACAGCCGCGGCAAGTTCGAATCGACCGTGCTGCACGCCCTCAGCCAGATCATGTTCGACCTCAACCGAATCGCCTCGGATTTGATCTTCTTCAGCTTGCCTGAAATGGGCTATTTCGACCTGCCGACCGAGTTCTGCACCGGCAGCTCCATCATGCCCCAGAAACAAAACCCGGACGTGCTGGAGCTGGTGCGGGCGAAATATCACACCCTGCTCTCCTGTGAGCTCCAGCTCAGGACCCTGACCTGCAATCTGATCTCAGGCTACCACCGGGACATGCAGCTCAGCAAAGAACCGACGCTGCGCGGCTTCGAGACCACCCGGGCCACGCTTGGCATCATGGCGCTCGTTTTTGAAAATCTCAGCGTCAACGCAGAGAGATGCAAGCAGAGCTTGACCGGGGAAATCTTTGCCACCGAAAAGGCCTACGCCCTGGTGCACCAGGGCGTGCCGTTCCGCGAGGCATATCGAATCATCGCTGAAGAATGTGAGAAGAGGGATTAGGCTCCATCCCAAAACCTTGCGAAGGTTCAAAACCTTCGCAAGGTTAGCTCCGGAAGACACAGTCGTGCGATCCTATTTCATGAGCAAGATTATCTGACTGCTCACAAAATCATCCGCCACCATCCGAACGATGTACACGCCGCTGCCAACTTTGAGCCCGTGACGGTTTTGACCATGCCACTGAATTCTGTAAACACCCGGCTGCTTCATTTCATCAACCAGAGTCTGGACCTCCTGACCCAGGGAATTATGGATTCGCAAGACCACGTGGCTCGCTGTAGGCACCCGATATTGGAAGGTCGTCGTTGGATTGAACGGGTTGGGATAATTCTGCTCTAAGAAAAATGATCGCGGCCTGGCGCCGGAAAGCTCCTCGACGGAGGTAATCGACTGAATCGTCCGAATGACGCCGCTCCCCCGGGTGCCGGCAAAGATGAACCCTCCAGAATCGATGGCGAGGGATTGAATGGCCGGATTGGACAGTCCGGCGGTGAATTCCGTCCAGGTATCGCCATCGTCGGTGCAATGAAAAACGCCGGCGCCGGCTGTGCCAACAAAAACCTCTGCCGTCGAAGTGATGGCAAAAGAGACAGCCGGAAGATTGGGCAACCCGACGTTGATGGGTGTCCAGGACTCCCCACTGTTCGTCGAGCGGTAGACGCCGGCACGAGTCCCCACAAAGATATGTCCGTTCGGACTGATAGATAACGTCGTGGCGACCGGGGTTTCGGGCAAACCCGCGCTGGCTGATATCCAGGTGTCGCCGTTGTCGGTGGAGCGGAGGAGGCCGATGAACGCCCCGGCAAAAATGTCGCCGTTGGCATGGGTGGCGAGGGAACTGACATCCTTGTACGTCAAACCCGTTTGATAGCTGTCCACGTATCGCCGTTGTT
>JBHHXT010000407.1:0-3395 GCA_046757165.1 bacterium | reverse complement strand
ACGTCCGGCGGAAAAACCGTATCCCATAGACCATTTTCGTCGAAGAATAAGGCGCATTCTTTGTAAACGACGAAGTACATCGTTCCTGCAGGAGTGTATTCATACACTTTCGAACTTGAGGACCTAAGAACTTCTAACCCTTTTGAATCAGTTCCGCTTCGGTGGCGTTTTCTGAAAGATGGCCGCGCTTCTTTCGTCTTATTAGGTGACTGGTAATACTTGTAGCGCCACCTTTCCATTTACATTCAAGAGCTCTTTCATAGGCATTTCGAAAATGTTCAATCCGTTTTGCCGTGCTCATCGAGCTTCCACGCAGTTATGTTTAAATATATTGCACGGCAGATTCAAAAACAAGGGGTACCCTTAGAAAGATGCTGTTTTTGTTTTCACACAATCTGACCACAGCTTATTTGATACTATCGTACCGGGAGCCCAAAAAAAGAGCATGACCTCCAGGCCATGCTCTTCTCAAATCGAAAGAGTTCCCAGAAGCTAATTCTCCGGTTGCTCACCCCCGCTCTTGGCTGCTTCAGTGCGCCCTTTACCTGACCGTTTGAGTTCACGGGTTTTCGCAATGTGCCCCGCCCGATCCGGATTCGTTAGCGCGATCAAGTCCGCCATAATATACTGCCCTTCTTGCAAACGCGCGTCCGGGGCTTTGTCTTCATCCGGAATTTTATCCCCTTTCTTTAGCGGCGGCAGGCCCTTTGCAAACCGTCTCTCGTTTGCACGCCTTAGCCTTTTGGCTTCTGTCCGTTCGCGTTTGGCTTTGCGGTTTCTTTCTCTGAGAGAGACGGCATTGCGGTTCTGCTCAGATATATATTCTTCGATGTCCTCGATGATGTGTTGAAACTCACGACTCTGCGCCGTGCGTATTCTGGAGTTGGTGCGCAACCGGGCCAGGAACATGGAAACCTGGTCATGGCGCCTGAACAACGCCGGGGAGATTTCATCATAGAGCAGGGCGTGCAGTTGCTTGTTTTCGCCGAAGTCCATTTCGTTGTAAATCGACGGAAAGACAATGTCCGGAATCACGCCCTGATGTTGAGTTGTGCTGCCGGTGATACGATAAAACTTGGCAATCGTCACTTTGACCTGCCCATATTTTTCATCATTTGAACGAATGAAGCGATTCAGGCCGAGCAGGTTCTGCACCGTCCCCTTGCCATAGGTTTGGCTGCCAATAATGACTCCGCGTCCGTAGTCTTGAATGGCCGATGAAAAGATTTCGGAGGCAGAAGCACTGAATCGGTCCACCAGGACGCCGAGGGGACCCGTGTAAGCAATGCCGGGGTCGGGATCGTTTTCGACCCGCTTGGAACCGATGGAGCTTTTGACCTGAACCACCGGGCCATCCTCAATAAACAGACCCGTGAGCTCGATGGCTTCCTGAAGAGAGCCCCCGCCGTTACCGCGCAAGTCGATGATGATGCCATCGACGCCGGCGCTTTCGAGCTCATCAATCAGGCGTCTGACATCGCGGGTGGTGCTTTTGTAGTTCGGGTCGCCTCGTCGTTGGGCCTCCAGATCCACGTAGAACGCCGGGATGTCGATAATGCCGAGCTTGTAGCTGACGCCTTCGTGCATAAACTCCACGGTGTCGCTCTTGGAAGCTCTCTCCTCGAGAATGATTTTGTCCCGTACCAGGGTGATCTCTTTGGGTGGGTCTCCGGGCGTGTTATCTGCGGGGATGATCTCGAGCCGGACAACCGAGCCTTTCGGGCCGCGAATCTTTTGCACGACGTCGTCCAGGCGCATCCCGATGACGTCGAGCATCTTGCCCTCCCTGCCCTGAGCGACGCCGATGATCTTGTCGTTGGCCCAGAGCTGCCCGCTTCTATCGGCGGGGCCACCGGGGAGAATTCGTACGACCTTAGTGTATTCGTCTTCGGTGGTCAGCTGCGCCCCGATGCCCTCGAGGGAGAGGCTCATGTCAATACCGAAGTTCTCGGATGAAATCGGTGAAAAGTAGCTGGTGTGAGGATCGAAGGTTTCGGAAAGGGCATTCATGAAATGCTGGAACACATCTTCGGACTTGTACTGGTCTATCCGTCTCCTGGAATTGGCGTAGCGTTTTCTCAGGGTCTCTTGAATTCCAGGCCAGTCTTTGCCTGCCAGCTTCAGGTTGAGCGCCTCATTTTTCAGTTTTTTGCGCCACAATTCGTCGAGCTCGCGGGGGGTCCGGGCCCAGGGCGCCTCGCTGCGGTCTATTGGATAAACCTCGTCCACGTTAAAGTCGAATTCTTTCTTCAGGCGTTCGTTGACATAGTCTATTCTCTGGTGAACCCGTGTTTTGAAGGTGTCAAAGATGATGTACGCGGCATCTATATTCCCGGAGACAATGCCGTCATCGAGGGTGTCTCGGAAAAGCTCGAACTTCTCGATGTCGGATGCCAGGAAGTACAACCGCTTGCGGTCAAAGCGATCGATGTACAGGTCCAGCATTTCCGCCGACTTTGCGTCGTCAATTCTTTCATGATTATAATGATACTGCCGGAGTAGTTTGGCGATGATTTTCCCGGACACAGCGTGTTTTTCTTCGGGTTCCAGCGTTTTGCCCGGTCTCGCGCTCTGGGCATGCAAGGGTTGAATCAGGCAGAGCGAGACAAGGGCGAGCGAGACGAGCGAGCGTCTGAAGCTCGTGGCAGAGGTGACGAGGTTTTTCATATTGAAGTGCTCCCGTTCGGATGAACCTGCGATTATTTCAGTAAAGTAGGACACAGTGGATGGAAATGCTTAAAAGAGTTTGAAAAGTTAATAAATCTTAAAAAAGCGCAACTTAATTTCTAAGATCTTCATTTTTTACAGTTTACTTATCGAATTTATCGGTCAATAGTTCCTTCCGGCTAGAAGATTTTTGAAAAATAATGTTTCTTATGCCAAAACGAGAGATGGGGTCACAAGTATTCCCTAACCCGGACAAGCCCCGCAGAAGGCGGGATTTAGCAACCGGAAATCCGAAATCCTAAACTCGAAACTCGAAAAAAAGTGTATCACAAGAAAGTCTTGCCAAAAGTGACAGAAAAGAGCTCGTCAGGTATTAATATTGGGTCAGCCCCGCCTGGTGGAATATTTGAAGGTCCCTGCTGTACTTACTATGACTTTTTTATACTTCACCGGGCGTCCATGTGACTTCTTCCTCCTCAAGTATCAAAAAACACATGGTCGCCTTTTTATTTTCACTTGAAATACGCGTGGTAGCCCAGCGCGACAAAGCCGCAACCATATTCAGTGTTGTCGGCTTGTAGTACGGAAACCGGTAAGCCTGCCCAAACTGTTCGGCGTCGTCACCCCTTCCCTCGATCTTATCTCACATCAAACCATTTGATTCTCCGATTTGGTATCGAAGCAGCCGCTCTTTGCGACTTTTGGTTGATTCTTCCTAATACTTTTTT
>JBHHXT010000406.1:0-3407 GCA_046757165.1 bacterium | reverse complement strand
GCCAGGACGTAGATGTTGAGGTTCTTGAACAGGTTCAGGTTCAGGGATGCCGAGCCGGTGTACTCCGGAATGGGATTGCCCAGGGGCACCCGTTCCTCCGTCAGCTCCGGTCCGGCATAGGTACCATCTTCGTTAAACCTGGCCCCGATCACTTTCTCGCGGAAGAACTCGTGATTGCGCAATCCTTCTTTGGTGACGTTGATGTCAAAGCCGTCAAAAATGGGTTGGGCCCCGCCGAGGTCTTTCACTTCATTGGTCTGGAAGGAATTGACCAAACTCAGGTCCAATTGAAAGTTCCGGCTTCGAATCGGGGTCGCCTGGAAGAGCGACTCGATGCCCCAGCCGTCAACCTGTCCGATGTTGATTGGAACTTCGGAGGCAATCTTTCCGGTCGATGGGGCATTGCGAAAATCGATGATTGATTCTTTCGAGGACTGCTGGTAATAGGTAAACTCCAGGGCGTAGTTGCGGAAGAACTCGGTCTCGAATCCCAGCTCGAGCTCTTTCACACGCTCCGGCTCGATCTCCAGGTTGCCAATGGTTTCCAGCACGGCGCCGGCACCAAAGCCGCCAGACTCGGCGGACCAGAGCAAGGGAATCCCGTCTGTGAGGTCAGGCAGAATGCCGGTTTCCCCATAGGCCGCGCGGAGCTTGAAGAGACCAAAAGCCGAGGGCAGAAAATCGTACCTGTCCAGACGCACCGCGATGCTGGCTTGCGGATAGAAAATGTCGGGGGCAGTGTTCCCGATTGAGCTGGCAAAATCGTTGCGCAAACCGAGTGTGACGAAATACTGGTCGTCATAGGAGAGCTGGTGGGTGGTGAAAATGCCCGCTTCCCGGGTGTTGAGTTTCTCTTCACCTTTGTCGAGGATGTCCGCGCCCGAACCGATGTCGGTGATCAGCGGGCTGCTGAAATTCTGTACCTGCATAAAGGCGGTGGTCCGTTCCCGGTCAAACAACTGCGCGCCGATCGTCGAGGTGGCCTGAATGGACCTTCCGAGATTATAGGAGTAGCTTGCGTTGGCGTCAAAGGTCAGTTGCTTGTTGCCGCGCGCCCAGATTTGCCGCTGTCCACTTGTGACGCCTCCAAATGGCAGGTCAGAGCGCAAGAATTCATCCCAGCGCAGGTCAGAGTTGTCGATGCCCACGCTGAAGGTGGCTTCCAAATTCTTGATCGGGGTCCAGTTCGCACGAATCGAGCCGATAAAGCGGTCGTTGTCGGACTTGTTCAACAGATTGGCGATGGACAGACTGTCGAGAAAGCGATAGGAGCGGGCGAACAGCAGGGTATTGCCAAGCCAGCCCCGGGTGTTGTTGTCGTTTTGCGGCACATCGGCATCCGTGGCTGCGTAGCCGGCCGTGACGTTGAAATTGAATTTATCCGACGGGAAGACATCGATGTTCGCCCGCAAGTTGGACCGGTCCAGGGAGTTGTTCAGCATGATGCCTTCTTCAGAGCGGTCTTCGAAGGAGGCGTAATATTTGATGAAAGCATTGCCCCCGCTCACACTGAGGTTGTGCTGGAAGATGTCGCCGTCGACAAACGCATTATTGGCGTCATTGGCGCTCAAGAATTGCTCGGAGCTGTAGTCGTAAGCTTTCTTATTGGTGCCGCGCGTAAATTTGTAATTGATCGACAGATTGCCCCTGGGGTCTGGGCTGATCTTGCCTCGCTTGGTCGTAATCAAGATGACGCCGTTGGAGCCGTTCGTGCCATAAGAGGCGGCGGCTGCCGGGCCTTTTAGCACCTCGATGGTCGCGATATCGTTGGGATTGATATCTGAGAGGGTCCCCAGACCCTGACCGCCGGTAAAAAACGGCCGCAGTTGAGTATTGTCGACGCGCACGCCATCGATGTAGATCACGGGCTGCTCGTTGCCGTTCAAGCCGCCGCCGGAGCGAACGAAGAAGCGAAATCCCCCTCCAACATTGCCCGAAGAGGTCGCAACGTGCACGCCCGCCAGCTTGCCGTTGACCAATTGGTCAACAGAGGTGTAACTCTGTTTCTCAGTCAGACTGCTGACTTCGATGCTGCTGACGGCCACCTCGGACCTGCTTTTGGACCGTTTGTTGGCAATGCCTGTAACGACGACTTCTTCGGCCCGGAAGATATCCTCGCTCATGGAAAAATCGGCCGTGGCCGCTTCGTTGACGACAACCTCGACCTCGCTCTGTATGGAGTGGTAGCCGATGAACGATGCGACAACCTGGTAGGTGCCGGGTGGCAGATTTTCAATGGAATAGGTCCCGTCGGCGAGACTGGCAGCGCCTGTGGTTGTGCCTCGCAGGAAAACATTGGCACCGGGCAGGGGATCTCCGGTCCTTGCGTCGACGATCTTTCCTGAGATCGTGCCGGTCGTTTGAGCCAGGCCAACAGGGACAAACGCCAGGCTGAACAGGAGCATCGGGATGATCAGCCTCTGAAAAAGCCGGGGCTCGAACGACATTTGAAATTTGAGCAAACTCATAATGCATTCCTCCCAAGTGGGTAAGTTCTTTACAGGAATCTTCATTCAGACACGCCCTTTTTTTAAGGCTGAAGTTACACAGTCATCAGCTCAAAAGTCAGGCGTGTAAGTGTGTGCCTATGGAATACACCAAATATCAACCAATGGTGGGCTCTTATTCGTGACCATAGTTCGCAACCATAAATGGAATTACGCTCGGCTAAGGCAGTGGTGCTCGTGACTACAGCGATACTTTAGAAATGATAGATCAGGATCAACAGTTTGCAGGTAGGTGTCAACTTTACAACAATCATGCCTCCGTGCTACGCAAGATTAGCTACGTAGTGTTTGAACGAAAACTATGAAACGTTTCCCAAAGTGGTGTCATTCCGAACCCGTTGTTCAGGGTGAGGAATCTGTCAACGAAGATCTTGACATTAAAAAACAAAGTCTTAAAGGCAATTAGTCTGTGCATTGACAGATTTCTCCCGTTGGTCGAAATGACACCGACGGCGTTTTCGGTCAATCACTAAGTACAATTATTTGCATGGAAATCATGGAAATAAAAGATATTCCGGTAAATCGGACAGAATTCGGTATAGTGCAAATAGTTGCATATATGTGGGGTAAAAAATTGCACAGTGAATGGTGTAAACTGCAATGTCAATAAGTCGGAAGGAGAGATGGGTACCTGATGGCTGTCTGACGGAGCAACCTCGCGAAGGGTTCAGGTGTTAGGGTGTTCACGCTTTAGCGTGTTTCCCCCCAGCCCGGCAAGCTGAAGCTTGTACACCGTTCCCCCCCGGTCAGGGCGCGCTCAGCTTAGCGGGTAACCTTGCGAAGGTTCGAAACCTTCGCAAGGTTTTGTGGGGTGTTCACGCTTTAGCGTGTTTTCCCCCCGCCCCGCAAGCTGAAGCTTGTACACCGTTCCCCCCCGGTCAGGGCGCGCTCAGCTTAGCG